>JBBRCR010000257.1:0-11819 GCA_038204695.1 Opitutales bacterium | reverse complement strand
GCGGACAAGAAGCCGCTCAACGTCAAGGGCGTCGTGGCGAGTGCCGCCACCGGCCGGCTCTACGTTTCCACGACCCAAACGCTGACCGCTTTCGATCTTACGACGGATAAAATCCTCTGGGAGAAAACCTACGAGGGCGGCTGTGATCGCATGGCCCTTTCCCCCGATGGTCGCACGATGTACCTCCCATCGCTCGAGAAGGATCACTGGCACGTGGTCGACGCGTTGAGCGGTGATGTCATCACGCGCGTGGTGCCAAAATCCGGAGCCCACAACACCGTTTATGGACTCGACGGAAAACACGCGTACCTGGCCGGGCTCAAGTCGCCGCTGCTGCGCGTGACCGACACGAGGGACCACTCCATCTCGAAGGAAGTCGGGCCGTTTGGCTCCGCCATCCGCCCCTTCACGGTGAACGGCCGCCAGACGCTGTGCTTCGTCAACGTCAACGGACTCCTCGGTTTCGAAATCGGCGATCTGCGGACCGGCCAGAAGTTGCACCGGATCGAGGTGCAGGGTTTCAAGATGGGCGTGCCGAAACGGCATGGCTGCCCGAGCCATGGTGTCGGGCTGACGCCGGATGAACGGGAAGTCTGGGTGTGCGATGCCGCCAACCAGCGGATGCACGTCTTCGACGCGACGGTCATGCCACCGAAGCAGGTCGCCAGCATCGAAGTGCGCGACCAGCCGGGCTGGATTACGTTCAGCCTCGACGGCAAGCTCGCGTATCCATCGACCGGCGACATCATCGACGTCGCCACCCGCAAGATCATCGGCGGGCTGAAGGACGAGACCGGCGCGGCTGTCCACAGCGAAAAACTGGTCGAGATTCATTTTCGCGGCACAGTCCCAATCCGGAACGGCGATCAGTTCGGCATCGGTCGGGTGACGAAGTAGCTGGATGGCCAACCGGGAAGTTTCCTGCCGCGGCATCGCAAAGATGCGCGATTCGCAGAACTATTAGCGCACCCTGCGCCCGCGTTTTCGCCCGTAGCGCCAGTCTCCGACTGGCGGGACGCCGGTCAAAGACCGGCGCCACTCTCTCGAGCGGCTCCGCCAGCGTGTTGTCATAGAAGCTGTGAAATTTTCGCCTAACGCGTGAGCGCCCGCAGCCCGGCCACCAGTCGCCCCACGCCTTCCTGCGCCGTGTGCTTATCCAAAGCGCCATAGGCCACACGGAGGTGACAGCCGTGCTCGAGGCCGAATGCGTTGCCCGGTATCACCGCCACGCGATGCTCGCGAATCAGCCGCTCCGCAAGCGCCAGGGGCGGCTGATCGGTCTGCACCCGCAGGAGAAAATAAAACGCTCCGAGCGCCGGCGGGACTTCGCAAATCCCCTCCGCCGTCAGTGGCGCAAGTTCGGCCAGCACCACCCGCCGCACCTCGGTGATTCGCTGGAGTTGCTCGCGCACGTAAGCAGCGCCCTCTTCCAGAGCCCCGATGGCCGCATACTGTGACACCACGGGCGGACAAATAATCAGCGTGTCCTGCACCTTGCGCATCGCGGCCTCGAGCGCGGCGGGATACACCATCCACCCGATGCGCCAGCTCGCGAAGCCGAAGGCTTTCGACATCGAAAAGAGCGAAATCGTGTGCGCCTCGCTGCCGGCGAGCGACGCCGGTGAAAAATGCGCGGCGCCTTCGTAGGTAAAATACTCATACGCCTCGTCGTGCACGTGAAACAGCCCGTGGTCCGCGCATAGCCGGTTGACCGCGCGCAACGCCTCCTTCGGGTACACCGCGCCGCTGGGATTGTTCGGCGAGACCGTGACCATCGCCCGCGTGCGCGGCGTGATCGCGGCCGCCAGCGCATCGAGGTCAAGCTGGTGGCGCGAGTCGGTGGGCACCAGGACGGGCCGGCAGTTCGTCATGGTGACGGCCATCTCCTGGTTGAAGTAATACGGCGTCGACAGGATGAATTCGTCGCCCGGATCGGCAATGGCGAGCACCACATTCATGAACGCCATGTTGCCGCCCGCCGTCACCATCAACCGGTTCCCCGCATCGATCCGCACGCCATTCTCGGCCGCGAGCTTTTGCTGAATGGCCGCCACCAGTTCGGGAATCCCGCCCACGGGCTGATACTTATGATTCGCGGGGTTGGCGTAAAAACGCCCGACCTGCCGCCAGGCCGCCTCCGGCGGACCGTAGCCCACCACCCCCTGCCCCAGCGAAATCGTGCCCGGGGTTGCACGTATCAGGTCGGCAATGACAGGAATGATGGGCGCCTGGGTCACGCGAAGTCGGTGGGAATCATGCATGCGGGCATTCTGACCATGGGCGCGCCGGCCGTATGCGTCAGGCTGAAATGTTGCGCGATGCGGAGATTTGCCGCGGCTCCCACTGCGGCAGGAGGCCACAGAGGGAAAGGCAACTGCTGGTCTGTCTGGCCGCCTCTGTGTCCTCTTGTTCGACCTCTGTGCGCTCTGTGACTCAAGGATTGGGCGCTCAAAATCGTCGCGAACCTGCACGATCCGGATGAAAATTTCATACGACCCGCTGCTCGCCGAAAACCCCGCGGGGCGAATCTCCGCGCCAGGCCTGCAGCGCACGTGAGGAATGAAATTTTAGCCGGGCCGGCGAAACACCCGCTCACGCCATCCAACTGCGCGCCCGCGTGAGGTTGCTGGCAAGGATGTCGCGCGTGAGGGCAGCGTCGGCGGCAACCTGAAAATCGAACATGCCCACGAGCGCGAAATCGGCCCCGTTCTCGAAGGCATAGCGAAAACCGTCGCGCGGTGTAATCGCCCCGGCGGCCAGCACCTTGTAGGCGATCCAGGGCCGTTTGACCTTCGCCATGTACGCAATCGTCTCGGTCGCGTCCATACACCAGTAGTTGTCGGTCCGGTAATTATCGATCACCTCGCTATTCTGATCCGGGCGGCGCTTGGACCAGTAGTTATCGTGGTGGAGGGTCTTGACGTAAAAATCGCTGGCGATGCCCGCTTTTTCCACCGCCATCACCGTGCGGAGCGCGTGTCCGGCCACGCCGGCGATCAAGCCATGTTGCTTGATGATATCGACGACCTCGCCGATGCGGCCGACCGCGCCCGAACGGGCCCATTGATCACCAATGTTACCAAGCAGAAATGCGCCCACGGCGCCGGCGTCCGCGGCAAGCCGGATCGACGTCGTCAAATCGTCCTCCCGTGGGTTGACCTGGGCGATGTACTGAATTTTCCCGCCCTGACGGACGTATTTCTGATACAGGCTGGCACAGCGCGGATCGGAGGAACTGGCCACCATGGTGTTGATGCCCTGCTGCTCGCACCGCGCCCAGGTTTCGAAGATTTTCTCCTCGGAAAAATAGTGCTTCAGGAGCGTGGAAACGTAGATGAGGTCGCGGCTGTGCGCGTAACCGCTGATGAGATTGCCGCCGCAAATCAGCCGGCTGATTTGAACCGCACCAATTTTCCCGGCGACGAGCGGCGCGGCGGCGGGAGGTGGCGCGGCGGGGACGGCGGCCGCCGGCGCTGCGAGGAGCGCGCGTTCCTCGAAACTGACGGCGAGGGCGGTGGCGACGGATGTCTGCAGGAACCGGCGGCGGGTGACCGGCTTGGCGGTGGACGCCGGAGCTTTTTTCGAGGTGCGCATGGTGACATTGCGCGGTGACGCGAACTTGCTCCACCACGCGGGCGCAAGGAAGCACCCGGCGGGCGGAATTGTCTCTGCACAATTTGCGCAGAACGCGTCAACGTTTGACGCGGCGGCATCATTTCTAAATTCGCGCCCCCGGGCCGCGGCGCACGCCATGGCGGCAGACGACGGCCGGCCGCGTGACCAGGGCACATTTTTGCGGAGTGCCCCGTTGACGTTCTCTTCGACGACGGCACATTCAGCGGTGATGCACGCTATGAATCGTCGCCGTTTTCTCAAGGCCGCGACCGCCACCGGCACGGGATTGTTGATCCTGCCGCGCGGTACGCTGTTCGGACGCAATGCTCCCAGCAACAAACTCAACATCGCGCTCATTGGCGCCTGGGGCCGGGCCACCCAGCATTACAATGGCATCTCGACGGAAAACGTCGTGGCATTGTGCGATGTGAACGAAAAAAACCTGGGCATCGCGGCGAAGAAGTTCCCCGGTGCGAAGACCTATTTCGACTGGAGAAAATGTCTGGAGCAAAAAGACATCAACGCCGTCGTCTGCTGCACCCCGGATTTTCACCACGCCTTGATCTCGGTGGCGGCGATGAATCGCGGTTATCACGTCTACTGCGAAAAACCGATTGGCAACACGGTCGAGGAAGCGCGGCTCGTCCGGTCGACGTACTTGAAATTGAAGGACAAGATCGCCACGCAGGCCGGCACCCAGCGGCATGCGAATCCGAATTTCGACCGCGTGCGCGAACTCGTGCGCGACGGCTCGATCGGCGAATTGCGTGGCGTCTTCGTTTGGGGCAACCGCCAGCTGCCGCGGCCCGGATATCTGCCGGCCGAGGGCTCGCCGCCGGACGGCTTGCATTGGGACCTCTGGCTCGGCCCGTCACGGGTACATCCGTACAATCCCGGATATTTCGCCGGCCCGACGCCGGGCTCGAATTGCCTGTCGTGGAATCCGTATTGGGACTTCGGCACCGGGCAGGTTGGCGACATGGGCAATCACACGATGGATCTTGCCTGGAACGCCATCGATGGCGGGCTGCCGACCACAGCCGAAGCCACGGGAGATGCCTTCAATCCCGATGTGACCCCGGTCGAGATGACCGCTCACTTCGACCTTCCCGCGAACAACTGGCGACCCGAGATTCGCGTGAGCTGGTATCAAGGCGGCGCCATGCCGACGGCACCGAAATCGTATGTCGACCTCAAGAAGATCGGCCACGGCGCCATGTTCAAGGGGACCAAGGGCAACCTCGTGGCGGATTTCACGACCCGGATGATCCTGCCCGCCGGAGACGACTCCGACATGACCTACTACCGCACGCCGTCGAAGGACTCCGTGGCGCCGAAGTCTGGCGGGTTCCAGGAGGAGTGGATCCAGGCATGCAAGGGCAACCTTAAGACGTCATGTAATTTCGACTACAACGGGCGGATGACCGAAATGATGGCCCTCGGACTCGTCGCTTATCGGGCCGGCGGAAAGCTTGCCTACGATGGCGCGACCGGGCGGATCACGAACAACGCGGACGCCAACAAATTCCTCCGCCGCGAGTACCGCGCGGGCTGGTCGCTGCATACCTGACCGCACGGAATTGAAGTCGTCCAGATTCGAGGTGGCGCCAGTCCCAGGACTGGCGTCCACCGTTGGGGGAGCCTCGCGCCCGAGCTCCTGCGAGCGGCACGGCGTATCTCGCGTGCCGGTGCACCTCACGGGTTCCAGGGCCGGCTGCGGCTGCCCAGCGTCCTGATTTCGCCCCGGCCCCCAGACGAGCCGGAAGCGCCCCCGGCGATGGCTCCGGCTAAACAGCCGCGTCCCCGCGCTCCTCCGTGCGGATGCGGATCACCTCTTCCAGCGGCAGCACGAAGATTTTTCCATCGCCAATCTTCCCCGTCTTTCCCGCGCGGGCGATCGCCTCGACGGCCGCACCCACCGCCTCATCGCGAACGGCCGCCTCGAGTTTCACCTTGGGCAGAAAATCAACGGTGTATTCGCTGCCGCGATAAATCTCGATGTGCCCCTTCTGGCGGCCGAAGCCTTTCACGTCGCTTACGGTCATGCCCTCCACCCCGGCCTCGGCCAGGGCCGCTTTCACTTCCTGCAGCTTGTACGGTTTGTTGATGGCGATGATTAATTTCATGGGGCCAACCCGCACGCGTCAGGACTTCGGTTCATAAATGTAGCCTTCCTCGTCATGGTCGTTCACGTCGAGGCCTTCCACTTCGGCTTCAATGGTCGAGCGCAACCCAAGGAGGCGCTGCACGACGAGCGCAACCAAGGCGGTGCCAAGGGTGGTCCATCCCAGGGTGATGCCAATCCCTTTCAGCTGCTCGCGCCAAAGGGAATTGCCCGCGAGCGACGCGAGATTGAGGGTTAAATTTGGGTTGGACGCCGCCGTCGCGCAGACGCCGGCCACCAGCAACCCGACGGTGCCGCCCACGCCGTGCACGCCCCATACGTCGAGCGCATCGTCGTATCTAAGCCAGCCCTTCATTTTCGTGCAGGCAACGTGGCGCGTGCCCTCCCCGGCGGCGAGGCGCCCCGGCCGGAAACACGTCGGCGCCGTAATTGGCGATGCCGGCCATCCCGGTGGCGCCGGGTGGGGTCCGCATGATCCTGACGGGCGGCTTGGTCAGGATCAGTGATTGCTCTGGGACGGCAAATCGCTCCGATCACCGTATGCGCGCTTTCCTCACTCGACTGTTTCTATTGGTTGCGCTTGCCGGACTTGGTTTCGCCCAGCCGCAAAAACCGAACATTGTCTTTATCCTCGCCGACGATCTTGGCTACGGCGAACTCGGCTGCTACGGCCAGAAACTCATCCAGACGCCCAACCTCGATCGCATGGCGGCTGAAGGCATGCGGTTCACGCAAGCGTACGCCGGGAACACGGTGTGCGCGCCCTCGCGCAGCGTGCTCATGACGGGATTGCACATGGGCCACACGCGGGTGCGGGGCAACGCCGGCGGCGGCAATGTCGCCGCCCAAACGCTGACGCCCGAGGACACGACCGTTGCCCGCGTGCTCCAGCAGGCCGGTTACGCCACCGCACTCGTGGGCAAATGGGGATTAGGCGAGGCGGGCTCGACCGGCGAACCGCGCAAACACGGCTTCGATTATTTCTACGGTTATCTCAACCAGAGCCACGCGCACAACCACTTCCCGGATTACCTGTGGCGGAATGGGGAGAAGGTCAGCCTCCCCAATGACATCGTGCGTCTTGGCACCGCCGAGGGCTCGGGCTATTCGGAAAAACGCCTCGTATATGGTGACGATACGATCACCGAGGAGGCGCTCGCGTTTATCGAGCGCAGCAAGGACAAAGCGTTTTTCCTGTATCTGGCACTGGTCACGCCCCATGCCAACAACGAGCGGGCCCGGGCGCTGGGCGACGGCAACGAAGTGCCCGACCAGGGTCCGTATGCCGACAAACCGTGGCCTGACTCGGTCAAAAACCACGCGGCCATGATCACGCGAATGGATCGCGACGTCGGGACGCTCATGTCCCGGCTGAAGCAGCTCAACCTGGACGAGCGAACCCTCGTTATATTCACGAGCGACAATGGGCCGCACCGCGAAGGGGGACCGAATTACGACCCGGCATTTTTCAACGTCAGTGGCCCCGTGACCGGATTGAAGCGGAGTCTCACCGATGGTGGCATCCGCGTTCCGTTCATCGCCCGCTGGCCGGGCCGGATCAAGGCGGGCACGCAATCCGGGCACGTCGCTTATTTCGGCGACATGATGGCGACCTTCGCCGAACTGGGCGGAGCCAAAGCGCCGCCGAAGCTCGATAGTATCAGCATTGCCCCTACGCTATTCGGGCGTGGGACGCAGTCGACGCATCCCTTCCTCTACTGGGAGTTTTACGAGCAGGGCGTCAGCCAGGCGCTGTTGATCAATGGCCGGTGGAAGGCCCTTCGGCTGAAATCCCTAACGGCGCCGATTCAACTCTTCGACTTGTCGAACGACATTGCAGAGAAGAACAACGTCGCCGCGCAAAACCCGGAGCTCGTGGCGCGCGCCTTGAATCTGATGAAGACGGCCCGGTTCGACAATGAGCACTGGAAGATCGGCGGCACGCCGAAGGCGGCGCCCGCGCCGTAGCGTATCCGCGGAGTCGTGGCAGGGTGGACAGCGAGGGCGGGCTGCCGTCCCTCTTGCATCCACTCGCTGGCGCTCGCAGCCACTAGCCCGGAAATTTCGCACTTTGTGCAAGCAGCATGCACGGTAGCGCCAGCCTTCGACTGGCGAGACGCCGGTCAAAGACCGGCGCCAGCTGCAACAGCGTGTGGGATGTTGTCATCGGGAGTGGGAAATCTCCGGGCTGGCGCGCTGCCTCCACTCACTCACCGGCTCCCTTCGCTGGTCCCCGGCAATCACTTCGTCTTAAGGGGGCGGCGGCTGGTTCAACCTGATCTCGCTCTGGACTTCGCGCGCTGACGAGATTTGGTTCTGCGGAACGAGAGACCCCTCGCCGGCGGCATTCCCACCCGCTCGACCGGCGCACCGTTATTGTTCCCATCCCACCCACTTCGCTCTGACCGAGCGCTGAAAACCTCATGAACTCGAGAAACGCGTTTGCCCTGTTCGCTTCCGGCCTCGTCCTGGCGTCCACGATCTCAGGGCTGGCCGCCCAGACAACCCTGACGGACGCCCGCGTTTCCGGACGGGTGCAGAATATCGCCACGGGCGCCTACCTGGACGGTGCGGCCCTCACCCTGGAGCCCGGTCACCAAACCACCCTGACGGGCCGCGACGGCAGCTTCTACTTTCCCGCGCTCGCACCCGGCGAATACCAGCTTTCCGTTTCCTATACCGGACTCGATTCACAAACGCTCCCGCTCACGGTGGGCGCGGGGCAGTCCGTCGTCCGCGAGATCGCGCTCACCTCGCAAGTTTACGCCATGGAAGCATTCACGGTGGCGGGTGAGCGCGAAGGAAACGCGCTTGCCATCACCCAGCAGCGCAATGCCGCCAACGTGAAAAACGTCATCTCCGCTGATGCCTTCGGCAATATCGCGGATCAGAACCTCGGCAACCTGCTGATGCGGCTGCCCGGCGTCGCTGAGGAAATCCTCGAGGGCGAAGTGACCTCCGTCGCCGTGCGCGGCATCTCGGCGGACATGAACGCCGTGACCGTCGACGGCACTCGCGGCGCCAGCGGCAATACCGGCGATCTCAGCCGCGGCTTCGCCATCGACCGCATCCCCGCTGACTTTGTCGAGCGCATCGAGGTGACGAAGGCACTCCTGCCGGATATGGACGGGGATTCCATTGGCGGTGCGGTGAACCTCCGCACCAAATCGCCCCTCGACCGCAAGGGCCGCTTTATTTCGTACATGGCCGGCACGTCCTGGAATCTCGATCGCGACACCTTCGAGCCGATTGGCTCGTTCTCGTACTCCGACACGTTTGGCGCGGAGCAGAAAGTGGGCGTCCTGTTCACTTCGAGTTACAACAAGACGCACAAGCCGCGGGATTCGGTTTACCAAAACTGGCAGCAGACCGCCGCGACCAACGTGCCGGCGTATTTCTTCATGCCGACCCTCGGCGAGGACCGGCTCGAGCATGAGCGGATCGGGATCGGCGCGCGGGTCGATTACAAGCTGAGCAACACGCACCGGGTGTTCCTCAACACGATGTATTCGGATTACAACGACCGGCTGGATCGCCGGCACCTCACGATGGCGCCGACCGCAGCGCAGATCCGGCCGGGCTGGACCGAAACCGTGACCGAGACGATCAACCATCCGGCGAATTTCACCCAGCTCCACCGCAAGAGGGCGGCGGAAACGATCAACGTCGTCTTCAGCGGCGAGAAACGTTTCGACCGCCGCCTCCTCGACTACGGCGCGAACTTCTCGACCTCGACCGGTGACGAGCATCGCATTCTGCCGACGGTCCAGATCGCAGGCGTTGGCTTTCGATTTGACCGTACGGATCCGCTGTATCCCACCATCACGCAAATCAGCGGTCCAAGTATATATGACCGCAGTGAACACCGGATTACCCAGGTCAATTTCCAAGATTATAAAGACAAGGACGTCATCCGCGGTGCGCACGTGAATTGGAAGCAGCGGCTGCCCTTCACGGTGAACGCGAACTTCAAGACGGGTCTGCGGTGGCGCGGCCAGGAGCGCGACCGCCGGCAGGAGCGGCCCGCGTACGCGTACGGCGGGCCCGACGGCGTTTCGGGCCGCAATCCGGCGACGGGAATCAACGACGACAACGTCGCCCAGTTTGCCGACCTGAACTACCGCTACGGTGCCGCCCAAGGCCGCTACATTCCGAATCTCTCGATGGATCCGGACCTGCTCGTTCAGCACTTGCGCACCCGGCCGGGCGACTTCACCCAGAACGTCCTGGCGACGACGCGCGATTCGCGCCAGTTCAACGGCAAGGTGACCGAGGATGTTTATGCGGCCTACCTGATGGGAGACGTCCGGCTGGGGCGGCTCGATATCACCGCCGGCGCCCGCGTGGAGGAGACGCGGCTCACGGGTCGTGGCGTGCGGCAGGAAATCACGCCAGCGGAGCAGGCCCGCCGGCTCGCGTGGGTGGGTGCGGTCACCCCGGAGGAACTGCGGCGCCGGACGATTGCGGAATGGAGCAATATTCGGGAGGACGAAGGCCAGTACCGCAACGTACTGCCGAGTGTGCATTTCAAGTATAACGTATCCACAAACCTGCTCGCGCGCGCGAGCTATTCGACCGGGATCGGCCGGCCCAATTTCTCGAACCTGCTTCGCACCACCACGATCAACAATGATGCGATGCGCGTCGTGGCCGCCAATGCGGATCTGCGGCCGCAGACGACCGACAACTTTGATGTATCGATCGAGTATTATTTCGAGCCGGCCGGCTACGTGTCCGCGGGCGTGTTTCTCAAGGAGATCAAGGACTTCATCTATGGCGACACCGGCGGCGTGGTCGGATCCGGCCCGCACAATGGGTTCGAGGGAGATTACGAGGGCTACGACCTGGTCCGGAATGTCAATGGCGGCTCCGGCCGCGTACGCGGTTTCGAACTGGCGTATAATCAGCGTTTCACCCGGCTGCCGGGGCTCTGGAGAGGATTCGGCGTGATGGCGAATTATACCAAGCTCGAAAGCCGCGGTAATTATACGTCTTCGAGTGGGACGATGACGGGCGCCGAACTCGCCGGCTTCATGCCCGAGACCTTTAATGCGGGCGTGTCGTATACACTGCGAGCCTGGGATGCGCAGGTGAAGTATACCTACCGCGCCGAGAACCTGCGTGACTACAATGCGAATCCGCTGCTCCGGGTATATTACTACTCGAAGAAGAACGTTGATATAAATCTCAAGTACCGGTGGCACCCGCGACTCACGCTTTTCGTCGACGTCATAAACGTGTTCGATGATCCGATCGCGAATGCGTTCATCTATGTAAACAGCCGGACGCGGTACAACCAGGTGTTTACACCGGCGATCAAGGCGGGGCTTTCCGGGCGGTTTTAATCGGCGAGCCGGCGCTAACCCGACAGGTACCGATTGGTGCGGCAGGCGCGTCGGTTCACCCATGCCTCCACTCGCGGGCGCTCACAGCCACTCTCGCCAGAAAAGTGGTTGGATGACCAGTGACGGAACGCCGCACCGCCGCCCAAGAATCGCGAAGACTCGGGCAAGAAGTGCGTGACAAACGCGGTCGCGCGACGCTGCCCGGCGCGCAAATAGTACGGGCGATCGCCAACCCCGCACGCAGGCTCCGGCTCGCCGCGCACCACCGACCGCCTTCCTCTCCGCCATGAACAGGTTCGCCCCATTCCGTTTGCATCACTCGTTTGAGTCCTGGAACCGCTGCGTTCGCGTCGCGCTTCTGGTGGTGGGCTCGCTGACGCTGCTGCGCGCCGAGCCGACGCCGCTCATCCCGCCACCTCGGCAATGCGGAATCACCGAGAATCCGTTTTTCCCGTTCTGCATCGACTGGCACGACGCAAAGAAACGCTCCTTTGCCGAACAGGCGCAGATGCTCAAGGCACTCGGCTATCCGGGTGTGGGCCACATCTGGCTGGACAAGGTCGAAGAGCGGCTGACGACGCTCGACGCCGCCGGTTTGAGGCTCTTTCAGATCACGATGGCCGTCGACATGGCGCCGGGCAAGGTGCCCTACGACGTCGCCCGGTTCAAAGAGGTGCTCGGGCTGGTCACCGGGCGGCAGGTGCAGTTCTGCGTCACATGCAAGGGCCTGCCCT
>JBBRCR010000256.1:0-11827 GCA_038204695.1 Opitutales bacterium | reverse complement strand
TTTTTGCGCGCGCGCTTTCAGGTCCATCGCAGTTCGAACTGCTCCAGAAGCGTATGCACAGCCCCCGTCGGACGGAGCTCGCTGGAGTAGAGGTCGAACGTTTCCACGCGGAAGGGCGGGGCCGCGAATTCGCGATGCGTGTGCAGCCATCGCAACACCGCCGGGCTAAGTTTTTCGCCACAGCGTGCCAGCGTGATGTGTGGATGAAAGCTGCGCACGTCGAGCGGCAGTCCGCTGGCGAGCACGGCATCGTCGAGGCGCTGACGCACTTGAAAGAGGCGCGGATGCCCGGAGCCGACCCCGACAAACACGACGCGCGGCGGCCGCTTGGGAGGAAACGTGCCGACGCCTTCGATCGGCAGCACGAACGGCTCGACGTGTACGGTGCGCAGCCGCTCAACCATCGGTTCCAGCCGGGTGTCGGTCACCTCGCCGAGAAAGCGCAGTGTGAGATGGAGTTGCTCGGGACGCGTCCAAGCGAGCCCCGCGAGCGCTTGGCTCAGCGCAGCAACGGTGTCGCGCACCGCGGGCGGCAGCGGGAGGGCGATGAACATTCGCTGGGTGCTCATGCGGATGTTCACCTAGAGTGCACAGCGTCATGCGATGCGCCAGTTCCTCGCGCGGGAGCAACGCGCGGCGCCTGTCGTTTGCTCAGGCCGCGGCGGGCGGTCCCGGCGCGGTTGAACCACCGCCGCTCAACTCCAGTTGAAATTTAAACTGACGCTGATCCGCTCCCCGTCGACGCGGTTCGCGGCGACCTCGTGTCGCAGCCAGCTTTCGAAGAGGATCACTTTGCCGGCTTCTGCGGGGTACGTGACGTGCACCTGATTTTCGCGCCGCGCCTGCGGCACTCGCGGCGGCGCCGCCATGAACCGGTCGAGCCGCGGGTCTTCGAACTTGAGCCCGGGGCAACCTTTCGGCGTCACGACGTAATAGGTGCCGCTGATGAATGACAGCGGGTGCAGGTGCAGCGAGTGTGCCGCGCCCGGCGGCATGATGTTCACCCAGATGTCGCTGAGCCGGATGGTGCGCTTGCGCAGGTCGAAATCGAGCGCGCGGGCAAACGCGCGCACATGCCGCGTCAGCTTGAGCTCGAGGTCCGCAAACGTGCTCGAGAACCGGTGGAGTTCGTTCATCGAGGCGTAACTCGTGTATCCGCCCGGATAATTCTTCTGCGACCACCGGCGGCCGGCCGTATCGAATGTCCGGAGACGGCGGCACTCGTCGGCCAGTTCGTCATTCAGGCGCGCCGCGCCGGACTTCTGGAGGGGTTCGCAATAGATGAATGTCGGAAACCAGGCACGGATCGGCATGGTGCAGACTCGCAGCGCGGGGGCGGGTGAGTGAAGGGGAAAGTGCGGCCGGGCGGATGCCCGTTCCGAACAGATTCACTTGCCGAGGATCTTCAGTCCGGCCACTCCCGCGACAATGAGACCGAGACAAAGCAAACGGCCCACCGCGGCACTTTCTCCAAAAAGGAAGATTCCGGCGATCGCGGTGCCCGCGGCGCCAATCCCCGTCCACACCGCATAGGCGGTGCCAATGGGCAAACCGCGTGCTGCGAGCGCCAGCAAGCCCATGCTGGCGATCATCGCGGCAATCACGCCGACGCTCGGCCACAGCCGCGTGAAACCGTCCGCATACTTCAGTCCCACGGCCCAGACGATCTCGAGCGCAGCGGCGAGGAGAAGCAGTGTCCAGTGCATTGCGAATGAAGAACGCGAGACATGCGAAGAACGCGAGACAAGGAAGACGTCGGAATCTTCCACGTCCTACCTTCTTCCCCGTCTTCCTGTCTTCTGCGTCTTCCAGTCTTCCCCGTCTTCTAGCGCACGTCGCCCATCCGCCGGCGGACCCACGGGGCGAGGGCGAAGAAGACGCCGGCAATGATAAAGACGGCGAGCGCCTGCTGGCCGAAGAAGCGGTCGAGAGTGTTCGCGTCGCCCTCGCCAAAACTCGCCGCCAGGACTCCCGCGAACTTGTTGCCGAAGGCGGCGCCCAGGAACCAAATTCCGAGCATCGCGCCCACGAGGTGACGCGGGGCGAGTTTGGTGAAGGTGCTGAGCCCCACCGGACTCAGGCACATCTCTCCGACCGTCTGTAGTAAATAAAGTCCCAGCAGCCACAGCGGACTGACACGGCCCTGGATCGCTAACTTGGCGGCCGGGACCATCAACGAAAACGCGAGCGCCAGGAACGTCAGGCCCAACGCGAATTTCAGCGGACTCGACGGCTGCCGCTCGCCCATCTTCGTCCAGAGAAGCGCGAAGATGGGGGCGAGGATGATCACGAAAATTGGATTGGCCGATTGATACCACGATGACGGCACCTCGACGCCGGCGACGTGCGTCGCTGTGAAACGGTCCGCGAACAGGTTGAGCGAGGTTCCGGCCTGCTCGAACAGCGCCCAGAAAATGAACGCGCCGATGAAGAAGAAAAAAATCGCGCCGAGGCGTCGCGCGTCCGGCATCTTCGAGCGCCCGAACCCAATCATCAACGCAATCGGGACGACGATGAACAGATACCGCAGCCAGTTGAACGATGGCTGGTCCGAAAGCAGCACGATCGCCCACAGACCCAGGGTGCCGACCAGCGTGATGGCGGGTTTTTTCCATGCGTCCGGCCGCCGCGCCGGCGGAGGTCCGACGCGCTTGAGCGGACCGCCGAAGCTGACGAACACGAACAAACCAAGCACCATGCCGACGCCCGCCGCGCCAAAACCCCAGTGCCACGAGTGCAACGGATCCAGCCCCCAGCCGATGAGGATTTCCTGGAACTTGCTGTGCTGCGCGAGAAATCCGGTGACAAGCGGCGCCAGGAAGGCGCCGATGTTGATTCCCATGTAGAAAATCGAGAAGCCTGCATCGCGTCGCGTGTCGCCAGCCGCGTACAGCTGCCCCACCATCGCGCTGATGTTCGGCTTGAGCAGGCCGGTCCCGAGCACGATGAGGACGAGCCCGAGGTAAAACGAGAATTCGCTCGGGATCGCCATGGAGAAGTGGCCGCACGCGATCGTGATACCGCCGATGAGCACCGCGAGGCGTGAGCCGAGGACGTGGTCGGCGATGGTGCCGCCGGGAATCGACAGCATGTATACGGACATCGTGTAGGTGCCGAAGATCAGTGACGCCTTTGCGGTCGGCATTTCGAGGCCGCCCTTCATCAACGGCGCCACCATGTAGAGCGTCAGCAGCGCGCGCATGCCGTAGTAGGAAAACCGCTCCCACAGTTCGGCGAAGAAAAGCGTGAACAGCGGCTGGGGATGGCCGAGCCATCGGAGATGCGCCGGCAAAATCGTTTCGGTTTCGATCGGAGTGGGGTGCGGGTTGGTACCGGAAACGCTCATGCAGGCGGGACATTGGAAGTGGCGGCGGTCCGGGCCAATCTGAAAAGGGGCGTGACGAAGACGGGGAAGACATGGAAGACAGGGAAGACGGGGAAGACGGGGAAGACATGGAAAAATCGAAGACCGCGAAGTCTCCCCCATCTTCCATGTCTTCTACGTCTTCCAAGTCTTCTACGTCTTCCAAGTCTTCTACGTCTTCTACGTCTTCCAAGTCTTCTCGACTTTTTGGCGTGCGTCAGCGGCTGAATCGGCGCCTGATTCCAGCACTTACTCCATGAATACCACTCGCGCTCTTTCGCGTTTAACCACGCTCTCCCTGGCCCTGCTGCTGGCGCTCCCCGCTTCAGCCGCCACCGCGCCCAAGAAGGTCCTGATGGTCACGGTCACCGCCGGATTCCGTCACAGCTGCATCCCGCTCTCCGAACAGATCGTCGCCCAACTGGCGAAGGAGAGCGGCAAATTCACCGTGGACTATGTGCGGCAGCCGGAGGATCTGCCGAAGGCCCCGGCGCGGCCGCGACCAGGCAAGGCGGGGGCGGACGATCCGGCGTTCAAGGCGGCCATGGAAAAATTCGCCCAGGATCAGGCCGCCTACCAGAAGGTGCTCATGCCGAAACTGGCGGCGGCGTTGCAGAAGCTCAGCCCCGCGAACCTGAGGAATTACGACGCGGTGCTTTTCGCCAGCACCACGGGCGACCTGCCGCTGCCGGACAAGCAGGGCTTTGTCGACTGGATCGCCTCCGGCAAGGGTTTCATTGGGGTGCACGCGGCGGCCGACACGTTCGAAAAGTCCTCACAGTTCGCGGGATTCCCGCCTTACATCCAGATGCTGGGCGGCGCATTTATGACCCATGGCCCGCAAGTCTCGGTTGATTGCAACAACGAGGATCCCGCGCACGCCGCTTGCAAGCATCTGCCGAAGACCTGGACGCTGTTTGACGAGATCTATGAGTTCAAGGAGTTCGAACGCGCCAAGGTGCACGGTCTGCTCTCGCTCGACAAACATCCGCAGACAAAGGTGCCGGAGTACCACGGCATCGCCTGGAACAAAGTGCACGGCAAGGGACGCGTTTTCTACACCGCCCTCGGTCACCGTGAGGATGTGTGGGATCCAAACTACACGGAGAATGGCCGGAAGAACTCACCCGAAATCGCGCAGCAATTCCAACAGCACGTCCTCGGCGGAATTCTGTGGGCGCTCGGGCTCGCCCCCGGTGACGCGAAGCCGCAGAGCGCGAAAAAGTAGCCCGTATTCGCCGGCCAGTTACGGCATTCGGGGCACCGCCGCGGGCGCCACGGCCGGACTGGACTCCGCCGGAACATCCGGCTTGGACTCCACCGCAAACATGCGGGTGATGATCTCGCGTGCGACGCGCGCGGGCGACTTCGGCACGAGCGACGGCTGATAATAGCGGGCGTCCGCGAGTTTTTTCCGGCTGTGGGCGGTATGGAGTTCCAGGTTGAGTTCGACGAGGTACGTCTTGAAATCCCATTCGAAGCGGGCGTCGTAGGTCAGCAGGGCCTGCGCATTTTCAGGCATCATCGTCAGGGGCCCCGACGAGGCCTCGTACCCACTCCTTTTCAGTTCCGCCACGAGGTATTCGTGCAGCCGGTGATTGTCGTTCAGCCGCTCGACCACGAAGATGCGCTGAAATGGCTCGAGCGCGACCACCTTGCGCGCGGAGACGGAGGCGCAACCCGGGAGGATTACGAGCGCGAGAAGGACGAGGAATGCTTTCACTGGCCTTATGACGGCGAGGGTGGTCCGTCGCCGCAATCTTTTCGAGACCCTGCACGCGTTCGGCCAGCCCGCCAACCCACCGGGGCGGCGGGTCCCTTCCCGCGTCACCGCGTTAATTTGGTGAAGGGTGCGCTGGTCTTCGCCAGCACTTCACGCACCGTCGTGCGCCAGTTGACTCGCGCCGCGATGCCGTGGTTGAGATCGCCGCCCTCCTCATGGCGCACCTTGTAGCCCAGTTCCACCTGCCATTTGCCGGGAAGATTCCATTTCTCCGTGCGGGCAATCGGGACGTCCCAGATGGTGCCGAACTGAATCTCGTGGCCGAGTTGCCAGTCGTTTTCGTGGGCGATGTGCCGGAACCGATATTCAGCAAAGTAGCCAAACTCCGACGGCTTGAACAGCAGCCCGGGTGCGACTTCAATGATGTTTCGACGAATCGCTTCCGGCGGAGGCGCGCCGCGTGTGGTGAGCTTCACGCTGCGGTCGTAGCTCACGTTCGAATAGAACGTGGTCGATGGCCAGCGCAGCAGTTTTCGCGCGGCCGACACATACGGCCGCACATGCGTGTAATGATCGTTCAACTCGATTGGCGGCTTGCCCCACGGCACCCGGGTCTCCACGCCCAACGTCGTTTCATCGAAAAAACGCAGGAGCCCGCCGACGTCGTGACGCGTGCCAAACTTGATCTCGCCGGGGCCCCAGCGGTGATCGCGCCCGCCGTTGAATGGATTCGGGACAAACGGCGTGAGTCCGCCATAAAGCTCCCACCGCTTGGTCCAACCATAACGCAGTTCGAGGGGCAGCCGCATGTATTCCTCGTCACGCAAATCGCCCAGCTTCGGCCTGAAATGAAGCGTCATGTTGTGCTCTTCGAGCACGCCCGGCAGCATCGTGTCGAAGAACTCCGTCATCTTCAGCACTTGCTCCTGCATGCGGTCCACCGTGTTGCCCCCGCTCGCGAAAGGCACTGCCGCGAACAGCAGGGCGGCCACCACTGCCAATGGGCGGGCGCGTACGAACGGAGAAAGGGGCATGACGACCCTAGACCACTGGGGAAACGTGATGTGCCAGCGATCGCAGCGTCCGTCGCTGGGGTGGACGCCTACCACGACCGTAAGTCCTAACCCAATCAGCGGAACGCTCATGGGTGGCACGAATCGCGGCCCTCTTCAGCGGTGGAGGTAACTGGTAAACAAGTTCTCGAGATATTCCTGCCGTCCGCTCCGCGGCGTCGGCTCCCCGAGTTTTGTGAGGACAAGTTTTTCCAGCTGTCGAAATCCGATCCGGCCGGTTTCGATGTCACGGCCGTAGTCAGTGTCGAAACTGGCGTAGCGGTCGTGGACGAAACGATCGAGTTTTCCCTCGGCGCGAATCTGACGCGCAATCTTGAAGGCGAGCGCATAGGCATCCATTCCGCCGATATGCGCGTGAAAGAGATCCTCCAGGTCGATCGACGGACGGCGGAGCTTGGCATCGAAGTTGAAGCCGCCCTGGCCGATCCCGCCGGCGCGCAGGATTGAAACCATGGCGAGCGTGAGTTCCCGCACGTCGGTGTTGAACTGATCGGTGTCCCAGCCGAGCAGCAAATCCCCCGCGTTCGCGTCGATTGATCCGAGCATGCCCGCGGCGGCGGCGACTTCGATTTCGTGCTGAAAGGTATGTCCGGCGAGCGTCGCGTGGTTGGTTTCGATATTAAACTTGAAGTACTTTTCGAGGCCGAACGTGCGCAGGAAGGCAATGCCGCTCGCCACGTCGAAATCGTACTGGTGCTTGGTCGGCTCTTTCGGTTTCGGCTCGATCAGGAATTGTCCCTTGAACCCGATCGACCTCGCATAATCCACCGCCATGTGGAGGAACGCCGCGAGATGCTCTTGTTCGCGTTTGAGGTTCGTGTTGAGCAGCGTTTCGTATCCCTCGCGGCCACCCCAGAACACATAGTTTTCGCCGCCAAGCTGCTTGGTCACCTCGAGCGCTTTTTTCACCTGCGCCGCCGCATAAGCGAAGACGTGTGCATCGGGATTGGTCGCCGCGCCCGCGAGATAGCGCGGATTGGAAAACAGATTCGCCGTGCCCCAGAGCAGCTTGATGCCGGTGGCGGCCTGCAGGTCGTAGGCGTGCGTGACGATCGCGTCGAGGTTCCGGTTCGATTCTGCGAGCGTGCGGCCTTCCGGAGCGATATCACGATCGTGGAAACAATAAAAAGGCGCGCGGATCTTCTGGAAAAACTCAAACGCTGCATCCATCCGCACCTTCGCGACGGAAACGGGATCGCGACCCGTTTCCCACGCACGCTGAATGGTGCCGGGCCCAAACGGATCGCTCCCCGTGCCGCGGAACGCGTGCCAGTATGCAATCGAAAACCGCAGGTGTTCGGCCACCGATTTGCCATCGACCCTCTCATCGGGGTTATAGTGCCGGAACGCCAGCGGATTGTCCGTCGTCGGGCCTTCGTAGCCGATCGTTCCGATCCCGGTGAAATGAGCGCGCGGTTTCTTCATGTCGAAATGGGACAAAAACCACAACGCAGCCCGAGAACCAGAACGAAGTTATCGCACGGTCATTATGCCTGGCAGCTGATTCCGGCCGCTCCGTGGCTGCGAGTGGATGCGCACTCGATCCCAATTCGTAGTGCATCCACTCGCTGGCGCTCGCAGCCACTGGCACACGGCCGCAGACATCTCTACTCACTAATCTCACAGCGACGCCACTCGGTCTCGCAGAACGCGCAGCCCCGCGAGCTGCGGCTTCAGCGCCGGCGTCGATACAGCTTGAACGCCATGAGTAAAACGCCCGTCCCCAACAGGGCCCACGTCGAGGGCTCCGGCACCGCGACAAAATTCGAGAGCACCAGATTGTTCGCGCCGAACGCGCTGTTGCCGCCGGCATTCACCTGAAACGAACCCAAGCCATCAGTCGTGAGAATCCGGCCGTTCGCCACGTTGCTGAAAAGGCCCGCCAGTCCGTGGGCGGTGAGAACGGTGAACGTGTTCGCTGCCGCGGGTACGAAGCCGTCCACGAGGCTCACCGCCAGCGTGCCGGCCAGTTGCGCCGCGCCACCCACCTTCAGGAAATCGTAGTGTGTGCCCTGCAGCAGCCCGCCCAGTTCAAGGAGCAGCGTGCTTGTGCTCAGCAGCGTCAGATCTCCCGTGATCGTCATCGTGCCGGGCGAGGCGCGCGGAGCCACCATTCCACCCGCGATCACCGCTGGTGCGGTGACCGTGCCTGCGCCGGCGAGCGTGCCGGTGCCGATCTGGAGAGGCGACGAAAAGGCGAGTCCCGTGCCGTTCGCGAGCAGAAAGCTGCCGTTCTGGTTCGTAAACGAGCTGGTGAACACGATCGTGCCGGAAAGCACGGCGATCGTTCCGGTCGCATCCTGGTTGAACCGCGCCGGCACGCTCGTCGTTCCTGTGCCCGCGGATTTGAGCAGGGTGCCGCTGTTCGTGAACGTCGTGGGATCACCGTTGCCGTTGTGCCCGAACGAGCGATCGTTCTTCACCTCGAAGATCGCGCCGGGGCGGTTGATGATCTGCGCCCCATCGCCGCCGCGCAGGTCGCCGGCATTCGCCCAGATGATGCGCCCATAATTGTCGATCACGCGGCCGCCGGACGAATTGCCATCACCGCGGCCAAAGTCCCGGTTGCCGGGGCCGAGAATCTCGAGTTGCGCACCCGGGTTGAGCGTCAGCGTCGCGGCGTCGCGCAGGCCGCCGCCAGTCCACCGCAACACGCCGCTCGCAATGATTGCGCTGCCCATCAGGCTGCCGCCGGCGAGTTCGAACACACCCAACGTGATCGTTCCGCTGACGGTCGTCGCGCCGTCAATGGCCTGGATCAGGCCAGGCCCCGTCAGCGAGGAACCGTCGTTGAATTGCTGGCCGCCGGCGAAAACAAGCGTCCCACCGGACTGCGCGACGAACGTTCCCCCGTTGCTCGTGACGCTGCCCTCGAACTGCAGGGTGCCCGCCTGCACGTCGACGAGACCGCTGTTCGTGAATGCCGTTTGGATCGTCGTTCTCGATCCGGCGTTCCCGGCCGTTTTCCTGAACGTGCCGGCATTGGTGAAGGTCGTCTGCGCGCCGCCCAAGTCATACGCCAGCGTGCCATCGAACGTGGTCGTGAACAGCGCACCACTGTTGTTCACGATCGCTGCCGCACTGCCGCTGCTGATGTTTCCGCCGTCCCAACGCACGGAGCCGGAATTTCGAAGCACCCAGTTGCCGAGAGATTTCGGGGTGCTGCCGGAAATCGAGAGATCAGGCGTGCTCAGATCACCCGTCGAACGGATCACGAGTTCACCCACACCATTCGTGCCGAGGAGCGAGCCAGCTCTCCACGCCGAACCTTTGCCCTGCACCGTCAGCTTTCGACCCGGATTCGCGACGCTGGTGATGAGTCCGCCGGACGTGTCGATGGTGACACTCGCGATCGTGATGTCGGCATCCAACTCGACTGTGCCGCTGGTGATGCGCGCCGCGTAGACGGTATTTGGGTCCGACGGCACGTTGTCCGGAATGGGGGCGCCGCCCTGCCAGGTCGTCGGGTCGGTCCATCGGCCGCTCAGCTGCGCGGGATCCTTGACTTTCTCCACCAATTCCACGCCGAAGGCCGAAATCCCCAAGCCGAGAAAACACGCTAACCGGAAAGGCGGGGGGACCCAGGAAAGAGGACGCGGCATTTTAACCAGGAAATTTCTGTAAAATATCGGCGGAACGGATCGCGGATGCGACGAAATAATCCGCCGGCGCCGGCTCCGATGGCCATCGCCCTGTCGTTCCAGGCGTAGTGACTGAACCCGTTGTCCGCCGCGCTGCGCTATGCGTGGGCGATGCGTTTTATTTCGAGCAGCGCCTTCATCACGCCGGACAAGTCCGTTGCGCGATTGAGCCCGCCGAACGCGTCGTGGACTTGCCGATACAAGCGGTAGAGTTCGTCGTACACTTTCCGATTGCCGGCGATGGGCCGATAACTCTTCGGCTTCACCGACGTCATCCGCTTCTGCGCCGTCGCGAAGTTCTCGTGGCATCCGGCCAGCACGGCCGCGGAGATCGCCGCTCCGAGCGCACACGCCTGGGAGGAGCCGGACACCTGCATCGTGCAGCCGGTGATGTCCGCGTAGATTTGCATCAGCATCGGGTTCTTTTCCGCGATGCCGCCGGCGCATACGATGCGGTCCACGGGCACGCCGTATTCCTTGATCCGCTCGAGAATCGCGCGGGAGCCAAACGCGGTTGCTTCGATCAGCGCGCGGTAAATCTCGGCGGGCGTCGTGTAGAGCGTCTGCCCGAGCAGCAAACCGGTCAGCTGCGGATCAACGAGCACCGTGCGATTGCCATTGTTCCAGTCGAGCGCGAGGAGCCCGGCCTCGCCCGGCTTCTGCTTTTCGGTCTGCCGCGTGAATTGCGCGTGCATGCGGCCGTCGCCGCGGCAAACCACCTCCACCCACCACTTGAAGATATCACCGACGGCGGACTGGCCCGCTTCGATGCCATAAAAACCGGGCAGGATCGCGCCGCGCACGATGCCGCAAATTCCCGGAATGTCCGGAATCGTTTTCTCCGCGGAAACGACGCCGCAGTCGCAGGTGGAGGTGCCGATCACTTTAACCAGCACACCTTCGGCTACGCCGCACCCGATCGCGCCGTAATGCACGTCCATCTCGCCGATCGCAATCGGCACGGCCGCGGGCAGCCCGAGCCTCTGCGCCCACGCGGCGCTGAGCTTGCCCGCGGGGACCGTCGCATCGTGGGCCTTCGCGTACAGTCGATCGCGCAGTCCGGCGAGTTTGGGATCGAGCATCGCGAGGAACTCCTGATCGGGCAACCCGCCCCAGTCATCCGCGTAAAGCGCCTTGTGGCCGGCCATGCAGACGCCGCGCACGATTTTTTCCGGGGCGTCGGCTCCGGCGAGCACCGACGGAATCCAGTCCGCCAGCTCCACCCAGGAATGCGCGGCGGCGAAGACATCGGGGGCGATGTTCAGGCAGTGCCAGATTTTCGACCAGAACCATTCGGACGAATACGTGTTGCCGCATTTCGCGATGAAGTGCGGCCGGTGTTTCGCGGCGAGCTCCGTGATCTTCGCGGCTTCGCGCACGCTGGTGTGATCCTTCCACAGCCAGCATTGCGCGTTGAGATTCTTGCGCCATTTTTTGTCCGCGGCCAGCGGGCGATTGGCCGCATCGACGGGGAGGGGACTCGAGCCCGTGGTGTCGACGCCGATGGCGACGATCTTGTCCGCCGTGAATCCGCGTTTTTTCTTCGCCGCGGCGAGCGCCGCTTTGACGCTCTGCTCGAGGCCCACGAGGTAATCGCCGGGGTGCTGCCGCGCCAGGTTGTGGTCCTTGGGATCAAGCAGGACGCCCTGATGCCCGCTGGGGTAACTCACGACGGCGGAGCCAAACTCCGCCCCGTCTTTGCCGCGCACCACGAGGGCGCGCACTGAATTGGTGCCGTAATCGATGCCGAGGGTGAACATGGAGAAAAGAGGATGCGACGCTGCCCGCCTAAGTTAGGCCGAATTTTTCACACTTAAACCAATCCAAGGCATGGGCACAGAGGACACAGAGCTCAGACACGGAGACGGCAGGAGGCCACAAGGTATTCGATGCCGTGCACGCAATTGAAGAACGCGAGACATGGAAGAACGCGAGACTCGGAAGACTTCGGAATCTTCCGCGTCTTATTCTCTTCCCCATCTTCCCCGTCTCCCATGTCTTCATCCTCCCCCTCTCTGTGAACTCT
>JBBRCR010000255.1:0-12006 GCA_038204695.1 Opitutales bacterium | reverse complement strand
GCCTCGCCAGCCGATCGAGTTCCTCGTGCGAGTAAGGCGACGGAACGCCGGCGAGCGCCGCCTTCAGCAGGCGTTGCGTGATCAAATCAGGAAACCGACGGTTCGGCGCGGTGGAGTGCGCGTAGTCCTTCACCGCGAGTCCGAAGTGACCGGGGCCCGGCTGCCCGGGAACTTCGAGCACGTATTCACCGGAGCCGAGCAGCTTGATCACGCTCAGCGAAAGCTCCGGGAAATCGTCGGGTGAACGGGTTCTTGCTTCGCGCAAAAATACCTCGAGTGCCTTCGGGTCGGGCTCCGCCGGCAGGCTCGCACCCCAGTCTGTCGCCAAAGCAACAATACGGTCCCAACGTTTTGGGCTTCGCACCACGCGCCGAATCGAGGCGTAACCTCGTGCGCCAAGGAAGCCGGCCGTGACGCCATTCGCCGCAATCATGAAGTCCTCAATCAGCTGCTTCGCGCAATTCGGGGTGTCCGGCGACAAGTCCCTCAATTCCCCGCCAGCGAACACGGGCCGGGCCTGCACCGTCTCGAACGTCAACGCGCCATGGCTGAACCGGCGCAGCCGGGCCTGGTGGGCTGCGCCATCTTGGAGACGGAGATTGTCGGCCAACCCGGGAACTTCATCGACTGCTGCCGGCGCGGAAGATTCACCGTCGAGCCAGCGAGCGACATCGCTGTAGTTGAGCCGCGCGCGATTATATACAAGCGCCTCGCAGACATCCGCACGTTGCACCGAGCCATCCGCCGCAAAATCAATCTCGACGACCATCGCCCGTCGATCACACGCGAAGTTCATCGAAGTGAGATCAGTCGATAGCCTTTCCGGAAGCATCGGAAACACCTTCGCCACGGTGTAGACGGACGTCGTGTTCTGCTCGGCCCGCGCATCGATCGCCGATCCCCGCCGCACGACCGCGGCTACATCGGCAATCGCGATCAACACGCGCACCGCGCCACCCGGGAGCGATTCGGCCACGGTGAGTTGATCCAGATCGCGGCTGTCCTCGTTGTCGATCGAGCACCAAGGCAGCCGGCGCAAATCCCGCAGGCCGGCCGGAAGCGGTGGCGCCGTTCCTTCCAGCGCGGCAATCTCGGCCAGTGCCGCCGGCGGAAAATCCGGCTCGATGCCTCGCTCCCGCATGACGCGTTCGGCAATTCGCTGGAGGACCTCGGCACTGGGTTTTTCGTACATCTATTTCAGAGGAGGCCTCAACGAATCCCTATGCTCGCGCGAAGCAACGCCGGGGGGACGATCACCCCGCGTCACCAATACGCCTACGGCAGCGGTTTTGGTGGGAATTGTTTCGCGAGTTGTTTCGCCAACTCGCCGACCAGCCCCGCCTGCCCGCGCGCGTTCGCCACGTTGATCATCTCGTCAGGATCAGTCGCATGATCGTAAAGCTCGCGGCTCTGGACGTGCCCCGTCGCCCACTCGCGCCACTCCGTATAGCGATGGCGCTCGGTGCGCATCGAATATCCCATCGTGTCACTGCGGCCGCCTTGAATGTTGGGCGGCCGCGGCGCCTGCGTGAAAGCGGCCGACTTCACCTGCACCGAAGGCTGCTCAATCACCCGACGCAGGCTCACGCCTTCCAAAACCGCGACGGGCGGTAGTCCGCAAAGGTCCACCAGCGTCGGGTAAAGATCGAGCAGCTCGACCAGCGCAGACGTCTTTGCGCCGGCCCGTTTCATTCCGGGCGAGCAACGGTGAGGTCATCGTAAGGAACAAATCACCGGGGCTCCGCCGTCGCGCCAGGCCGAGACTCATGTTGGCGCACGAGCGCCTACAAAGGCCGCACCCAAATGCGCCTGAACCGCACCGGGCATCCGTGCCCGTAGAGGACCAGCGGACCGCTGTTCACCTTCTGCTTGTACTCCGGCACGATCCGGTGGCCGGTCTCGCCATGAATTTCTTCCTCCAGATGCACGAGTACGCCATTGTGAAAGACCGTTGCCCGGGCCGGCGACACGAGCCGGCTGCCCTCGAACTTTGGCGCCGTAAACACAATGTCGAATGACTGCCACTCGCCGGGCGACCGCGTCACATTCACGCGCGGGGGCGTCTGCCCATAGATTGCGGCACATTGCCCGTCGGGGTAGATCTTCTCATTGACGGAATCAAAGATCTGAATCTCGAACAGCCCCATCAGCAGCACGCCATTGTTGCCGCGGTTCGACCAGGGCCCGACAAAGTTCGCCGGCCCCATGAACTCGACATGGATTTGAGCGCTGCCAAAACTCTCCTTGCTGGCCAATCTGCCCTCGCCGGTGACGAGTTCACCGCGATCGATCGTCCAGCCCGCCGTTTCCCGCCATCGCGCGATGTTGCTGCCGTCGAAAAGCACGATGGCATCCGCCGGGAACGGCGCCGGTGGACCCGCTGGTCCGGGATCGACGCGGGGCGGCGCGGGCCGATCAGGGTCATGGCAAAGCCACTCACACCAGGGCAGTTTCGGTGTATCCTTGTAACCATACACGCCGGAGCCGTCTCGCGCATGAACGAGTTCGGCCGCGGCGAGCGTTCCCGGTACGAGCAGAAGCGCTAGGATGAGAGCTGACTTCCTCATTTTCTGGCGGCTTTGGCGCTGGGCGGGCCGGGGTAGCCAATCGAATGCGCCACGATGATCTTTTGCTCGGGCCCGAGCTGCAGCGCGGCCGCGAGCGCCCGGCGATCGCCCAACTCGTGCACCACCGTGGCCAATCCGGCCGAAGCACAGAAGAGGTAGACGTTCTGGCTCACGTACCCCGCGTCGATCCACGAATACGGCTCTTTCACCTCGGGCTTCGCTTTCACCATCCGCGCGTGGTCGGCGACCAACACCAGTGCCACGGGGGCGATTTTGACGAAATCCTGGCCGCCCGTCTTCGCCCGAAAATCGCCGGCCGCCACGGGGTTCAACCGGTGCGCCTTGGCCTCGTACACGTAGACGCCGTCGGCCATCGCAACGTACAGGTCGATTTCCTGCGAGTTCATCGCAGACGGAGCCGTCCGATGATCGATCTCCGGCCGGTTGATCCCAAATGCCGCCCAGAGCAAATCCGAGAGCACCTGCGGCTCCAGTGCCTTCGCGCTGAATTCACGCTTGGACTGTCGCTCTTTCAAAACCTGCATCAACGGCTTTCCGCCGTCGGTGCGCGGTGGTGGCAGGTCCAGCGCTTTCAGATCCTCGGCAGCCCAAGGAACTGATGCGGCCACCAACCCCATTAGTAGGGCCGTGGCGAATACGTTTCGCAGCGTCGCAAATGCATTCACGTTAAAAAATGCCGTTTCGCCCGGCTTTAACGGGTGCCGAACGCCTCCGGTCAGGGGAGCGGCCGGACCCAGATGTTGCGCAGGCGGATCGGTGGCTCGTTCTTGTGATCCTGCAGGCGCAGCGGCGCCTTCTCGGGAAACGTGCCTTTATACTCGGTCGTCTTCTTGTGCAGGGTTGGCCCCATGATGGCCGTGCTGTTCTGCACGCAGACACCGTTCAGAAAAGTCGTGATTCGCGCCGGCTCGACGACCTTGCCGCCTTTCAGCTTCGGTGCCGTGAAGACAATGTCGTACATCTGCCACTCGCCGGCCTTGCGGATCGCATTCACCATCGGTGGTGTCTGGCCGTACACGGCTCCGGAAATTCCGTCGGCATAGGTGGGATTGTTGTCGCAGTCGATCATCTGGCTCTCGTAGCGGTCCATGAAGAACACGCCGCCATTGCCCTTCTTCTGTGAGTTGCCCTTCTGGTTCGGGCTGCTCCGCCACTCGATGTGAAGCTGGCAGCTCGCGAATTCCTGCTTCGTCCAGCAATCGCCGCCATCCACGATCAGTTCGCCATTCTCGATTTTCCACGGGCAGGGCAGCTTGGCGGGATCATCTTTTTTGCGGGTGAAAAGCTGCGAGGTGTCCTTGCCGTTGAAAATCACGATCGCATCGGCCGGTGCATCCCCGGTCTTGGCTCCGGGATTCACGACCGGAGGCGCCGGGCGGTCGATGTCATGCACCTTCCATTTGGTCCCGGGGATGACGGGCGTGTCGGAATAGCCGATGGGCGCCGGCTTGTTGATGTCTTCGGCGGCAAACGCGCCGGCGGCAGCGAGCAAAACAGAAAGGGCAACGAGTGTGTTCTTCATGAGGTGAATCAATTAACCAATGGCGACCCGGCGTCCCGGTGCGACGGAAAAATGAGTTCACAGGTGCGACCAGCCATGTCGCTTGTGTTCGCGGTTTGAAGTGGCATGGGCGTCCCGCCCATGAATTCCATCCACACACCCGTGAGGTACGTCCTCAGCGATGTGCTGCTGCGAACGCGAAAACACTTGGACGCCC
Source organism: Opitutales bacterium (assembly GCA_038204695.1). Classification (GTDB taxonomy): domain Bacteria; phylum Verrucomicrobiota; class Verrucomicrobiia; order Opitutales; family Opitutaceae; genus ER46. The sequence goes on along the minus strand of JBBRCR010000255.1, from coordinate 7,700 downwards.
GCCCGCGCCGCACGCTTGTCGGCGGGCCGCCGGAAGGATACGCCTCGTCCCACGATGAACGTCGCATCTCGATGGGTTCGGCACTCGTGCGCGCGCGCATTTCGCTACGGCGCCTGCGCAGTGTCCCTCGGCTGGCTCGGCAGTTTTGTGGCGGTGCGTGCGGCCGTCGAACCGGCCAACGGCGGATTCGAATCGGCACTCGCCGGGTGGCGGCCGATCTACACCCGCGAACCGCAAGCGGGACGGATCACGATCGAAACCGCGCTCGTCCATTCCGGCCAATCCGCCGCACGCATCGAGCACACGGGAACGAAGGACTGGAGTTTCGAATCGAGCGAGCGCCTGGCGGTCAAACCCGGCGACATCCTCGAACTGCAGGCCTGGGTCAATCTGGAGGGCGCGGGCGATGTGAGCCTGTGCGTGTCGACATGGGACAATGACAACGTCGTCGTCAGCTGGTCGTTCGGCGCCCAGCCGGCGCAGGCGAAGCCCGGCTGGCAGCCGCTGCGCTGCCGTTTCGTGATCCCCGCCGGAGTAGCCCGGGTCCAGCCACGCGTGCTGGGCAGTGGGCCGGGCGTTGTGCGGCTCGACGATTTCACGCTCGAGCGAAAGACAAATCTGTTTGCGGCGCGGCCCAGCGACTTCCCCGCCCGGCTCACGGTGCGCAACGCGGCGCTCGAAGTGACGCTCAACACCACCGACGCAACGCTGGCGGTGCTCGACCGGCGCTCGCAGCGTAGGTGGAGCCAGAAGAGCATGACCGCAGATTGTATCCTGAAAACGGCGACGGCCGCCGGCGACCGGCTCGAACTGGCGCTCTTTCACGCACCCACCGGGCTGGATGTCGGCGTCGTGCTCCAGTTGATGCCGGACGAACCCGAGTTCACGGTGGCACTTTCCGGTCACGGCAGGCTGCCATCCGCACTGGTATTCCCCGCGCCGTTCACCGGCGAGGCCGGTGACTATCTCGTCGTGCCCATGAATGAAGGGATCTCGTATCCGGTCGATGACGCCACGATCGCGCCGATGCGATTAATCGCATACGGCGGCCACGGCATTTGCATGGCGTTCTGGGGGCTCACGGATGGCACCAAAGGACACATGGCGATTCTCGAAACGCCGGATGATGTCTCCATCCGGATCGAACGACTCGGGCAGCGGCTCGTGATCGCGCCCTCGTGGGAAGGGCAGCGCGCCGAATTCGGCTATGAACGCCGACTGCGGTATGTGTTTTTTGAGCACGGCGGACACGTCGCGATGGCGAAGCGTTATCGTGCATACGCGCAGGAACTCGGGTTATTGAAAACGCTGGAGGAGAAACGTCGGACTGTTCCCGCCGTCGATCGTCTCTTGGGCGCGGTGAACGTCTGGTACTGGGAAAAGGACGCGGTCGCGATGGTGAAGGAGCTGAAGTCCGCCGGGATTGACCGGATCCTCTGGAGCAACCGGCAGGGCCCGGAAGGCATCACCGCCATGAACGCTCTCGGCGTGCTGACCAGCCGCTACGACATTTATCAAGATGTCATGGATCCGGCGAACTTCAGCCGGCTGCGCAGTATCCACTCCGATTGGACCACGGCCGCGTGGCCCCAGGACATCATGCTCGACCGCACGGGCAACTGGATCAAGGGCTGGGCCGTGACGGCGAAGGACGGCACGATGCTGCCGTGCGGCGTGCTCTGTGATCGCCGCGCCGTCGAGTACGCGCGCGAGCGCGTGCCAGCCGATCTTGCGATACATCCGTACCTCGGCCGCTTCATCGACACGACCACCGCGTCACCCTGGCGCGAGTGCTACAGTCCCGAACACCCGATGACCCGTACCGAGAGCAAAGAGTGGAAGATGGCGTTGCTGCGGTACATGTCGGATGCGGCCCGGATGGTGACGGGATGCGAGACCGGCCACGATGCGTCCGTCCCGTACCTGCATTTCTACGAAGGCATGATGAGTCTGGGGCCGTATCGCATCCCCGATGCGGGCCGGCGCATGCAGCAGATTGTCACCGACGTTCCCGAACGTGTCGCCAAATTCCAGGTGGGACACACCTACCGGTTGCCGCTGTGGGAGCTGGTGTTTCACGATTGCACCGTCTCGTATTGGTATTGGGGCGACTATAACAACAAGCTTCCCGCGCTGTGGGATAAACGCGATCTGTTCAACGTGCTCTACGGCGTGCCGCCGATGTTTATGTTCACGCGCGCGTACTGGGAAGAGAATCGCGCGCGCTTCGTGGCGAGCTATCAAAACACCTGCCCCATCGCGCAGGAAGTGGGCATGGCGGAAATGACCGACCACCGTTTCCTCACGGCCAATCGCGACGTGCAGCAGACCACCTTTGCGAACGGCATCTCGATCATCGTCAACTTCGGGCCCGCGCCGCACCGGCTCGCCGACGGCGAATCGATTGCCTCCATGGGCTACAAGGTTATGCGGCAACGCTTGTAAGTGGCTCGCGCGACCGCGGCGCGGAGGGCCGCAGCAGATAAGGCCCGCCGCGACATGCCAGACGTCCGATCTTGCTACGCGCCGACTCGCGGCCGATCCTTCGGTCCGCGATTGAATTCGTGTTTCAGCTGACCGCGGTCGCATCTCGGAGCGGCTGCAAATCCAAACCAATGAATACCACCGAAACCAACGTCACGCCGCCTCAGTTTGCGAACGAGGACAAGACCGCTGCCATCGTGAGTTATCTCACGTTGATTGGATTCATCGTGGCCGTCGTCATGCATGGTTCAAAGAAAACGCGCCTGGGCGCTTATCACCTGCGGCAATCGCTCGGCCTGATGCTGGCCGCCGTTGTGCTGGCGGTTTTGGGCGCGATGCTGGCGATCATCCCCTTTATCGGATGGATCATCGTGCTCTGCGCGTGGCTGGGTCTGTTCGTTTTGTGGGTGATGGGGCTCGTCGCCGCAGCCAACGGCGAACTGAAACCCGTACCGGTCATCGGCGAGCAATTCCAAAAGTGGTTTGGCCAGGCCTTCGACTGAGGTGGCCGGGCCTGCCCGCGAGCGACGGAAACGACCGCTGCGCACCTGACCGCGGCGCCCATTCACAACCGCCGCCATGATGCTCCCGACGAAGGAAGAGGCCGGCCGCCTCCTCGCCCAGTATGTACAGGACGAATACCAGCGGCATCATGCGCAGATGGTGGCCACGGCGATGGAGGGTTACGCGAAACTCCTGGGAAAGGATGGCCTGCTCTGGTTCGTCACCGGGTTGCTGCACGATATCGATTTCGAGCGGCACCCCGAGTCGCATCCCCGTGACTCGCTGCGCTGGTTCGCCGAATGGAATTATCCAGCCGAACTGATTCACGCGGTGGAGGCTCACGCGTATGGCTATCATGGATTCACCACGCTCCCGCAGACGAAACTCGCCGCGGCGCTGCTCGCCTGCGACGAGATCAGCGGAATCTTCTATGCGTATCGGAAGCTCAACCCGGTGCGTTACGGCGAGATGAAGGCCAGTTCGATCAGGAAGAAGCTGAAAGAACCCTCGTTCGCGGCCAAGGTCGACCGGAAGACTATTTACCTCGGCTGCGAACACCTGGGGATCACAGTGGACGAGCACATCGCCAATCTCATCAAGTTCTTCGCGCCGTTGAGCTGAGCGCTGCCGCAATGCGCCTCCATCGTGGCTGCGAGAACGCCAGCGCGTGGAGCTATTATGCGCCTGTCCCAACTGGAGCTTGGGCGGGGACGCCCAGACTGGTGGATCGAAAGTAATTCACGGGCGGGCCGCCCGTGCTACGCCAGGCACCGGCAGAATTCGGAATTGAGGTGACCTTCGGATCTCGCCGATTCGTGGCACCGAGCGCCAGCGAGTGGATTTTCGCTCCATGTCACCGCGGCTGGCTGCGCGCCTACAAACGGTCCGCCCGCAGATCCGCACAGAGGAGTTCCCGGTCGTTGCGCACGTAAACGCACCCATTGGCGAACGCCGGATGCGACCAGTGCACCTCGCGTGCCCCCGCGCGGTTGGTCGGATCCAGCAAATGGGCGCGACTGATCTCTTCGTACCCCTGCGGACTCAGCCGCGCTATAATCAGGTTTCCGGTTTCGTTGTAGATAAAGAATCGGCCTTCGTGCTTGACGATGAACGCCGTCATCCAGCGCGCCGGTTTGCCCGTGGCCGACGTCGGTGCCAGCGTTTCCCACACGCGCTCGCCCGTGGCGATTTTCAGACAGCGTAGCTGGCCAAAACTGCAGACACCGTAGATGTGGCCGCCTTCGAGGAAGGGTGTGCTCATGAGGCTGTGCAGTCCTTCCGGCCGCGTTTCGCTCGGCCCCTTGATTTTCCAGACCACCTCCGCTCGCGGCTGTGCCGGATCCAAGCGCAGCAGCATCGAGCCATCGAAGAACGAGGAGATGAACAGGTGCTCACCGTTCCAGCGCGGCGTGGCGATCGCATGGGCCATCTTCGTCTTGAACGGCTCGGACCAAAACACCTTGCCGGTTTCCGGATCGAGTCCATTCAGCGATTCACTGTCCCACACGATAAGCTGACGCCGGCCGCCGGCCTCGATGATCGTCGGCGGCGAGTAAGCGGGCTCGCGCGTAGCGAGGGCGCGCCAGAGTTCGCGGCCCGTCTCGCGTTCGAACGCGACCACGGTGTGGCCCTCACCTCCCACCATGCAGATCACGCGGTTGCCATCGACGAGTGGCGCCGCCGCGAAACCCCAGAGCTGCGGGGTGACTCCATAATCGTCCTTGAACGCGCGCGCCCACACCACCCGGCCCGTGACGACATCGAAGCAATGCAGGTTTCCCTCGGCGCCCAGGGTATACACCCGGTTGCCGCTCACCGACGGGCTGGCGCGCGGACCGGCGGGATAACTGATGAAATAGGGACACTCGTATTCATATTGCCACAACACGCGGCCGTCGCGCTCGTCGAGACACAGCACGCGCTCGCGGCCGGTTTCACTGGTTCGCTCGAGCGGGCCGAGGGGATTTCCCCGCGTCTGCGAATCCGGCCGATCGGTGAGGAAAACGCGTCCGTTTGCCACCGCTGGACTGCTGTAGCCCGCGGCGATCGGAGTGCGCCAGCGCACGCGCGGGCCCGCAGGCGGAAATTTTTCAACGATGCCCCGCTCCCGCCAAATCCCGTCGGCCCGCGGTCCCTGCCAGTGTGGCCAGTCATCTGCGAACAACGATGGCCCGCTGGCCGACACGCAAAGGAAGAGGAGCGACGCTGCAAGGATACGCATGGGAGAAGGCCGTTTCAAACAGATGGTTTTGAGTTTCAGGTTCGAATCATATCAATCGCTGATGGCTTCGCGAACAGTCCGTTGGGACGACGGCGTGACCAGCAATCCGGCAATGCGCAACGGCGAATGAAAGCGACCAGGCAGTCTTCCTCTTTAACGGCGTGGCCCACTGGTATGCCTACGACAAACATGGGCGAGACGCCCATGCCACTCCAAACCCACGGGCGGCACGCCCGGGCCACGTCAATCCCACGCTCCGGACGCGCATGCCAACTCGAACCAGCGCAAGATGTCAGGGGTTGGCTTCAATTCCATTTGCAGGCCGTGCTCGGCGTGGCATGGGCGTCCCGCCCATGTTCTTCGTCCCACGGGTGTCCCGCCCGTGGTTGACGCTGTGTATAAAGGTATGGCGGGACGTCCGTGCCACTTTCCAAACTGCTCAAATTAACTGAGCGCCATCGCCCGCGTGAGATTCGACCGCCTTTTTAGGTGGGCAGGCCCGGCAGTTTTCGAGTAATCCGGATTGATTCACTCGCCCGCACACCTGCCACGCACACCCGAATCAGAACAAGGGATCTCCGGATGAAACTCAAATTCTCGCTCTGGCGGTGGCTCGCGCTCGTCGCCCTGGGCAGCCTGTTGGGAAAATCCGAAGCAGCACCGGCTGAACGCGGCGGCATCCTGCTGTTGAAATCCGGCTTCGAACCTGGAGTCCGGATTAGCGACGACATGAACCAAATCGTCGGGTCGGACGTTCCCGGTTTCAGCTGGGAATCCACTCCGCGCTGGGAAGGCTCTCGCTTTGCTTATCTGGTCGGTCGCGGCCGGAAGGTCACGGACTTCATGGAGAGCGTGATTGAACGGCAGGTCGGCCAGGACGGCCGCGAATCCAATGTCCTCCGCTTGATCAACAAAGCCGACGATCCGGAGCAAGGTTCGACGAGTCGCAACGAGTTCAGCTTCTTCGCCGCCAGGCCGCCGGATGAATATAAGGAGGGATATGTCCGCTATTGGATGAAGCTGCAGGCAAACCTCGATCGCTTGCTGCCGGAGGATCGGCCGGCGCCATGGTATATGATTTTGGAGTGGAAGGAGCCGAACGCCGGGACGTCCAAGTCGGCCCGGGAATGCAAGGAATGTTGCGACGCGAAGGCGGGCGGAACGAACAACTATCGGATCAATGTGGGCCTGCAAAGAAGGCCGGGGTCCAAAGAATTTCAGTGGGTCATCCGCGGGGAGCGTCCCCAGCCCTGCCGGGTGGAGGAATGGCGCCACGAAAACAGTCAGGTTCGCATCCCGCTCGGCGAATGGTTCCTCGTCGAGGCCTATATGAAGAAGCATGCGCGGGAGGGCCGGGTTTATTTCGCGGTCAACCAGCAGGTGATATTGGATACGGACCAAACGAAGCCGGCGGGCTTCAGCGGCCGGACGGAACATCCCGATCATCCGCTGCCGCTGCGTTTCTGGTCACCCATGAAAAATTATCATGGGATGGAATGGAATACGCACGGGCCGGTGAGCCAGTGGTACGACGACTTCGAACTGTGGAGCAGTTTTCCGCCGGGGCATCCGGCGTTGGGGGATACCGTCGGCGCGCCACCGAAGGGAGAGGGTTGAGGATTTCCTTCGGCGGTGAAGATTACAGCGGAACATGCGCCGTGCCCTTGCCGGAGCGGACTGGCGTCGCCTGCGGGCACCCCTGGTCAAGCCTCAGCTGGCCCCTCCGCCAAAACGGCGGACCAACGCGGCATTTTCGCCCGCCTGATCCGTATAGCGATCATACATGCCCACAATGATGGCATCCGTCGGCTTGATGCCTTCGAACGTTTCCCGAAAGGCGCGCTCCACACTTTCCTTCCGATCACTCAGCCGCCCCGCCGCCAGAATCTTGAACGCCAGACAGGGGCGCTTTGTCTTCCGCACGGACGCAAACATCCGCGGCGGATCTTCCTCCAGATAGACTTCGTTCGTCGGGATCGGCACATAACCGAGGAGCTTCTTCAATTCCTCTGGTCCGCGATTCCGTTCATAGACGCACGTCATGTAAAAATCGGGACCCCAGCCCTTCGATTCGATGGCGTCCACCACCGCGGGCATGTGCGTGGACACCCCCGCCATCATCCCGGCATCGTGCACGCGTTTCAGGAAATCACCGACTTCGTCGAACTTCCCCGTCTTGAACAGCCGGTCGGTGACCTCGCCGTGATGGGCCACGCCGATGCATCCTCCCTGTGCGAGCGTGGGCAGTTCCGCCGGATCCCGACCGAGCGAGATCAGGTGCATCGTTCCGCCCTCGTCCACAAAGCGTCGATACGCCGGCAGGTTCACCAGCCCCGAGATTTGCCAGCAATTGACGCCGACCTCCTGGCAGCGCCGCAGCGATTTCTGCACCTGCTCGGGCGTGAAGTAGCTCTTCATCTCCCGATTGACGAAACTGGACAAATGCGACCCGGCGTTGATCGTATTCGCTCCGCAGATCAACCGGCCGAGC
>JBBRCR010000254.1:0-12158 GCA_038204695.1 Opitutales bacterium | reverse complement strand
TGAAAGCAGGTCAGGTTGTGGCTGAATGCCGCGGCCGTGGCGAGGTTCAGGTTGCCGGCGAGCCAGCGATTGCTCGCGTCAGTTTGCCGTTGCGACTGCCAGCCGGATCCGCGATCCGCGACATGACCCCGTCCGCCTACTTCTTATCAGCGCGATTTTGAAACCGTCGCTGCCGAGCGCCCAGCCTTTGCTCATTGAAACGTAGGCTTCGTTTTTACCGGCTGGGCCCTCCTCCGCCTGCCATGCCAGGTATTTCGCGTACATTTGCCGACCCTGAGCAGAATCAGCCAGGCCGCCGGCGGCCATCAGCGCGGTTTCAACCCGGAGGAAATCCGGACGCTTTTCTTGATGGAGATACCGGTAACTCGAATGCGAAAGGTGCTCTGCAGCCACTGCCTGCCCGCCACGAGATTCCCCGCGGGCGTTTCAACCGCCAGGTGGTAATGGTGGGACATGATCACGAACGCGTGGAGCAGCCAGCCCGTGCGCTCGCAGGTCTCGAAAAGGCAGGACTCGAACGCGGACCGGGTGGCGGCGTTCGTGAAAATCCATTTTCGATCATTGCCACGGTTGATGACGTGGTAAATCGCTCCAGGAAACTCCAGGGGAAGTTTGCGCGCCATTCCCCAGACTGCTGCCATGGCGCCCTGATCTCGCCCGCGTCCTCAAACCCCAATAATCGGGATGCGCGGCTCGCACTGAGCCTGGGATCAACTGAAAAACTTAAAGCCTGACCCTCTCGGCTGACCGACCCTCTCGGCTGACCCCTGCGTGGCCGGATTGAAGACGCGGCCGGAGACGATGCCGCTGGCCGGCGTCTGGGCCGGCGCGGCGACGGCCGCAAATAGTGCGTACAGGAACACAACGAGGACGATCAGAACACGGCCGGCGCGGCCGCCGGTCACGGGTAAGGCCAGGTGCATGGGTGGGGAGGGTGGAGCGGCAATGTCATCGCCGTCGAACGCTCCGCAACGGACAACGCCTGAAATTATTGTCAGGCAGCGCAGGCAAGCGTGTTCCGTGGGAATCCTTCTGCGTCGATCCGATTAAGCCGTGCGTGTGCTCGCGGCACGGCGGCGCGCCTCGCTCTGCCGCACCCTCTCGCCCAGGTCGGCGGCGGGTCGGATTTCTCACGGGCCGAACTTCGCGCCGGGATGCTTCGAGATCAGGTCGACGGCGTGGTTCAGGTCGCGCGCCTCGAGGACCATGATGCCGCCGAGCTGCTCCTTGGTTTCGGCGAAAGGCCCGTCGGTGACGACGACCCGTCCGTTCGAGTACCGCAGTGTCATTGCCGTGGCCGGCGGCTGCAGCGCTTCGCCGCCCTTGAAGTGGCCGTTCGCGCGGAGCTGGTCGTCGTAGGCAAAGCAGCTGTCCATCATCGCCTGCTGTTCGCCAGCCGGGGTTGAGGCGAACGCGTTGTGATCAATATAGCCGAGGCAGATACATTTCATGGTGGAGTGTGGGTGAAGGGGCGGAATTGAGCACCGTTCATCAGCCAGTCGATCGGCCGGAGCTGATTTCGACACCCGCGGTGAAGAAAAGTAGTGAGCATTGAGTAGCGTGTAGCGAGTAGCTCGGACCCTTGACCCGGAAAATTCACAGCTCCTATGATAATATCCCACACGCTGGGGCAGCCGCCGGGAGTGGCGCCGGGCTTTTTCCGGCGTTCCGCCAGTCGGAGACTGGCGCTGCGGGCGAAAACGCGAGCACCGGGTGTGCTAATATCGAACCGGGACGTGTATGTTTGCGACGATTTTGAGGGCCCAATCCTTTGGTCACAGAGCGCACAGAGGTCGAACCAGAGGACACAGAGGAGACCAGACACACCAACATACCAACCAGCATCTGCCTTTCTCCGTGACCTCCATTCCCCCTCTGTGACCTCTGTGTCTCATCCGGAGACCTTTGGTTGCGGCGAAAGCCGCGGTGCGAAATTTCCCGGTTAACGCACGGCTGCGAAGGTCGCAAAGATCGACCGCGAAGGTGGCGTTGCCGTAACCACACAATCAGAGTGGCCCACGAAACACCTTCGTGGAAAATCCTTCTGAATCGATCCGCCCAGCGAGACTCGAGCCGATTCGTGAATGCTCCTTACCCGCTACCCGCTACGGTTTGAGCCCAGGTTTTCATCCGAGCTCGCGGAGCCGTTTTTCCAGGTAACGCTGCTCCGGCTCTGATTTTGCCAACGCGAAGAAATCTTTCGGCCGCTACGCCGCGATACCGCAGGATTGCCTTTCACTTTCTCCGAACTGTGCTGACTCAGCGTTGCATGCCCATCTCCCGAAAACGGATCTTCCGCCCCGCGGCTCCGCCACCCACGACAATCTACGTGCGGCCGGGCTACAACCGCGTCCTGGCCGAGGAATTCGAGGCACTCAAGGTCAAGCGCGTCGGATTGGTGAAGGACAAGATCGAGGCGCATAGTCAGGGCGATCTGCGCGAAAATTTCGGCTTCAAGGCGGCCAAGGACGCGATCCGCGCCGTGGACCGCAAGATGACGGCGCTCGACCGCTTCGTTGCGCGGAACACTTTCATCGAGGTCGATCCCGCCACCTGGCTCACGAAACCGACTGCCACGCTGCATCTCGGGCACGTGACCACCCTCGAAAAACAGGATGTGGGGACAACGCGAATACATCGCTTCACGTTTCTCGTGACCACGTACGGCGAGACGGCCAGCGATCCCGAATCTGGCATCGAATGCCTGCCCCACAATTCCCCGCTGGCCACGGCCGTGCTGGGCCTGGCGCCGGGCGCTCAGACCAGGGTTACGCTACCCGCGGGCGAAGCCACCCTGACCGTACTCTCCATCCGGAATCCAACCCAGGTGGAACTCGATCGCCTGCTCACGCCCATCAAGCCACCGGAAATCGAGGAGGATGAATAGGGGAGAAAAGAAAATGCGAAAAGGGTCAGGTTGCGGATGTTGACGTTTGTAAAATCGATCGCGGACGACTTCCGCCGAACGACACAATATCACTATCCGCAACCCGACCCCTTTTTCATTATCATGACTGCCATCCAAAATACGACTTACTGTAGAGTCAGGAGCACGTCGGGCGCGACTCCAGTCGACTCGCTTCCTTCGCGCCCGGTTGACGCGTGGTCGGTAATCTCGCAATTGGCTCAGAGAAAGACGCCCGATGAACGTGTTGTCGATAGTTCACACATGTCAACTTTCGGACTTTTTGACCCCTTTCGGACTTTTGACCCCTTTCGGACTTTGACCCCTTTCGGACTTCTCACGCCGGCTCGGAATGGCGTGCCGCCCGTCCGATGCCCCGATGAGTGACTCGCAGTCGCAGCGAGCCACCGCATGGCTGACGGGCGCACTCACCCTGGTGCTGCTGGGGCTCGTTGCGCTCAGGGATTTTGTTCCGCCGCTCGCCCCATTGCAGGAACTGATGCTGCGGTTGGAGCGGGTGCAGCCAGGCACGAGCGAGCCGCTGGTTACCACCGGCCGCACCGGCGCCGGCGACTTCCTTTATGTGAAGTATATTGATGAGCACACGGTGGCATTCGGCTACGACAAATGGGGCTCGGGAGGCCCGGTGTCGGATCCGGTCAGGTTCACCCCGGGCGCCACCCATTCGTTGGTTTTGCGCCTGCCCGCCCTGCAAAACGTGCCTGGGTATCCAACTGATGGTGACGAGGTGCAGGTCAGGTTCGAAGGGCGGGTGGTGCTGGAAACGCGGGTCAGGCCGCACGCCCGCGACTCGCGGCAGGTCTGGTTTGCGCGCAACCCGATTGGCGGCTCCTCCTGCGGTCCGGAGTTTCACGGCCGGTTGCTCAACGCCCGCGGGCGGCCCCTCGTCGGCTCGGTCGACACGGTGCTCTCGCCCGCCGAACGCTTTCAGGGCTGGCTGAAATTCCGCCCGGGATACGCGATCGGAATCGTCCTCATGAGCGTGGGTGCCGGGTATGCCGCAGGGCGGCTGGTGCGGGGTGGCCGCGCGGCGGTGCGGGAGTGGTCCGCCCGCATCTGTCGCGCCCCCGCAACCCACCGCGCCGCCGGGCTCACCATCGCCGCTTGTGTGATCGCATTCGCCTGGCTGGTGACGGGCGGATCGTGGCGACTGATCCAGGCGGATAGCTTCGGCGAATTTTACGACTTTCAGGCCGCACGGCTGCTGGAAGCGCGGCTGGACGTGCCCGAAAAGGCGATCGGCGGCGAAGCGTTTATCCTGGACGGAAAATATTACGGCTACTTTGGCCCGACCCCGGCGCTGATCCGGCTGCCGTTCGTCATTTGCGATCTTGCATTTGGGGAACTCACGCGAGCCGCGATGTTGCTCTACTATGTCGCCGCGTTGCTCGCGGCCTACCTGCTGTTATGCCTCGCGACGCGCTGGGTCTTCCACCAGCCGCAGCCGAAATCCTGGCTGACCGTCTTGTTCATCCTCAATGTCGGGCTGGGCAGCACGATATTCTTTCTCGGCAGCCGCGCCTATCTATATCACGAGGCGATCCTGGCCGGCGTGGCCTTCGCGCTGTGGAGTGCGTGGTGCTCGTTGCGCCAGTTGGACGCCCCGCAGAGTCATTGGTGGCTCGGAGCGCTCGTGTGCGGTGCCCTCTCCCTCCACGCCCGGCCGCCGACGGGGCTGTTTGCGCTCACACTGCTCGGCTGCATTGCCGCTGCGCTCGCCTGGCGCAGCCGCAAAACGCCGGGCGTCGCCCGCCGCCACGCCCTGCTCGGTGCCGCCGCCGTCCTCGCGGTGCTCAGCTACAACGGCATGAGCTACCTCAAATTCAAGACCTTCGAAGGGTGTCCGCTCCGGCTCAGCGTGCAATATGACGCGAAACGGCTCGCCGCGATCGACGGAAAGCCGTTCCACGTCGCGAACCTGCCGTTCACCTTTTCCACGTATTTCCTCCGCCCCAACCTCCGGGCCGAGCCACGCTTCCCTTTCTTGTTTGTCGACCGTGCCAAACCGGACGGCGCGTTCGCCGGCGCGAGGATGGACTACCTCAGCGCGACCCTGGCGCTGCCGTATTCGATGGCGGGATTGTTCTTTCTCGCGCTGGGCAGCGCGGCGTGGATGTGGCGAGCCTCGCCCAAGGGACGATTCGGCGTCCTGCTGATCTGGTCGGCGGCAGTGCCCATGACACTGGCCATGCTGGCGGCGGTCGCAGTGGCGCAGCGCTACACCGCCGATTTCTGCCCCGCGCTCATCGCTGCAGCCGGCTTTGGCAGCGCGGCACTTGCCGGGAGCCGCCAGGTGCTCCGCGTTTTGCTCGGCACGTTCCTCGTGTGCCTGACGGTGTGGTCGATCGTCTTCACCGCCGCGTTCACGCTCGAGTATCAGGGCACCGTGGTGTGGGGCGTACCGGAGGATACGCGTGCTCGCTACCGGCGAATGCAACAGCGCATCGACCACGCCCTCCCGGCGCGCCCCAGCCTTCCCACGGCCAACACGGTTGACTAAGGCCGCGTCGGGCGGGGAGCCTGCAGCCGTGGGAATCGAACTTGCGCCATCGAAATCCGCGCTGGAGGGCAGCGGCACGGGCCGCGCGCGTCCCTCCGCCTGGCTCCCGTGGCTCGCAGGTATCGTGGCGCTGTTGACGCTGAGCTGGTGCGCAACCTGGCGGAAAATGCGAAAAGGGTCAGGTTGCGGATGTTGACGTTTGTAAACTCGATCGCGGACGACTTCCGCCGAACGACACAATATCACTATCCGCAACCCGACCCCTTTTTCATTTATTCGCCGATCCGTGCCGCACGCCGCACTGGACCGCGGGTGATTCAGGCAAAGGCAGTTGCTTGATCATCTCAGCCACGGTGGACAAACTCATCGGCGGTAAAGCCGATGTCCTTCACTATTTGTCGAAGCAGCGGCGGCGCGATGTCGCAGCCTTTGTGCATCGGCACGGTGGTTCCACGTCCAGCGGCGTGGCGATTGGTCACCGGGTCGCGTTCAACCACTGCCGGTGTAATTGTTCATTCTGATATATGGGTATTTACGATTCAACCTACCACAACCGCTTGGGGCAAATCAGCCTCTTCCCGACATCATTCGCACTACCGGTAGTGGTAGGTTGAGTCACAGGCATACCGATATTCTGATATGTTCTGTGCCGGGTGGCAGAGGTGAGCCTGCCGCTGGATCAACGGCAGCGAACGCTTAAACGGGAGCACTCGCTTTTGTGGTTAACACCCATTGGGCATCCAGACGGGTTCGCACTGTGGCGCCCACCTTGCGCAGAAGTTGTTGCGGGAGTCGGCGCGCCTTGACCCACTCGGATTACTGCCTGTAAAAAACAGCAACGTGTTCAAGCACTCAAGGAGCGCCTCGGAGAAGGGTCGTCAAGAAAGCAAGTCAGCCACTCCCACATTCATCGACCTGTTTTCTGGATGCGGAGGATTTACGCTCGGGATGCTTCGCGCCGGATTTGAATGCAAGGCGGCGGTTGATTTCAATGCTCAGGCAATCTCCACGCTGCGCTGTAACCTGCAGCAGGAGGCGCCCACCAATCTTCCGCCAGTCGGATTCGCACTGGAAGCCGACCTCACTGCACTTTCGCCAGCGACAGTCGCAGCCCTCATTGGCACCTCGAACGTCGACGTGATTGTCGGTGGCCCCCCGTGCCAGGGATTCAGCACCGCGCGCCAGCGGGACGGCTCCAACCACGGCACGGAACGCCTCAAGGAGGATTCGCGGCGCCAACTTTACCGCCAGTTCTTGAACTATGTGGAGCACTTCCAGCCGAAGGTTTTCGTGATCGAGAACGTTCTGGGGCTGCGGAGCGCAGCGGGCGGTCGCTACTTTACCGCCGTGCAGCATGAGGCCCGCGTTCTTGGCCGCGAAAAAGGGCGCCCCGGATATCGGGTCCACGCGCAGATTGAACACGGGGTGAACCTCGGTGTTCCGCAGAAACGGCGTCGCCAGCTCATCATCGGAGTTCGCGCCGATCTGCCGGGCTACTTCCCGACGGATTTGAAACGGCCCAAGCGCGCCGCACCGGACGCAATGTTGAGCGATGCCATCGGTGACCTGCCACCGCTCGAGGCCGGCGCCGGCGAGAACGAAGCCGGCTACGATCTGGTCCGGCGTGAGCGCGACTTCCGGGGCGGAGTGCGCGATGTGGTTCGGCACCGGTTCCTGCGTTGTGTTGCGGAAGTGAAGCATGCCGCACGACTCACCAATCATGTGGCGCGCCCCCACAGCCAGCGCGATCTGGATGACTTTTTGTTGCTGGACGAAGGCGAGAGCTCGGCCGCTGCGATGCGCCGCGGTGTCGTGTTCAAGTTTCCGTATGACAAGGCGACGTTCAAAGACCGCTATACCCGCCAGCACCGGTATCGCCCGTGCTCCACGATCGTCGCTCATCTGAGCAAAGACGGGCTGATGTTCATTCATCCCGTGCAGAACCGTTCGCTCACGCCGCGGGAGGCAGCGCGCGTGCAAACTTTCCCCGACTGGTTCGTGTTTCCGCCCGCGCGCACGCACGCGTTTCGGGTGATCGGCAACGCCGTCCCGCCCCTCGTGGCCGAGGCCGTGGGCGACGTAACGCGGACTTTCCTTCGGTCGTTGAGTGAATCGTCCCGCCGGCAATTCAGTGTTGCGCGCCACGCAACGATACCACGGACAAGAGAGGAAGCGGCCAAGCGCCTCAACGAGCTGATGTATTGTAGTCGCCGCGAACTTCGCGAACTGGCCGCAGCAAGGATACTCGCGGGCTGGCATGCGCTCCTCTGGCTCTTCCCCGGCCTACACCCGGATAATGCGCTCGACCACGGGTCGGATCAGATCGAATGGCCGGAAGCGCGAGCGGTGCTGCCGACACTCGCGGCAGAAAGGCATCATGTTTTCACGCGCAGCGGATGGCCGGTTGCACTGGTGCTCATCGGAGAAGAGGTGTGGCGTCGCTACGATGCCGGCGAAATCACCGACGAGGCGTTTTATTGCGCCGATGCCCAGCAGGCGCGTCTCCATTTCGAAATGACATCGGTAGTTGCGCCTGCACACCGGTGAAATCACGACGCGACACATCGGAATCGGATCTCGCTCCGCCTCATGCCGCGTCGCTCGTCGAGAGCTTGCGCGCTTTCGGCTACGATCTGTCGACGGCGCTCGCTGATCTTGCTGACAACAGCCTTTTCCACGGAGCCCGGAATATCGCATTACACTTTCATTGGGATGGCACCGGTTCGGCCATCGCGATTTCCGATGACGGGACAGGGATGGATGAGGCGACCTTGGTGAACGCCATGCGCGTCGGCAGTCGAAACCCGCGCGACAAGCGCGATCCAGCCGACTTGGGACGTTTCGGCCTTGGCCTGAAAACCGCTTCATTCTCGCAATGTCGCCGCGTCACTGTCCTCACGCGGCGGCCCGCAGTTAGCTCACACGTTGTGCGCACTTGGGACCTCGACCATATTGCAGCAACGGACGCGTGGCAGCTACTGCGAAATCCATCTCCTCTCGCGAGCGCTCTTGCCGAAAAAGTCGGCTATTCCAAGCAGGGGACAATCGTCGTCTGGGAGAATCTGGATCGACTCACTCAGGATTCTGCGACCAATAGCAATGCCGACGAGGACGTTTTTCTCCGCCGCGCAGAATACGTCGGCCAGCATTTTGCGACCATGTTTCATCGTTTGATGGGTCCCCGTGGGGTTGCCTTCAGTTTGAATGGACGTCGTATAAGCCCATGGGATCCGTTTCTCTCAAGCGAGAGAGCGACCCAACCGCTGCCCGTTGAACGTTTGAAGTTCGAGGGCCATTTGGTCGAAGTGGAACCGTTCGTTCTGCCTCATCTATCGAAGGTTGACGCGGCTACGCACAAAGCCGCCGCGGGAACCCGGGGGTGGAATGCGCATCAAGGTTTTTATATTTACCGCAACCGGCGACTGCTCGTCGCAGGTGATTGGCTTGGATTGAAGGGTTGGCGGCAGGAAGAACATTACAAGCTGGCGAGAATACGACTCGATCTGCCCAACGCACTCGACCACGCGTGGGAAATTGACGTAACGAAATCGCGCGCCTGCCCGCCGGAGCGACTTCGTGCCGATCTCACCCGCATTGCAGAACGGACACGAAGCATTGCCAAGCAGGTGTATTCTTTCCGCGGCGCCAAACTCGTCGCCACCGACAAACAGGAGCGCGTGTTTCTTTGGGGGCAGATTGCGAAGCACAACTGCGTCTCCTATAGACTCAACCGCGAGCATCCAATGCTTCGCTATGTTAAAGATAAATGCACCGACCCAAAGGGCTTTGCTGCGTTGCTGCGTCTGATTGAAGAAACGATTCCTGTCCCGTTGATCACAATCACGGATCGTGAGCGCCCCGACCAGACGGTCGGCCCGTTTGAACCTGCGATGCAAAAGGAAGTGATCGACATCATGCGGCTGGTTTTCGACGCGCTGCTGGCGGGCGGACTCTCACAGAAAGAGGCATTGCTCCGAATCGCGCAAATGGACCCGTTCCCCCGCTTTCCCGACCTCCTCGCAACGCTTGCAGAGATGGAACGTTCATGAACGAATCGCCCAAGTCTTACGATGAAGCCCACGCGTTGGTCGTAACGCTTCTAAACAAGAACCCCATCCGCTCTCCTCAAGCAATAAGGGATGCCGTAACCCGTATTTCCGCACTGTTTCCGACTGACGCGTTCGATGCTAACGCGATGGTCGCGCAGTTAATGCACGAAGGTAACGTGCATGTGCCGGATGCCACCTTGATGGTCGATCCCGAGAAGCACGACGAGTGGCTTCCTTATAAACGGGGCAAGGTGGATTGGCGATTCTGGAGACGCTATGAAACCTACTTGGTGCAGGACAAAAAACTGCCGCACCCCGTGGTCCAGGCTCTTGGCAAGCTTACCGACGACATTCTCGGGCAACTGGAGGATCCCGAGCGGAAGCCCCGCTGGGATTGCCGGGGGATGGTCGTAGGCAGCGTTCAGTCCGGCAAGACTGCGAACTACTGCGGTCTCATCTGCAAGGCGATTGATTCGGGTTATCGTCTGATTGTGGTGCTGGCCGGGATGCACAACAACCTCCGCAGCCAGACCCAGTTTCGGCTGGACGAGGGAGTCCTCGGACGCGACAGCCAGCACGATCGTAACCTCGATCAATCAAACAGCCTCATCGGTGTGGGCCGGCTTTTCGGACATCGGCTCCCACTAAACACGCTCACCACGAGCGCCGACGATGGGGATTTTCGCGCAGCCCGCGCCGACACCAATGTGTTTATCGGCAGCGATCCTGTGATCCTGGTGGTTAAGAAGAACGGCAGTGTTCTAAAGAATCTATTGAAGTGGGTGTTGCATGTCCGCGGCGAGTGCGTTGGACGAGAAAAAAAAAAGATTGTGCGTGGCGTTCCTCTTTTGGTGATCGACGACGAGGCCGACAACGCGTCGATCAATACGAAGGACAAGGATGAAGACGGAAATTCGAATGAGGTTACTGCAATAAACGGCCGCATTCGCGAACTGCTGGACGCATTCGAAAAATCAGCCTACGTCGGTTATACAGCGACGCCGTTCGCGAATATTTTCATCAATCCAGACGCCGAGACCCCCCAACATGGAGACGATCTTTTTCCGCGAAGCTTTATCCTCAATGTCTCGCCGCCTTCGAACTATGTAAGCCCAGCGCGCGTATTCGGGTTCGAGGGCGATCCGCATGCGGAAATTCCGCCGAAGCCGGCGCTGCCCTTGGTGAAGCTCGTCGGCGACTTCGCGGATATTTTTCCGCCCAAGCACAAGAAGGACCTATCTGTTGGGCGGCTGCCGGCGTCACTGATCGAATCCCTCCACGCCTTTATCCTTGTTTGTGCTGCGCGGCGAGTCCGGGGCCAACGCGATGTCCACAACTCGATGTTGGTCCATGTGACACGATTCGTGAACGTCCAGCATCAAGTTGCGCAGTTGGTGCAACAAGAAATCGATGCGATACGTCGTAAACTTCAGTTGGGCGAAGGTGCGCGGAACGACACACTCATTAAGAATTTGAAACGGCTGTGGGACGACGAATTCGTGCCAAAAAGCATAGAGATTCGAAATCTGTCGCCGGACGAAAATTTGCCCGCCGTATCCTGGACGCAGATCGCAGCGGAGCTGCCCGACGCTGTGGGTCGTATCGAGGTCAAAGAGATCAATGGGCATGCAACCGATGTATTGGACTATGTAACGCACCAACATGGCTACAGCGTCGTGGCTGTCGGTGGTGATAAACTCTCGCGAGGGCTGACTTTGGAAGGCCTCTCCGTCAGTTACTTCCTGCGCACAACGCGGATGTATGACACTCTCATGCAGATGGGACGGTGGTTCGGCTACCGTCCAGGCTATTTGGATCTCTGCCGACTTTATACATCCGACGACCTGCATCGATGGTACCGTCACGTTGCGCTGGCGGAGTTGGAACTGCGCAGGGAATTCGACCGGATGAAAAAGGCGGGACTGACGCCGCGTCGTTACGGATTGCGCGTGCGCGAACACCCGGGGGGGCTGCTTATCACCGCACTAAATAAGATGGCGCACGGTCGCACGAGAAAGCTCTCGTATGCCGGCCAGCTTGTCCAAACGCCCGCTTTCACGACCGCGCTTTCCACCGTGCAAGCGAACCGAGCGGCAATCAGCGAATTTCTCACGGCTTTGGGTGGCCGAAACTCCGCGGAGGAAATGTCGTCCGCATGGCTCTGGCGTGATGTTCCGGCTCAACGCTTGGTGGACGAGCTATTGTCCAAGTTCGATGTGGCCGCCGAAAACTGGCGGTTGCAAAAGCCCGAGCTGATGGAGTTCATTCGCCGGCAAGCCGCGGACGGGGAACTGTCGTATTGGAACATTGCGTTGGTGCACAAGAAAAGCGCCGCTGAACCTCCGTGTAGAATTGCGGATATAGAGGTAGGCGCAACCACACGCAGTCCGGAGAACGACACCTGGCCCTCGGGTTCGACTCCTTCTCTCTTCGTCACGTCCAACTCTAACATCCAGGATCCCGCGCATCATACACTCGACTTGAAAACGTGGAAGCTGGATGAAACGGTGCTCAACGGATTGCTCGGCAAACGGGTGGAGAAGGACGGCGAACCACTGTTTGCACCGGCTGAGGCGCTTTGGCTGACGAACCAAGTGGGTCGGCCGTTGCACGACTTGGCAGTGGATCTCACGGAGCGACGCCACCCGCGCGCGCCTGACGCGTCAGGAAAGCAGGAACCGCG
>JBBRCR010000253.1:0-12169 GCA_038204695.1 Opitutales bacterium | reverse complement strand
GCGTTCCCGTCGACGCATTTTCCCTTGTCGCTGCCCAATTTCCTTTCCCGGCTCGATGATCTGCCCCTCCAGTCCTTGATGGTTCCGCTCCGAATGGTAGTACACGAGGTACTCGTTTATTGTACGCTGAAGATGCTCCTGGCCGAAAAATATCATCCGGTCGGCGACTTCGGTTTCGAACGACAGATGAAAGCGCTCCAAATGGGCATTGCAATTGGGCGATCTCGGCGGAATCCGCACCGGTCGAACGCCAGCTTTTTCGAGCAGGCAACGAAACGCCGCGTGAAAAGTGGCATCACGATCCATGAGGAGGAAACGCTTCCCCTTGAGGAATCCGGTGAAGGCATCCGTAAGGTTGCGACCAATCTGGAGCATCCATGCCGTGTCGGGATACGGCGTGATGCCGGCACAAACCACCTTCCTTGTCGCCAGTTCCATCACGAACAACACGTAGTGAGTCACCAGGCCACCTTTCGTCCAAACTTCGACCGTCGTGAAGTCAATCGCGGCCAACCCCGGCCAATGCGCCTTCAAGAAAGTCGACCACGTCGTCCGGCGGCGGCGTTTCGGCGCCGGTTCCAGGCCGTGTTCCCTCAGGACATTGGCCACCGTCGCGCGACTTGACCCGATGTCCCAGGTTACGCAACCGATCCTGGATGCTCGTGTAGCCCCAGTGAGAATCCGTTCGCGCCAGCTCCAGAATCAGGGCGCGAATCTCGTTCGCGATCGGCGGTCGGCCCACCCCGCGGCGCGGAAAGGTCCATTTGAGCGCCACCAACCGACGGTGCCACGCCAGGATCGTTTCCGGTGTCACAACGCACGCAATTTCGCTCAGCATCTTCCGGCCGAGTGCCTTCCCTTTTACCGCCAAACGCCGACGTTCGCCGTCGGTCAGTCGCGGCCTGCGGCCATGGAACTGCGATTTGAGAATCTCATTTTCAGTCTTGAGATATTCGATCACCGCCTGCTGCTGCCGATTTAGCCAGCCAGCAACAATTCCCATCAGCAAATACGTCGGCAATGGTGATTTTATCTCTCTCCTCTGCTCCCCCACCCTTCTGCAGGCAATTCCGCCGCGTGATTCGAGTTTTTAGACCCCACGGGAAAACCGACGGTCGAGATCGGCGAAGACTTCCGCCGCGCTGCGGGAATTCGCCGTTCCATTTTCGACCGCGCGCAGCCGGCGCACAATCTCCTCCTCCCAAGTTGCCTCGACGTCCGGTGAAAAATCATGATCTGCGTCCGACACATCGAGAAGGATCCGCGCCAGCGTTCTGCGTTCGGCGATCGGGAGTTCGAGTGCGTCACGGGCGATTTCGGACAGCATCTTGGTCACGATGCGAAGGGTAGGCGTCCCATCGTTTCGGTCAACCGGGAAGGCAGAAACAGATGGCCGCCAGCGAAAGCAAAGTCGTTTTTCTGAGCTACGTGTCGCCAATGCGAAATCTGGCGCTCAATCGCCTGACGTGGACGGGCGATGTCGACGGGACGTTGACGATTCTCGAGTCGCTTCCGCCCGCGCGGCGCGAAACGCTGGTTCAGCAACTGTTCGCCGAGCTCCATGCGATGCGGGGCGACATCCCCGCCGCTTTGGCTGCCGATGAACGTCAGCGGGCCTTCGTGACGAGCGGGCGGATGAGGACTTCCGGCCCGCGAGCCGGATACCTGCTGCCGACCTACCGGATGGCCCAGCTCGAAGCCCGACAGGGGAACGCGGCGCGGGCCAGTGCCTTGTTGCAGGAGGGATTGTCGGCGGCGCGGCAGTATATCCAGGATTTCCCCACGGTGCCCGCGGGACTGCTGAACCTCGCGTTTTTCCATGCGGCTCGGGAGGAAATGTCCGACGCCGGGGTGGCGCTGGGCGAGGCGGATCGGATCATATCCCGCAATTCCGGTCAGTTTACCTTGAGGCGCCGGATCGAGCTGCTCGCTCTCCCCGGTCAGAGCGAGGCCGCCCTGGCCGAACTGCAGGCGATGCACGACCGCGGCAGGGCCTTCGGCTATAGTCTCCGGCTAGCGCTGCCCTTTGCCCACAAATTCGCCATCGCGTATGGCGTCGCGCCAAGGGCGCGGTTGAGCGGAAGGGCGACTTTCCAGTCGCCCGAGACCGGTCGACCGAACGTACTTCGGCGGCAGGAAAGCCGCCGCTCCGGTGCGAATGCCGACGTGCTTGGCAAGAATTGTGGGGCCAGCGCAGGGCTAGCCTAGCCGGGAAATTTCACACCCTGTGCGCGCATTTTCGCCCGTAGCGCCAGTCTCCTACGGGCGGCGCGCCGGTCAAAGCCCGGCGCCACTCCCGGCGGCTGCCCCAGCGTGTGGGATGTTATCATAGGAGCGGTGGATTTTCGGGGCTAGCGCCCGAGTGGGAGCCCTTGCGCGGTGAACCGAAGTTTCAGCAGATGATGAAGGAAGCAAGGTCAGCCGAACGGGGTCAGGTTGCGGAAATTGATACCGCAAACCGAGGAGGCGAAACATCAACTTCCGCAACGCGACCCCTTCTCAAACCCCGCGGCCAAGGGGTTCGCGCGAAATTGCTTTTCGTAGCCGCGAAGATAAGAGGTAATTGCCGCAGCAGCGGGCGTGGACGATGCGGCGGCACGCGATACCGGCTTGGCGGCGGCAGCAGCGCAGGCGCCGCGAGTAGACGTGGAGATCGCGGTGATGGAGGCGATCCCCATCGAATGGAGAAATCTTCTGCGATACAGTTTGGGCATGCGTGGTTATTTTCTCACCCGAATTAAATCGATTTTCCAAAGCGTCATCACCACGGCGCCCTGCTTGCTCACCGGCTTGAGCGCGAGCGTGTAGCGGCCCGGATTCGTGAGCGTCAGCGTGCCGGCGATTTGTGCTTTCGGCGTTCGATGATTGCCCGATGCCAATACCGTGTTCCGTACTTTCTGCTCGCCAACCATGATGTCGTAAACACTGCCGTCCTCCGTCTGTCCACAGCTCACCTCAATCTCGAAACTCCCCGGCTGGCGGATCTCGAAATCCCAGCTCAGCCAATCGTTCACGCTCGACCACTGGCCGATCTTCTCCTGGTCGGCGCGGTACGTGAGTCCACCGTGCAGAGAGGCGGCGGCGGCAGCGAGCGTGACGACCCCGGAATCGTCATTCTGGAGCGCCACGGCGGCGGGCGCGGACGAAGCACTCGTGGGCGAGCGGCCGGGCTTCGCAGTCGCCCGCTTGTCGCGTCTGGCGCCTGCCGATTCGTCCACGGATTTTGGTTCCGCGTCGGCCGCCGCAGCCCCACGCAATGCGCGGGCAAAACCCGGATCGGCCGGATGAATGTCGTCCCTATCTGGCGTGAATGGCTCTATATAGTCATGGCCCGCGAGGCTGCGTTTGCACGATTCACGAAACGCCACCAACCGCGCCTTCATCTCGCGCACCACGTCGGCGTGCTGCACTGCGATGTTGGTCGTTTCTCCGCGATCAGCGATCAGATCGAAAAGCAGGTCCCCGGCGCCGCTGGCGTCGAAGTCGGTTAGCAACTTGTAGCGATTGTCCACCAGCGCGACCCGAGGTGACCCTCGCGAAACCCGCGTGCCCGCGCCGCCCAGTGTCTCGAACGGAATCGGCACCGGCCGCTCCCTCATCCGGCCTTCGAAGAGCGGAACGAGGCTGATCCCGTCAATCGGCTCCGGCCGCCCGTCCGCGCGAAAACCCAGCACATCCAGGATCGTCGGAAAATAATCGAGCGTGCTGCACGCCACCGCCGTCGTGCTGCCGGGTTTGATCCGCGCGGGCCACTCGAGCAGTCCCGGCACGTGAATGCCGCCTTCCCACAGGCTCCGCTTCCTTCCTCGAAAAGGTCCGGCCGATCCGCGGTACGTGCCTTCGTCGCCCGTATCGCCTTCCGGCCCGTTGTCGCTGGCGAACCACAGCAGGGTATTGTCGGCCACCCCGAGCGCCCTGAGTTCCTCGCGTACCCGTCCCACTTGTACGTCCAGCGCCGTGATGCTGCCGTAGAAATGCTGTTCGCCCTCGTCGCGGTCCGCATACATCCGGCGAAACTCCGGCCCGGCGACCACGGGACCGTGCGGAGCGTGAAACCAGATCACCGCGAAGAACGGCGTCTGCGCCGCCGCCGCGCGACGAATGAAGGGAATCGCGCGATCCATCAACACGCGTGAGTCGCAACCTTCGAGGTTCTCCGTCTCAATCTTTCCGTTGTGGTAATAGGGATTGAGCGTGTTCGGCTTCGTCGGGTCCGCGTTGTCCCTGTTCGGATCCCAGGTGCGGACCGACGACTCCGTCGAGAACCATTCGTCGAATCCGTTCATGCCTGGAGTCGCATAATTCCGCGCCGCATTGCGCGTCGCTCCTTTGATCGTGCGAACAGGATCGAGCGTACCGAGATGCCACTTGCCAAAATGACCCGTGGCATAGCCGCGGGCTCCGAGCACTTCGGCCAGCGTGACCTCCGGCTTGCGCAGATGTCCCTCGTTCGCCGACCAGATGCCGTAGCGATACGGGTGGCGGCCCGTCAGGCAGCTGCCGCGCGTCGGCGAACACACGGGCGCGCCGGAATAAAAACGTTCGAAGCGCAGCCCGGCCTTCGCCATCGCGTCGAGCTGCGGCGTCTTGATGATCGTGTTGCCGTTGAAGCCGGGATCACCCCATCCCATGTCGTCCGCCATCATCAGAATGATATTGGGCCGCGCGCCGGCGGTGGACGGCGGCGCGGCGAGCGAAACCTCGCATGCAATGCGGAGAAGCGTGAGACCGACCAGCGCACGGAGAACTTTCATGGGACGACGTTCGGCTGACGGTCGATATTCATTGCAGCAATAAATCCCATTCAATCGCGGCGGTGGCTGCTCAATACGTGACCGTGAATGTCGTGATGATCTGCCGCGGGTCGGTCCACCGGGTATAGCGGTACGCGGTGCCCTGATCCGTCACCTTGTCGAAGAGGTTGTTGACGTTGACCTGCGCAGTCCAACCGATGTTGCGCCACTTGCCGCGGTAGCTCGCAAAGGGGCTGACGACATACTGATCGTCCGTCGTTTTCTCCGGCAGCACCTCCTGGCCGCCGACGTTGATTGCGGCCCAGTCCTTGCCGAAGATGTGGCGCACGGATCCGCCGAGCGCCAGCCCGCGCAGCCGGCCCTCGGTAAAGCTGTAGCGCGTGGTGAGGTTCAGGTTCTTGCGGCCCGTCGTCGTATCCGCATTCTCCTGATCCGCGATGAATTGCTGGGTCGTGACAGTCGCATCGTCCGGGTCGAGACCCAACCGACTGGCCGTCGCCCTGGCCTCACCGAGTTTCTCCCGCAGCAGCGGATAAAAGCGCGTAAACGAGACCTCGTTGCGGCCGAACGCGCCGCGCAGCGTCCAGTTGCGGGTCAGATTCGTGACGAGTTCCACCTCGAAGCCCTTCGTGCCGCGGTCACGGTAATCCGTGGTGTTGACGAACGGGACGCTCAGTAACGGGACGAGTTCGGTCCGCACCTGGGCGCTGACGGCACTGTTGATGTTCTCCGCCGTATTCTGAAAGTAGATCAGGTTCAGGCTGACGCGCTGGTTGAGCAGGTTGAAACGGACGCTGTAGTCGGTGCCTTCGCCGGTCTTCGGCGCCAGTGCGCGGCCGTTGAGGTCAAGGCCGGTATTGTTGCTGAAAAGCGCTGATTCGAAGTAGCCGCCGGTGAACGACACCCACGGGGTCGCGTGCCAGACGACGCCATAAGTCTGGTTGGTCACCCACTGATCCGCCGAACGCACCAGGGGAGCGTCGACCTTGGAGAGGCCGTTGTTCGGGAGCAGGTTTCCCTCGCGATCGACGAAGCGCTGTTCACCGGTCACCGGATCGGCGACAAGTGGCTTGAACGCGCTCTGGAGCCAGTGATCGCGGCTGAGGCCGACGCTGGAGCGGACCTTGCCGTTGAAATAGGAACCGAGCGCGTTGAGCGAAGCGGACGCGAGACTCTGGTCGTAACGCTCGCTGCCGCCGCCGTTGGTGAAGCGAAAATCAGTGGTGATTCCGGGCAGGTGAGCGTCCGCGAGTGCCGCGTCGCTGTTCCCGTCCTTCAGGTAATGGTAGTAATAAAATAAGTTGTTTGGATACGAGGCCGCGGCGCCCGTGTAGCCACGCCGAAAAATTTCCTCCCGGGCCAGAGCACGGGTGAATGCGCCCTTGTAATAGGTCTCGTGCCGGTAGCCGGCGCTCAACACGAGCCGCTGCTTGATCGACCAGGGCAGGCTCGCGTCGTAGACCGCGATGCCGCGGAAGTTCTGGATGTCGTGTCCGTCCGTGAGGGTGACGGGGTTGTGCACGACATAATACTGCTCGAAGCGGGGATTGGGGATGAGCCGGGTGCCCGTGGGGTCGTTGGGATCCGGGAGGTTGGGGTTAACGTCGATCATGATGTCGCGTATCCCGATGCCGGCGACGTTGCCGTTGAACACGTTGATCCGAAGGGTGTCGTCCTTCTGACCGTTGTGGGCGAAGAGGACGCTGAACCGATCGGTCACGCGGTGCTGGAGGGTGATGGTGTAGGCGTGGAACTTCGAGTTGAGCTTGTTGATCGGGCCACCCCAGTCCTCGCCCCGCGGTACGATGCTTTCGGATACGCCGATAATCGGAACGCGGAGCGGATTGACCGGGTCGGTGCCGGTGGCGACATTGGCGCCAATCTGAACCTGCGAACTGCGGAACACCGCGGTGGGCGTCGACTGGAAGTTGTAGATCCGTCCGTCGATCAAGCCGAAGGTTCGGGCGGCGCCGTTCGCGGGCCGCATCTGCATCATGCCCGCGCCGTTGGTCTGTACGCCCGCCCGCGTGGGATCGGCATCGAGCGCGTTGGTGCCCGTACCCCGCACGTAGGCGGCGGTCTGATCATCGAGGACGACGTGGCTGAAACCTTCGTCCTGATCACCATATTCGTAGGTGAGATCGACGACGGTGCGGTGATCCTTGAACGGCTCCCAGCGCACGGCGCCGGCGTAGCCGCGCAGCTCGGTGCCCGAGCGTTGGCGCCAGGATTCATTTTCCGCCCGAATGGTATTGAAGCGCAGCGCCACGCCGGACTTGGCCAGGGGCTGGTTGACGTCGAGTGAATAGCGCTGGCTGCCCCAGTCATCGTAGCGCACCTGGGCGTTCACCGCGCGCCGCGAATGGGCGCGCTTCGTCGTGATGTTGATTATGCCGCCGACATCGACATCGCCGTACGCCAGACCGCCGGGACCGCGGGAGAACTCGATGCGTTCGGTGTTATATATATCCTGCGGCATGTACCACGGAAAACCGTCGCGGAGCTGGCGTATCGAGGCCATGCCGCGGAAACTGATCTGGTTGCCGGAGCGCTGACCGAGGGCGGCGCCGCGCGTGCCGGAGTCGTTATAAAGATTCTCCGCGTTGGCCGCAAATTCCACCGCGTCGAGGAAGTTGTTCACCGCGATGTCCTGCAGGAACTCTTGCGTCATCACCGAAATCGAGTTTGGCAAATCGGCCAGTTTTTCGTTCGTCCGGGTGCCGGTCATCGCCGACGACGCCGCATAGCCGATATCTTTTTCGGCGGTGACCTCGAAGACGGAGAGTTGCACGGCCGCTTCGTCGGCCGGCTTGCCGGAAGGGGCGGGTGGAATCGTCTGCCCGAATGCGCGGGGAGTAACGAGGACGGTGGCGAGGGCCAGAAAGCGGAGGAATGATTTCACCATGGGATGCGTTCGGTGACTCTGGTTGCCACGCGCTTCAGAATGACAACGTGGTCGTCAGACTGAACGAGCGCGGTGCTTCATACCGCGTCTGGCTGAGGTTCAATTCATCATAGCGCTGGCGGTCCAGAAGATTGCGGATGTTGAGTTGAACGCGTCCGCGAATCTTCGCGCCCACCCGAAAGCTATACGCCGCCATCGCCTCGTATTCGGTGATGAGCGAGCCCCAGATCGTCGAGACCTGCCCGTCCACCATCCGGCTGTTCAACGCCGCCGGCCCGCGATAATTCATCCCTCCGCCGATCGTGAGGCCCTTGAGCCGGCCGTCGCGGAAATTGTAGCGCGTGAAAAGATTGACCGTGTCGCGGTACGAACGGCCGCGCACCAGACCCGGCACCGCTTCGAGCAGGTAGTCGTGGACAGCGGCGATCTCCGCGTTGATCGATGGGGCGACCAGCGGGTTGGAGGCGGCGAGCCTTTCCCATTCCGCGAGGTTGGCGTGCACGTAGCGCAAGGTGCCGACATCGGTCTCGCCAACGCGATTGATGTTGTTGCCGTAGCCGGCGGTCAGCGTCCACGCCGGGGTGAGGTTGGCCAGGAGTTCGATTTCGTAGCCGGTGGCGTGGAGCGTCTGGCTCTCATTGTTCCCCCCGGTCAAAACCCGGTCGGCGTAGGCGGGGTTGATCGAGTTGAGCACGGAGTCGGTCCAGATGCCGTTAATCGCCGTGGCGACGGCGGCGACACTGTGATTCTGCCCAGTCTGCGTGATGTCATAAGCGCTGCTCGTCAGATAAAAACGGCCCTCGAGCAATTCGATGCGCACGCCGCCCTCGCGGCCCTCGCCCTGCCGCAGCGTCGTGGATTCCCCCAGCGGATTCGTGCCGGTCGTGCCCGGCGCCCGGAACGTCTTCGCGTAGTTGAAGAAAAACGTGACCGGATTCCATGGGTGCAGCGTGCCGCCGATCGTCGGCGAGTATTTGGTTAACTGATTCACTACCCGGCGCGGCTCGGTGAAGTCCATCAATCCGGTGGTTGCGTTCCGCGCGCCCGACTGGATGTCGTTGCCGTTTTCATCGCGCCGGAGGCCGATGTTCGTCCGCAGAAAACCGCCCCAATAAGTGCCGGCGGCGGAAATTCCCTCGTAGGTCGATTCGCTCCATAGCCGCGTTTTTCCTCCGGTGGGCATGAACGCGGTCGCGATGCCGGACGCCGGATCGTTGGCCGGCACACCGAGCGCGCTGTTCTGCGCGGTGTCGCCCGCCGCAAAATAAACCCGGCGACGAATCGCGTTAATCGCGTTGTTATAGTTCGTGGTCGTCGGGTGGTTGACGCGGACGAGATTCAACACCGCCGTGTTGTTGCGGCCGATGGTGGTGCCGGCGGTCGCATAAAAACGCTGCGCCATCCAGTGCGTCGGTTTCCAGTCGTAGACGGCGTCGAGCCGCACGTCGTAGATGAAACTGTGATCGCGCGTGTCGTTCCACTGCAACTCGACGTAATGGGAACCATAATACGGATTGGCGGTGCCGTCCGGTCGCGTGGGGTTCGGATCGCGGCGCACGGCGGCATTGCCCGGCCGGCGGAGATTCGCGGTGATGCTCTGAATGTTGAACGCCGCGAGCAGGGAGAGCGCGCGGCCGACGCGGTGCTCGATCGCGCCACCCACGGTATGAAAGTCAGTGACCTGATTCTTGTCGGGGCCGGTGAACTGGGCGCCGCGGGGGATGATGGCGTGGTTCTTCACGGGCCGCGCCGGCGTTTCGTTCGAACCGTTGGTCTGGCCGAAACCGCGCCAGTTCTGAAATTTTCCGGCGAGGTTGTCCCACACGAGATAATCATTGCCCGTGGACGAGCTCAGGCGCGCGGTGCCGGCGGGACCGGTGGCGGCGTTGAACGCGAAAGGCGTGCCACCATCCCACGCGGAAAAATTGTCGGTGGGCAGCGAGATCGCCGGCACGCGTTCGAAGCGGCCGATCTCGCCCTCGGCCCGCAGCAGAGTGTTCTTTCCAATGCGATAGGTGACCGCGAGGTCGATGGCCCGACGTTCGCTGCCGACCCAATTCTCCCAGCTGTGACGGGAGTCGTGGACGAGATTCAGCCGCGCCGCCACGTTGGTCGAAAGCTTGCGGTTGACGTCGAGCGTGCCGCGATACTGGTCCCACGAGCCGACGCGAAACGCGACCGCGGTTTTGTCGATCAGGTTTGCGCGCTTGGTGTTGAAATTGGCGACGCCACCCGGCTCCGAGGTGCCAAAGAGGAGCGCGTTGGGTCCCTTCGCGATGTCGATCCGCTCTACATTATAGGCATCGGTCGGCGCCTGCCAGACGAAGAGATTGCGCGTCTGGTATTGCGAGCGGAAGCCGCGAAACTGAAACGCCTGCTGGTCGTTGTCATCGGTCGGCATGCCGCGGCCGCCGGTCGAAAAGCGCGCGGCCTCCATGATGTCGGTCGCATCGATGTCGCGCATGAACTCCTCCGTGAGGACGG
This sequence comes from Opitutales bacterium, assembly GCA_038204695.1. Lineage (GTDB taxonomy): Bacteria > Verrucomicrobiota > Verrucomicrobiia > Opitutales > Opitutaceae > ER46. The sequence continues at coordinate 2,026 of JBBRCR010000253.1, read as the reverse complement.
AGATGGGCATCGGCACATTCTTGAGGTCCTCGCCGGTGCGCGAACCGGCAATCGAGGAAACCGCGCGATAACCCATGTCGCGATCGGACGACACCTCGAAGACCGACATCTGGACGGGTTCAGTCGACGGGGCGGTTGCGGGATCGGCGCTGCCCGGCTTTGCCGCCGGTGCGAGTTGGCCACGAGCGAACGGACCAAGAAAACAGGAACCAAGCACGAGCCCATGCAAGCATGAGGCCAGGGTACGATTGAGGAGAGCGGTGGAGCGCATGGTAAATGTGACTGTGGCGCCGGGCGTCACAGTCCAAGGATTCCGGGGCGGGGATTTTCAGCAGGTGGGAATGGGACGCTGCCTGGGCAGGGGCGGCAGGTGGTAGTCAGGACCAAGATTCTTCACCGCAGCCTGCGGGCAATCCCGGGAATGTTGCAACAGTGCAGCGGAGTGAACGTGAGGGTGCGAAGGGGCACGTGCTCCGATCCTGGCCAGTCGCGCGACTCAGCCGGCAATCCTGCGGCCCTGCCGGCAATCGATCGTTCGCTGACGATTTGCCGCAGAAAAATACAAGCGGCCCGACGCGATGGATCGGTTTCTGCTAACGCGGGTCGTGGGCGCGCCCACCGTGCCCAACATCCCATGCGGCTGCTTTTTGTCGCTGACCTTCACTATTCCCTCAGGCAGTTCGACTGGTTGCTCGCGCAAGCGGAGCACTACGATGTCGCCGTCATCGGCGGCGATCTGCTCGACCTGAGTTCGCCGCTCGATCCGGATGTGCAGATCGCCATCGTCGAAAAATATCTCCGGCTCCTCCAGGAGAAGACCCGGATCGTGGTGTGCTCCGGCAACCACGATGGCGACAGCCGCAACAGCGCGGATGAATCCGTCGCCGCGTGGGTGCGCGGCGCGCGCAGCGAGCGCCTGCATGTGGACGGTGACGGATTCGATTTCGGCGACGCCCGGGTGACCGTCTGCCCCTGGTGGGATGGCCAGCTCTCCCGTGACGAGTTGGACGCTCAACTCACCCGCGAAGCCGCGTTCGTCCGCGACCGGTGGATTTGGATTCACCACGCGCCCCCCAGCGGCGTCCGGACCTGCTGGACCGGACGGGCCTTCGTGGGCGACGAGTTTCTCCGTGGGTGGATCGAGCGTTTTCAGCCGGACGTCGTGTTGAGCGGCCACATCCACAACTCGCCCTTCTACGGCGACGGCTCGTGGATCGACCGGATTGGGCGGACGTGGGTATTCAATCCCGGCCGCCAGCTTGGTTCGCAACCGACCACCATTTCACTGGACCTGACGACGATGATCGCGGAGTGGAACTCGATCGAAGGCCGCTCAGTCCAGGACCTCCGGGCCGCGCACGGTTGAGGGCGGAGGCGTGACCCGCTTGCGCGGCTGCCGGTTCATCAAGGTTTCGAGGACATTGTCGACCATTCCGATATGGTCGTGCCCCTCGTACTGCTTCTTCACGTCGACCAGGTATTTCGCGAGTCCATCCAGCCGCCGGGCCAGGAGCTCGCACAGCTGGAAGCAAATAACGGTGTTTTCCTGGAGCAACGCGCGTGGATTCGTGACAACGTGCATCCGCGATTCCCGCAGCGCGCGCACGGTGGCCGTGTGCGGCACGTCGAGCAGCGCCGAAAGATCACCATAGATCGCGCCAGGCTGGGTGACCGTGTCGAGACGAACTTCATCTTTGATCACCTCGACCGCCCCGTCGAGGAGCACAAACATGAGCCCGGTGCGCCCGTTCTGCACGAGTATGTCTTCCCCGGCCGCGAACGTCCGCACCGGATAGTCACGCAATGCTTCGAGAATGGGAGCCATGGCGGCGCCATCCAGAGCCAACGAAATACGAAGGAAAGCCTATATTTCTATCGAATCGGTGCGGGCGGCAGAGCCCTTCCGCGCTCGGCCCCGTTATTAACCCGCAGATATCGCAGCGCGGCAGCGCCGCAACCGAAGGAAAAGAGCCAGGCTGATGCTTAACCGCGAATGGACGCTAATAAACGCGAATCGGAATACCCC
>JBBRCR010000252.1:0-12182 GCA_038204695.1 Opitutales bacterium | reverse complement strand
GTTCACCTCGCTCACTGGAATGCTCGGGTCCACATCGGTTGATGGGCGGAAGGTGGCCGTCCGCTCGCTGGCCAGCTGGCGCGATGCTCGTCCCGCCCCCATCTTGCTCGCCTTGGCTCGCCAGGAGGCCGATGCCACGGTTCGTGCTCTTGCCGTGCGATCCGCCACCACGCTGTACGCCCGGAGCGCGCTGGGCGGCAACAACGCGCCGGCCAAAGAAAAAGTGCCAGCTGCGATCGAGGGACTGCGCAAGACGTGGGAACTGGCGAGACAACCCGGCGAGAGAAACGCGATCGTGACCGCGCTCCGGGGATTGAAGGACGCTCGCGCCACCGCCGCCGCGGAAAAACTGGAGCAGGAACTCCGCGCAAAGTGAACGAGCGGCCCAGCGCCGTTCCTCCGTCTTCCGTTTCACACCACTCGCTGGTACTCGCAGCCACTGGACAAACCGAGTCGCGGTCAAAACAAGAACGTATTCGTAAGCATCACCTGAAGAGGCGGAATATACCGCACACGCGCGCCGTCGTGCCATCGGGTTGCCGCCGGACGATACTCACGGTGTCGCTCGACCAATTCTGGAGGTTCCGGACGTTCAGTTGCACCGTCCACTCGCGGTCACGCAGGATCTTCCTCCGGTAACCGAACATCGCGTCGACGCTCCGTTCCGGCTCCGAGAAGTAGGGATGCTGGATGTCCGGAATGACAATTCCCCGCGGGTCGTCGATGAGCGGATAACCGGTCGCAAACACATCCTGCCAGCGCACCGCGCCACCAAACGAGAATCCCAACTCGCCCGTGCGAGGGTGGACCTGTAGCCGTTCAAGCGAGCGATCAGTTTGTCGCCCCAGAGGTAAATCGTCATCCCGTAGTCGCGATTCAACCCTTCAGGCGAAGGCACGGGCCGGCGATATTGGTCCACGCGTTCGGTGGCCGGGATGAAGTTTTCCGTCTGGTTGTAGTGGAACGCCAGATTCATGCCGCTGGGCACGCAACCAGGTGCCGCGGCCAGTTCAGCACCCCGCCGTATCCGAAGATATGTGACTTAGTTGTGATCAGGCATCCGTTTTCAACCCGGAAATTCTCCGGCGAAAGATCCGGCGTCTCGTCGAGTCCGACGACAGGTGCCTCCGTATTCAGCCAGGTCCGCGTCGTATCCTGGCGATAGCCCGGGTTCACGACGATCAATCCCCGCCAGAAGAACGACTGCGAATTGAGGGCCAGCGAACGCACCTTGGTTTCCTCGAACCGGTAGTTTTTCGTCGGGACCTGGCGCGGCAGAAATGTGCTCCAGACGAACCGCTCGTTGCCGTTGACGCGCGAATCCAGGCCGATGTTCGCTGGCGTGGCCTCCGGTCCCAGATTCCAGCTCAGCCACGAATCCGGTGAATCGGGCGGCTTCACGCTGCGTGTCCGAACAGGAACGAGTTGGCGCCGCGGTTGATTTCGACGCGCGCCGTGTTGTACGAATCGAACGGAATGTCCGTCTTGAAAAAATTGCACGTGCGCTCGGGCGCAGCCAGTCCGCGGATCCGCGACGTGCCGTCGGGATTGCGCCGCGCGTCACCCGTGCTCGTCTCCCCCGTTCCGCCCATCGAAGCGCCCGTGTAGTCTCCCAGAATGCCGCCGACCTCTGTTCCGGTGGTATATTGAAACAACTCCTCGACGCCGGTCACGCCGAGGTCCTCCATGAATTCTTTGGTGACGACCTGGTACTCTGTGTCTCATTCACAGGACCTTTGGTTGCGGCCGTAGGCCGCGGTAGAAAAATATCGATCCGGATCGATCTTGTTTGCGACGATTCACTCGAATCCATCAACCGCAGATTTTCGCAGATAGTCTGGTTCAAGTTATCCGCGCTATCTGCGCCATCTGCGGTTAAAAGTCTGGCCCCCTTTCTTCGGTTGCCGCGTTCGCAAGAACAGCGGCGACTTGTGTATAAAGGTACGGCGTCCCGCCCATGAATCGCGTGACACGCCACATTGACAGGTCACGACCAAAACTGAGGGCATCGCATTCCGTGACTGCGAGCGCCAGCGAGTGGATTCGAGTGTGCGAATCGTGCCCATCCACTCGCTGGCGCTCGCAGCCACTAACTAATGCACTCGCTCGCTTTCCTCCGAACGACTCCCCCACCGCATCGTATAACTCTAATGCCTGTGGATGAAACGCCCATGCCACGCCGGGCTGCGCCGCTTAAAGCTTCACCGTCAGGCTCTCGCTCCGCTCCGGCGGCAGCGACTTGATCCCGTTCAACACTTTCAATCGCGACGTGCCAGGTTCACCCACCTTGATCGTATATGTTCCGCTCTTGAAAACCTTGGGACGATACGCCGTGCCGTTGATCCGCAACGTATACACGACCTCCTTGGTGGCTTCATCGATCACCTGCACGACGGGATCCTCCATGCCTTCGATCCGCAGCGACGGCAGGTACGCCACCGCGCGACGCCCGTAGTTGTCCTCCTGTGACACGGTGATTGGCCAGCCGGTGTACTGCCGGGCGCCCGGCTTGGTCACGTCGACACCCCGAGGCCAGCACTCGATGGTGATGCGCCGCGTCGGTTTGTCGAAACGCACGAGCCCGTAACCCGAGGCGCTGGCCGCCAGGTTGTCGAGCGGCGCCGGGAATGTCGTGGGATTCGCGTACGCATACATCGTGAGCTTGTTGCCGAAACCCTCGGTGTAGTCGCCCAGATGGGGCAACGGACCCTTGATCGGATTCGCCGGCGGATCGAGCGGCTGCCACTCGCGCGGATAATAGTTCACGATCGAGGGCACACAGAACGCGAAGCTGGCGTCCCGCCAGTCATCGACGCCGTATTGCGCCACCACCGCGAGGTGTTGGTCGCCGCTGATATGGAAGGCAAAGCTGCGCCGCATCAGGTCCACGGCGCGACGGCGACCAGACTGCGGCCAGCCATTCGAATCGAGATCAGCCAGCAGCCGCTGTCCCCGCGAGAGGTTCGTGGCATAGCTGAAGATCGTCTGCGAGAGCACCACTTTGAACTCCGCGCCGTGCCAGTCTTCCCCCCAAGTCTGGAGGAACTTCTCCTGCCGTTCGCCCAGCAGCTTGGCGCCGGGCACGTCGATCGCTTTGCGGTCGTAAGCTGGATCGGTCACATGGTCGGGACGCGGGCCGAGCTTCGGCACAACTTCAACCGCCCCGCTTGGTCCCGTCTTGAATTTGCGATCCTCGACGATCGCAAAGCTCACGCCACCCCATTCCAGCCGCGTGAAATACACGCCGATGCCTCGCTGAATGGGTTTCGGATCAACGGGGTCGGGCAGGTGCCAGCTCTGCGCGCGTTCGACCGCCTTCACGTACTCGACCGGCATGTAATATCCGCCGTCGTCACCCGCCGAGCTTTTCGACACTTTGCCCCCGGCACCCCAAATATTGCCGTGGCCCACATCGTGATCGTCAGGGATGCTGATCATGGGGCGGTCCCGGATGATTTCGCCGAACTGCCGTCCAAACAGCAGCCACGCGCCGAGATGATCCTCGTGGTCATAGGACTGATCCCCGGAGAAAAACAGCAGATCGGGATTCTGGGCCTTGAGGTTGGCGATCATGTCGGGCTTCAACCGGCGGTCCTGGCTGGAGTTGCCCGTAAAGGCCGCCACCACGATTTCTTTCCGGCCCACCGGATTCGCCCGAATCACGCCTTCGTAGGTGGCGACGCCGTCGAGCGCCACGACGCGGTACCGCGCTGTGCGACTCTCGTCCCATTTCTCCACGCGAAAGTGCGCCGTCCAGGTCTTGTCGTTCTTGTAGTTCTTGTAGTCGTCCTCCGTCACCTGCGTGCGGGCGAGCGGTTTCCACGCAGACTTCTCTTGGATCTCCAGGACCGCGGCCCGGCTCTCGCCATTCTTCAGTGGATACAGCTGTGCGCTCATCTTCAGCACGCCCTGGCTGACGGTGTAGTACGCGAAGCAGATCACATCTTTGCGCGCGACCTCGGGAATTTCGGGGCGGTTGCGCTGTTTCGGGTTTTTCGGCGCCGGCGCCGGGGCCGAATGGACTGCGGCCACGAGAAGAAGGGTTGCCCAGAGGAGGAACAGGCGGATGAGTTTCATGGGAGAATAATGCGCCGCTCGAAGGAGGTGCGCTGGCGGCGGCTCTCGCCAACGTGACGATTCCGCCGGTGATTGGCGATGGACGGTTTATCCTGAACGGCCATTCATTAGCCGGTCGCGGCGAACGTGGTCGAGCTTTTGATGGGTGGGACCGAGCACAAACCCCGGGGCCACTCGTTCCAGAGACGCTGGCCGGCCGGCTTGGATACGCTCAGCCCGCTGAGTTAGGCCGGACGGCGGACGTCCAGTTCGAAGATCAGATTCGGGAATGCCGCCGCGACTGGCGACGTAGCCAGGAAATCCCGTGCGTCCTGCTTGTGTCCGCGCGCACGAAGACCGGCGTAAACATGCAACTCGAATTGCAACCGCAGGGCATCGTGCACTTCCGCCAGGCCGAAATTTTTCAGGAGGAACAACAGCGCCTCGATCGTGGAGAAGCGACCCGTGTCGCCCTGTGCCCGCAACCAGTATCGGCTTTCCCCTGACATCGGGAGGCTCACCGGCCGGCCCCATCCCCTCACCTCCTGCGCCATCGCGGTCGTTTCCCGCCACGAGCCATCGAGCAACACCACCTGCACCTCGTGGGCCGGCACGCCGACCGGAGCCGGCGGACCCTGCGGGTGCAGGATCCACAACTCGCGACCCGGCACCCGCACCTCACCCGCACTCAGGCGGCGCTCCCGTCGCCAGAGGTGGTAGCGTGATGCGGGCATCACGCGATTGATCAGATTGCCCGTGCTGCTCGGCCGAAACCGTTCCCGATGGTGCATCAGCACGTCGATCTCGAGCGGACAGGCGACATCAGCGTGGGCACCACAAATGCACCAGCGCAATGGCAAGTGGCAGCGAACACACCGCAGCGGGGACTTCAGGGCTGCGCCATGCATCGAGAGGGCCGCGAGCGGACCGGCTCAACCGGCGGTGCGGTTGTGCCGCTCGAGCGTCTCGCTGATGTATCCAAGAATGTCCGACCGACCGGCGCCCGTTTTCGAAGAAATGGCAAGACTGTCGGGCAACTCCGAGCGCCAGGCGCTCACTGCCTTCTTGAAAACCTCGATGTTGATCCGCCCCTGCGCCGCCGACTGTTTGTCGGTCTTGGTGAAGATGAGCGCGTAAGGCGTGACGCACGTCTCCAGCCAGCGAAGGAACTCGAGGTCGATCGGCTGCGGCGGGAGACGCGAATCGATCAGCACGAAGACGCAACGCAGGTTCCGGCGGCCCGACAGGAAGTCGGCCACGGACTCGTTGAACTCCAGCCGCCGCTGCCGGCCGACCTCCGCATACCCATACCCCGGCAGATCGACGAGACACCAGGCACCGTTGATGACGAAGAAATTGATCAGCTTCGTCTTGCCCGGCGCATCGGAAACCTTGGCGAGTTCGCGACGCTCGGTGAGCACATTGATCAACGAGGACTTCCCCACGTTCGAGCGTCCGATGAACGCGAACTCAGGGAGCGCCCATTGGGGACACGAACGCAGGTTGGGCGCGCTGATTTCGAACGCGGCGGATTTGATTTTCATGAGAGACGTGCGTTCAGCCTGCGACTGATTGTCGAGAGACGCCACGCCCCGAGCCGCGAAACGTGCAACTGACGCCGACGTCGATTCGGGCAGAAGGAACGGGCGCGTCGATTGGCGGGAGCATGAGGTGCAACCGCCGAATGGAGCAGAACGCCGGGCCGCCGCCGAGCAAAAGCCATGGGCAACCCGCACGGCTGACCTAACTCAGCAACCGCGCCGGGAGGAACAACAGTGCCTTCACGAACGCAAGCAACGCGCCAACCACCACGCCGACGATTCGAAATGGAATCGAGAGCAGCCACAAAAACGGCCACGCGATCAGCACCAGGAGAGCCAGCGGCCAGCACAGTGCCAGCAGGATGGCCCAGAGTAGCAGCGTAAACAGGACTTTCATGTTCGTTCGTTTTTGACTCGTTTCAGATTAAGCCAAGAACCCGCCCGCGCCAGAGCCGAGGGTCATCTCACCGGCCTGTACCTGACGGACGCCCACATTACAGCACGACCGCCGTGCCCCCACCGACGATGGTCGCGACGAGCAGTCCGAACCAACTCTCGAGCGCGACGGCGCGCAACTGCTCTTTCAGACTGTGATTGGCGTGATCGACATAGCGCTTTTCCTCGCGGCTCTCCTGCGCGAAGGCCGCGGTTCTCGGTCGTGATCACGCGGCACGGGTACTTCTCTGCAATCGTGGCCGTCGCGTCGGTCGAACCGTCGTTCACGACGATGACCTCAAACCGGGGGTAGGTCAGATCCGTCACCGCGGCGCAACCTCCGGCAAATATAGTGACGAGTTGCCAGGTGAGCACCGCCGCCTGTTTCTCCTCACCATTGCGGAGCGCATCCAGGCCGACCTCGCTCATCAACAAGGGCTGCTCACCGGCGATCGTTTCCGGGAGGTACGGCGGTCATCCCGCCGGCGACTCACTGTGTGCGAATCCGCACGGACCGCCCATGCGCATCGAGCTTTTCCATCGCCGCAAACGCCGCAACCGTTGCTTCGGCTTTTTTTACGCTGCTGCGATCATAGCGCATGATGCTCGTGCGTCGCATGAAATCCGATACGCGCAACCCGCTAAAGAACCTCCCGGCCCGGCCCGTCGGCAAAACGTGACTCGGCCCAGCCGTGAAGTCACCCAGGGCCGTGGGGGTGTGACTGCCGATCATGATGGCCCCGGCCGTCGTAATCGTCTCCGTCAGTTTGTCAGCCGTCTCGGGCTCGACCATGAGCTCGAGATGTTCCGGTGCGACGTAGTTCGCGATGCCCGCGGCCTGGCCGAGTGATTTGACCTCCACCGCGAGGAAGCCCTCTTCGAGCACGCGTTGGATCTGCGCCGAACGCGTCACCAGTTGGAGTTGGGTCCGGATTTCCGAGCTGACGGCCGCTATAATACCGGCCGTTGTCGCCAGCAGGTAGATTTTCTCACGGCCGGAGCCATGCTCGGCCTGCGCTACTAAATCCGCCGCGATGAACGAAGGGTTCGCCGTTTCGTCAGCGATAACCATCACCTCGCTCGGACCAGGCAGTGAGTCGACTCCCACCACCCCAAACACCTGCCGCTTGGCTTCGCAAACATACGCGTTACCCGGTCCAAAAATCTTTTCGACGGCTGGAATCGTTGACGTACCAAACGCCATCGCACCGATTGCTTGCACGCCGCCCACACGGTACACCTCGGTGACGCCGGCAAGGTGCAGCGCTGCCAGCATGCCTGCGGCCACTTTGCCGTCGGCGTTCGAGGGCGTGCAGACCGCGATCTCGGGGCACCCGGCTATTTTCGCCAGGGTCACCGTCATCAACACGGTGGAGACGAGCGGAGCCTCGCCGCCGGGAACGTAAATCCCCACCCGGCGGATCGGATCGAATTTTTCGCCCACGGTCGCGCCGTGCTTGTTCTTGGCCGTCCACGGCTCGGGCAGGCCACGGCGATTGAAGGCGACAATGTTCTCCCGCGCCGCAGTCAACGCGCGAACGTCGGAAGCCGGCAACCGCGCCGCCGCCTCCGCGAGGTCCGCGGTCGACATACGAAATTCCCGGGCCCGGAGCTTCGCGCCATCGAACTTCGCGGCAAAATAGGAGACGGCTTCGTCTCCCCGCGTGCGCACGTCAGCCAGAATGGCCGTTACGGCGTCGGACAATTCGCGGGGCACGATCGCTCCACGGCAAAATCCGGCGAGATCCTCGGAGAATGTTTTCGAAGCGTGGTGAAGGTTGCGCATAACGCGTCAGCTGCTGAAGTCTGTGACTCCAGTAAAAAAAACTGCTCGTTAGCGCGAACTCAACGATGGAACGGCAAACATTGAGCGCGGGAAATCCTGGTTCACTTCCACTTTATCAAAGGTGATCGTGACCGTTTGCATCTGGCCCGCCTGATTCTTGGTCGCCGTCACAATGCTCTTTGGAAAGCGGATGCCGCTCGCCATGATTTCGCCCACTTCCCGGATGGTCCCGCCGGTTTCCGTTTCGGTCAGCACGAGCCGCCCGGTTGCGACATCGAAATACCGGATGAACACAATCTGGGGCGCATGCATGAACGCGATCTTCTGGCAGGTGACGCCATCGATCGTGGCGGCACCCTGATCCTCGACCTTGCCGCCCACTCGCTCGATGCCGCGAAAAAACGAGAGATTTTCCCAGGTGTTGGCGCGAAGACGCCGTACGTGATCCGTGCCGAGCAGCGTCTGCCGCCATTGCGTCTTGTCGGCCGATTGGGTGACCCGCTGCCAGCCATCATAGCCGTCGAGTGCGGTCACTTCAGTGGCCTGCTCCGACGTCGCCACAATCCGCTGCTGCTCGGGTCGCTGGAAAATGATCTCCATTGATGCGCGCGTTTGCTTCTTGAGATCGGCCGGATCGGTGGTGACCAAGGTACCGGAATAGCGCACGGATTTCAGTCCATCGAGCGCGGCCTCGCTGCCCACGTAAGCGCGCGCCTTGATGATGATGGCCGGTTCCGCTGCACAGACGGTGGCGGCCGCAAGAGCAACCACCGCAACCAGGAACCGGCGATGAGAAAGCGAAGTCATTGGGATGGACATTGGCAAAGAATCGGCCGGCAGGGAAGGGGGTTAAACGACAGGTTTGCCCGTGAGCGGTCGCCCTCACTCCCACTCGATCGTGGCGGGCGGCTTGGAACTGATGTCAAACACCACCCGGCCGACGCCGCGCACCTCATTGGTGATCCGGCTGGAGACTTTTTGCAGGACCTCGTGCGGCAGCTTTGCCCAATCCGCGGTCATCGCGTCGGTGCTCTCCACGACGCGGATGGCGATCACATAATCGTAGGTGCGCTCGTCGCCGAACACGCCGACAGTCCTCACGGGCAGAAATACACAGAACGACTGCCAGACCTTGTAGTAGTAGCCGGTCCGCATCATCTCGTCGTGCAACACGGCGTCGGCCTGGCGCAGGATCTCGAGCTTGTCGGCCGTGATGTCGCCCATGACGCGGACGCCCAGGCCCGGGCCGGGAAACGGCTGGCGCCAGACGACTTCGCGCGGCAAACCGAGCGCTTCGCCGACGCGCCGGACCTCGTCCTTGAAGAGCTCACGCAGCGGCTCGACGAGCTTGAGCTTCATCCGCCGCGGCAACCCGCCCACGTTGTGGTGGGTCTTGATCAATGAAGCGGGGTTGTTGCCGATCGACACGCTCTCGATCACGTCCGGATACAGTGTGCCTTGGGCGAGATATTCTGCCCGACCGATGGACTTGAGGGATTTTTCGAACACTTCGACGAAGGTGCGACCGATGATTTTTCGCTTCTGTTCCGGCTCACTGATCCCTTTCAGGCGCCGGAGGAAAACCTTCGACGCATCCACGACCCGCAGATCGATGTGGAAATGCTTGCCGTAGAGCTTTTCGACCGTATCGCGCTCCTGCATACGCAGCAGCCCGTTGTCGACAAACACGCACGTCAGTTGCTTGCCGATTGCCTTGTGTAACAGCGCGGCCGCCACGGAGGAATCGACGCCGCCGGATAATCCGAGGATAACGCGGCCGGAACCGATTTTTGTCCGAAGATTTTCCACCGCGTGTTCGATGAACTCGCGGGTGGTCCAATCCTGCTTCGCTCCACATATGCCGAGCAGAAAGTTGCGAATCATGTCCGCACCGCGCTCGGTGTGAAACACCTCGGGGTGAAATTGGATGCCAAAGAAGCGCCGCTGCGGGTCCTCGATGGCCGCAAAGGTCGAGTTCTCCGTCGTCCCGATGGATCGGAAGCCGGGCGGCAAGCGCGTGAGTTTGTCGCCATGCGAATTCCACACCCGCAGTTGCTTTGGCAGTTCAGTGAAAAGCTTGCTCGGTTTCGTGATGGAAAGCACACCGTGGCCATACTCCCGCGCTTTGCTGTGCTCGACATCGCCACCCAAAAAATGGCCCATCAACTGGACGCCGTAACAGATGCCGAGCACCGGAACGCCGAGCTCGAAGATCCCGCGATCCGGATGCGGTGCCTTGCGGGAATAAACGCTCTGCGGCCCGCCCGAAAGGATGATCCCAATGACGTTATCCTCCCGCAGCTTCGCCGCCGGCGTCGAGTAGTGGTAAACTTTCGAGTAAACCTGGCATTCGCGGATGCGACGCGCAATGACCTGCGTCAGCTGTGATCCGAAGTCCAGGACGGCGATGGTTTCAGGCATGTGCGGTGTGGGAAAAGGGAAGAGCAGAACGCAAACGGCGGAACCGGCAAGTGTGTTCTGGGCAGTGCGGCTCCGTTCGCCCCGCGGCAGCCACTTGACCGTGCGTCAGAACGCGACCTCATGCTGGCGGCGCGCACGCGCCCGTGGTCGCCGACGCGTTCCGCACGGTTCAAATCGCCAGGCGGCCTCCTTCGGATTTGAGCCGGTGATGCGGCGCAATATCATTCCGAATATTCGCCGGCCGGGAAAGGAACCGATTCTCGGAAATGGGCGTATTTCCGAGGGGGCGATCGTCACGACGCGGCGTGTTCCCGGCCCACTTTCAGCGTCACGGGCAGTGCTTTCCCCTTAAATGCTGGCACCAGTGCTCGCGGCTGATCAGCCTGCAAGAGCGGTGCAAAAGATCGTCATCACGAAACCATATCGCTTCGTGGCGCCTCATCGCGGCCGGCTCTGGTGGCGTCTATGCCGCCCGCTCCTCCCCCTCTATTTGCGTCGGACCGCCGGTATCGTGTCAGTCGAGTGCCGTCATGCCGAGCGTCTCCAGCAGTCGCTGACCGCAGGCCATGGCATCATGCTCGCGGCGAACCATTGCCGGCCGTGCGATCCACTCGTACTCGGCCCGCTGTCGTACGAGGTCAAGCGGCCGTTCTACATGATCGCGAGCTGGCATGTGTTCATGCAAAAAGGCTGGTACGGGTTTCTGCTGCCGCGATTGGGTGGATTCAGCATCTACCGTGAGGGCACCGACCGCGAGGCGTTGAAGTGCGCAATGCAGGTGACGTCGGAGGCCAAACGGCCACTCGTGATCTTTCCGGAGGGCGTGATCTCGCGTCACAACGACAAACTGAACCATCTGATGGAAGGTACTGCGTTGATCGCGCGCGGAGCGGCGAAACAACGCGCGGCCGCGAACGCACCTGGGCGCGTGGTCGTTCATCCCGTGGCGATTCGTTACATGTTCGACGGTGATATCGCGGTCGCGGCGCCACCCGTATTGCGCGACATCGAGCACCGGCTCACCTGGCCGGCGCAGGACGATTTGCCGTTGAAGGAAAGATTGGCAAAAATCGGCGGCGCGCTGCTCGCGTTGAAAGAGATTGAGTATTTCGGCGCGCCGCAGCCTGGCGCCATTCACGAACGCGTGAACCGGCTGATCGATCGACTGCTCGTTCCGCTGGAAAACACCTGGCTAAACGGCCGCCGGGAAAAAGAAATTGTCGGCCGCGTCAAACTGCTGCGGATCGCAATTGTTCCCGACATGGTCAGCGGCGGGCTGTCCGATGCGGAACTGCAGCGGCGCTGGCGGCACCTCGCAGACGTTTACCTTGCCCAGCAACTGTCGTTCTATCCGTCCGACTACCTCGATGACACACCCTCCCGCGAGCGTTTTCTGGAAACCGTCGAACGTTTCGAGGAAGATCTGACGGACCGGGCACGGGTCCACGCGCCGATGCGAGCGGTCGTGGATGTGGGTGAAGCGATCGAGGTGGTGCCTGAGCGCGCCCGCAGCACGGAAGGCGATCCGTTGATGGTCGCCATTCACGAGCAACTCGAGGCGATGCTTTTGGCGACTCGCTGCCCAAGCGTGCCCGAAAAAGAAAAACTCGTTTCCGCCCCCGCGCTGGTTTGACCCTTCAAGGGTTGACGATCGCCAGCGGCTTCAGCCCGGCTTCGATTTCGGCACGCCGTGGTTCGAGAAAAGGCGGCAACGCCAGCCGTTCCCCGAGTGCGTTCATCGGCTCATCGGCCGCAAAACCCGGCTCATCCGTCGCGATTTCGAACAAGATGCCATTTGGTTCCCGGAAATAGAGGCTGCGAAAGTAGAATCGGTTTACCGGTCCACTCGACGGAATACCCATCGTCCGCAACCGCTCCGCCCACCCCTCGTATTGCTGCACGGTAGGCGTCCGGAATGCCACGTGATGAACGCCACCCGACCC
>JBBRCR010000251.1:0-12188 GCA_038204695.1 Opitutales bacterium | reverse complement strand
GGACCAGGCCCCGTTTGCTCCGGCGACGACCCGCGATTCCGTCGCGGCCGGCTTCGCCTTCGTGCCCGAAGATCGCAAACACCACGGCCTGTTCGCGCCTCTCAGCGTGCGCACCAACCTGAGCCTCGCCCGCCTGCCGCTCCGGCGCTTCCCGCCCGGCTGGCTCGACGGTAACACCGAGGCAGTTGAGGTGGCGGCTCTGCTCGAACAGCTCGACGTGCGCTACGCCGATGCGGCCCAACCCATCGCCGAACTGAGCGGCGGCAACCAGCAGAAGGTCGTCATCGGCCGCTGGCTGCGCCGCGAGGTGCGGATGTGGCTGCTCGACGAGCCGACCCGCGGTGTCGACATGGCCGCGCGGCGCGGCATCTACTCTTTGCTCCGCGAACGGGCCGCCGCAGGAGCCGCGCTGATCGTGGCTTCCAGCGACTACGAGGAACTCGCCACGCTCTGCGATCGCATCGTCGTGCTCTCCCGCGGTGAGGTCGCGGGCGAATTCACCCCCGCGATCATGACCCCGGCGAATTTCATGGCTGCGGCCTTTCGCGGATTCTCCCCGCCGGCGCCCAACTGACTTTCCAATGTTTCGCCCTCGCCACATCTCTGAATTTTTCTTCCTCGCCTTGGTGCTGGCCACTCTCGTCCTGCTCTTCGGCTTGCTCAGTGAACACTTCTGGTCACTGACGACGTTGCAGACGATCGGCAACCGGATCCCGTCGCTTGCCCTCGCCGCCCTGGGTCTGACTTTTGTCCTGATCGCCGGGGGTATCGATCTCTCGGTCGGCTCGGTCTCCGCCGTCGCCGGTGCGGTCTTCGGGTGGAGTCTCGCCGATCAAGGCATGCCGGTGCCGGTCGCATGCGGGCTCGCCCTCGTCGCCACCCTTGCCTGTGGCGGCTTGAACGGCCTGCTCGTCAACGCGCTGCGGGTGCCGTCGTTCATCGTCACGCTCGGCATGCTCGAGGGCGCGCGCGGGCTCGCCTATCTCGTCACGCATTCGCAAACCAAATACCTCGGGGAACGCCTCGCGTTCCTGCAGGCCCAGCCCGTTGCGGGGCTTTCGGTCGCATTTATCCTGGCGGTCACCCTTACCGGCCTCGCGCACTTCGTGGTCACTCGCACCATCCTTGGGCGGCACACCATTGCGGTCGGCACGAACGAAGAAGCGGCCCGACTGATCGGGATTTCGCCGCAACGCATCCGGGCGGTTGTCTTCGCCCTTTCCGGTGGGCTGGCGGGCCTCGCCGGACTCTGCCATGTGGCGCGCCTGGGCGCAGCCGACCCCAACGCGGGTTCGGGGCTCGAACTCGCCGCGATCGCCGCGGCCGTCATCGGCGGCACGAGTTTGATGGGGGGCCGCGGCTCCATGATCGCCACTTTTGTTGGCGTGTTGATCATCGCGACGCTGGAAGCGGGACTCGCCCATCTCGGAGTGTCCGAACCCATGAAGCGCGTCGTCACGGGAGTCGTTATCATCGGCGCCGTCGGTGCCGAGTCGATGCGCGCCAGACTCGCCCGGTGCCAATGACTGCCAATTTTCGAGCCGACCGTGCGAACGCACATCCGCGTTTCCTCTCCACTTGCTTCACCAGCGCCCTCTCGTAAAGCCTGCATGCCTCCATCCAATGAGACTCTAAATTCTCATGGTGCCGCCGGCGGCGTGGCTGTGGTCGGCACGCTAAACGTCGATCACATCTGGCGCGTCCCTATTCTGCCGCGGCCGGGCCAGACGATTCTGGCCACCACGGTCGAGCGGCAGTTCGGCGGGAAAGGGGCCAACCAAGCGGTCGCCGCCGCGCGGCAAGGCGCCAAGGTCACCCTCCTCGGAGCCGTGGGCGATGACGCCGAGGGCGTGAGCTATCGACAACACCTGCAGCGTCAAAACGTCGACTCTTCGTTCGTGGCCACCGTCCCCGACATCGCCACCGGCACCGCGCACGTCTACGTCGATCCGCAGGGCGAAAACCTGATCGTGGTCGACCGCGGCGCCAACGCCCATCTCGATCCGGCCCCGCTTGCAGGCCTCCTCGCCACCACCGCAGTGCTGGTGGTTCAGCTGGAGTGTGACCTTGCCGCCGCGGTCGCCGCCCTGCGGCTCGCGGCCGCGCACGGCGTGCGCACCGTTTTCAACGCGTCGCCCGTTGATCCGCATTTCCCCTGGGGCGCCCAGCCGATCGACACGGTCATCGTCAATGAACACGAATGCCGCGCCTGTTTCGAGCACCCGTCACGTGAACTCTGGGAAATGCCGCCCGCCTCTCGCGAAGCCCTGCTCGCGGCCAAAGGCGTCCAGCACCTTGTCGTCACCCAGGGCAGCGAGCCCACGCTGCACTTCGCCGCCGGTTTGCGCGATTCCGTGCCCACGTTTCCAGTCACGCCGATCGATACCGTGGGCGCCGGCGACACCTTTGCGGGCACGCTGGCCGCGCAGCTCGCCGCGGGCGTGGACTGGAACGCTGCCCTGCGGCACGCCAACTGTGCCGCCGCGCTTTCTACGCTGGCCATCGGCGCCCAAACTGCGATGCCGAAGCACGCGGACGTCGTCTTCGCACTCGCACGACCCACGGCGTAGGCGCTGCCGACTGCGACCAGAAATCAGGTGCGTTCAAACTCGATTGCCTGAAAGATGCAATTTCCTTTCCAAGAGGAGGAGGACTTGTCAACGGGGGTCGTGGGGTGCGAACCCCGTGCTTTGAAGGATCCGAACTGGCGGAGAGGAACGAGTGGTTGGGCTGACGCGGGTAGCTCTCCGCCGCGCGGCGGAGAGCCAAGCCTTGCGCGACGCAGCATCCCGTTTAACCTGTTTCTTCAGCGAAAATAGGCGGTGCAAGGCGTCCGCCGGGTTGCGCCACCAAAGCCAGCCCTGCGCTCGTCGCTCCGCTCGTGCCGGCTCCGCGGCTCGCGCCAGGCTGGTGGGCGTTGGTGGGCGGCACGGCGCGGCCCGTCTGGCGCTCCGCTCCGGGCTAGCGGCTGCGCCGCCGCCCACCGCTGCGGCCAGACCAGCCGCGCTTCGGCCGCGTTGATGGCCACATTGCTCAGGGCAGTCGCTTCCGCCAGACCCACCCACGCGCAATGGACCATCGCACGGTAAGAAACAGAGACGTCGCCAGGCGGAATTCCGTCGGTATTCGGGCTGATTTCCCGCGTGCAGCATTTCAAGGGCTCTTCCGGTTTCATAGTGGGATTCCCCAGCGCGGGAGCGGTCGGCGTCATATCGAGCTTGCCACAAAAGAATAATATTCTGGCGCGGTAGTTTTCAAAGCGGCGGAAGCCACGAGCGTCGGACTTGATCGATTGAATCTTCGATTTGAACCCTGCCGTCAGCGCATTGGTGATCGGATGCGCGAAGTAGTTGAGCAGCCCGGCCAAATGGTCCTTCAGCGTCAATGCCACTTTCTTCAGCGGTTCGAGCTTGGAGCGCCGGACGGCCCGGAACCAATCCTCGAAGAACTGCAACCCGCTGCCCATGTCGGGCTGCAACCTGAACTCGGCGAACGTTTCCTTGTGCGCCCAGGCCCGCGCCGTCTTCAGATTGCGCTCGCACAACTCGGCAAACGACAACGCGCGCTCGCCCCCGACCGCCGCGCCTTGCAGCCACAGAAACTTCGTGCCGGTAAGACTCGCATCGCCTTTTTCGAGCAGCCGGTGGTGTTCCTCGCGGCGGACCTTGTCGACCGCTTCATTTAACGGTTTCGAGATGTGAAATTTGTCATGCACGAGGTCCGCTTGCGGCGCGGCTTGTTTGGTCGCCGCCATCATAGCAGGCGGGATCGTTTTCCGGCGTGATGAAGGTGTTCTGGCGGCACAGCGTGTCGGGGTCGTAGAAACTGCCGAAGCCGCGAATCGTCCCGTAGAAGAAGTCGAAGCCGCGCTGCACCGGCCAGCTTTCGATCCCGTCCTGCCGACTGTGGGATCGGGCGACGTGCCATTTGCCGGCCATGCCCGTGCGATAGCCGCCGGCCCGCAGCACCTCCGCGAGCGTCACCGCCTGGTGGCTCAGGTCGCCGGCGTAGCCGGGGCGGGCGACCTTGCGCACCATGAAGCCCATGCCGGCCTGGTGCGGGTAGAGCCCGGTGAGCAGTGAGGCCCGCGTGGGGCAGCAGCGCGTGGCGTTGTAGAATTGCGTGAAATGCAGTCCGCGGGTCGCCAGCGCATCGAGGTTCGGCGTGGCGATCTCGCCGCCGTAGCAGCCCATGTCCGAATACCCCATGTCGTCCGAAAGGATGAGCAGGATGTTCGGCCGCTCGGCGGCCATCGCCCCGGCCGCGAACACCCCGGCCCAAAGAAAAATCCGTCCAATTGTGGTGGCCATAATCCTGTCGGAACTGCCTCCCGCCCGCGCCAGCGTCAAGCCGCCACCGTGAGCAGGTCGGGCCGGGTGCGTCGATTTTTTTGTCATGACATCCGCCTCCGCGTGCGTCGTATCTGGCAAAGCGGATTATGGTGATCCTCCGAAATGCGTTTCAATTCCGTTCGGGCCTGTGCCGGTATCTCCCGGCCCGGGGGCACCGAACGACGCCACGGGGGGTGGCGGCGAACGTCAGCGGGGCGAATCGCTCCGGCGCGGCGTTGGCGCCGGTTTTCCCGTCGTGAAACCGCCCGCTCCAACGACGGAAACGGCGGGGACGCTCGAGGAGTCGCGCTGGTTTGCCGAAGAGGTGTTTCCCCACGAGTCCTCGCTGCGCACCTACCTGCGCAGCTCGTTCCCGGGGTTGCGCGATATCGACGACATTGTGCAGGAATGCTACCTGCGGATGTTCCGGACCCGAGCCGTGCAGCCGATCAAGTCGGCCCGGGCGTTTCTGTTCAGCATCGCACGGCGAATGTCGATCGATGTCGTGCGCAAGGATCACCGGAAGCACGGTCACGAGGTGCTGGTGGATCCGATGTCGCTGCAACTGGCCGATCCAGGGCTGGACGCGGCCGAGGCAGCCAGTGCGCGGGAGGAAATCGCGTTGCTGGCCGAAGCGATTCATGCGCTGCCGGCCCGCTGCCGGGAGATCGTCATTCTGCGCCGGGTCGACGGGCTGGCGCAGCGGGAGATTGCGGAGCGGCTGGGGATTTCGGTGCCGACGGTGGAGACACAACTGCGGCGCGGCATGGAGAAATGTGCGCGCCATTTCCGGAGGAATGGGGTGGCCATGCGGCCGCGACTGCCCAGCACATGAAGTCGCGCGCAGCAGATTCGGCGGGAATCACAGGAGCGGCCGCGCGCTGGCTGGTGCGGCGCGACGGCGGGCTCGACGCCGCAGGGGAGGCGGAGTTTGCCCGCTGGTGCACCGCCGACCCGCGGCATGCCGCGGCCGTGGCGGAGCTGGAGCGCGTCTGGTGCTCCCTCGAAGGGCCGGCGCGGATGGAGCGACGCGAGCTCCTGCGCGCGGAACTGCGTGGCCTGCAGGCGCGCCGGCGAAGGCGCTGGCAGCGCAGTGGTGCGCTGGCGGGGGTGGCGGCCGTTCTGCTGGCGGTGGCGTGGTGGCGCCCGGCGGATTCGAACCGCGGGTCGTTGCCACTGCCCGCGCCGGCCGCGGCCCTCGCGGGCACCGCCCGGGTGATCGAACCCAGCCAGCAGCGGCTGCCGGACGGTTCGGTGGTCGAGCTGCCGCCGGGCGCGGAAATTCACCCGACGTTCAACGCCGAGGGGCGCGTGGTGATCCTGCGTCGCGGCGAGGCGCATTTCTCCGTCGTGCGCGATCCGGCGCGGCCTTTCACGGTGGTGGCCGGAACCGTGCGCGTGCGTGCGGTGGGCACGGCCTTTGCCGTCCAGCTCGGCCGCGCCGAAGTGGAGGTGGTCGTGACGGAAGGCACCGTGAGCGTCGCGCCGCCGGCGGCGGCGCCCGGGGCGGAGGTACCGGCCGGACCGGCCGTCGTCACGGCAGGCCAGAGGGCGATCGTTTCGACTTTGCCAGGGGCGGAGGCGACGCCGGCGAATCCGGTGCAGGAGTTGACGGCCACGGAGCTGGCGGAGCGGCTGGCGTGGCGGCGACCGCGTCTAGAGTTTTCCGATACCACGCTGGCCGAGGCGATCGCGTTGTTCAACCGGCACCCGGCGGTGCGACTGCGGGCGGCGGACGAAGGGATCGCGGCGCTCCGGATCACCGGCGTTTTCCGTGCTGACAACGCGGAAGGGTTTGTCCGCGCCATGGAGGCCACCCTCGGGCTTCGGGTGGAACGGCGGCCGGGCGAGATCGTGCTGCGGCGCGGGACCCAGTAGCCCGGCGCCGGGCGCCCACGGCGGCCCGACAACACCCGCTATATGGCCGCCGGGTCGGACGGCACGTAGACAATCCGATCCGCCCACTCCCAGTCTTCAGCCTCGCGCCAAAGGCTCACGAGAAGTTTGGCTTGCCTGCCATACGCCAAGACCGAAACCGACCTGCGAAAAAGAATGATGCCAGCGTGACCCAGCCCCTCACGAGTGAGCGCACCAGCATGCATCGCCATACTGGCGCGATCAAATCCAACCAGCACCAGATTCGCCTCCCGCAGCGTCATCAACAGCGCGGGGTCTTTGGCCGAGAGGTAGGTTCCATCTTTCCAATCCGAGATATGAAGAATCGGAAAGGTTGCATCGATGTGCCGACACGCGGACACCAAACGATGCGAGGTGTTTTCGTCCGCCAGCAGCCGCAGTTTCATGGGCCGCTCTCAACTGACCGCTGCCGATCAACTTCGGGGGGATGCGCCGCCGCATAAGCGAGCGCGCTGCGCACCAGCGCTGGCGGCCAACGGAAGTAGGTCGCGGTCTTTGTGACCGTCTTGGCTTGCTCGTGAACCGTCACCACCTCCCAAACCGCCACCCGGTGGCCGAGCACAAGAGCTTCGCGCCCATCGACAGAATCGCGAAAACCGATCCCCGGGAATTCCTCCTCCAGGGCTTTTTCCTTCAGGTAGAGACTGCTCAGGGTTGAGACCTCGAGATTCCGACGCTTTGCCTGACGCGATAGCAGCGCCGCATCCTCTTCTCCGATGCGGCAGGATTGGACGACGGTGGCCATGGCGGCATCGTCGTTTACAACGTAAACCATGTCAACCGTGCGCCGGCGGCCAGGTGTGCCGGCTGGCAATTCGACGTTCGTCGGAGAGGGTCGGGTTTCGGAAAGCGATTTGAGCCGCCAGCTGCCGCCCAAGCAGAGCCGGGATGGTGCTGCCACTCGCAACCGGGAACGGTGTTCTCCGTGCTCCCCCGACGGAAAGGCTGCTGAGGGCGTGGCATTGGTGGGCAGCGCGCAGGGGTAGGCGTGGCTGCGCATTTAGTTGTCAGGGTTTCGCGCCGGACCGGCGTCGTTGGGGAATATGTCGCCATCGCTTCGTTTCGTACGGTTTCGCGAATATTCTTCGGGAGGGCCTGGTGCCGTCCGGGCCGGGAGACGGACAAACCCGCGGTCGTCCATTCGGACTTCCCCTCACTCCCTCCTCCCTTCCCTTCTCCGTCCGCACGCGGCGGCCATGCCAGCGCCGCCTTGGGTCGCGGCCTCGAGCTGCATGGGGAAGGGATCGACCGTGCTGCCTCGTGCCGACACCCGGCGTAACTCAGCCGCTTGGATCCGCCTGTCGATCGGGCTGCTGCTCTTCCCTGTAACCGGGCCGGCCAGCGCGGCCGCGCCGGCCGATCTCGCGTCCCAGTTTGCCCTCCCCCCGGTGCCGGCGCGGCCGATGGTCTACTGGACTTGGATCAACGGTCACGTCAATCGCGCGGCGATCAGCCGCGATCTGGAGCATTTGCAGCGGGTGGGCCTGGGCGGAGCGCTGTTGTTCGACGTGCCGCCGCTGCACGGCGATCCCAACCCGGTGCCGCGCGGCCCGGTGGCGTTCATGAGCCCGGAGTGGCTCGACCTGGTGAACTTAGCGGCGGAAGAATCGCACCGGCTGGGACTGGATTTCGGCGTCGTGCTCTGTTCGGCCTGGAACAGCGGCGGGCCCTGGATCAAGCCGCGCCAGAACAACCAGCGGATCGCCTCGACGCGGTTGCGCGTCGTCGGTCCGGCCGCGGGACCGATCCGACTACCGTCGCCGTCGGCCGACCCGGATTACGTCGATGCGGCGGTGGTGGCCTGGCCGACGCCGGCGAACGAATCGCGATTGTACGCCGAGCATCCGCCGGTGATCTCGGTGAGCGGAGAGGCGGGAGACGCGCGATCGCTGCAAACCCTCATCGATGGCGACCGTCAGCGGGGCACGGTGGTGTCCGCGCCGCGCGCCGGAGCGCCCACGATCATCTCGTTCACCTTTCGCGAGCCGGTGACGGTCGGGCGGCTGTATATTTGCGAGGATCCCGGCTTCGGTATTCGCACCGGGTGGCTGGAGGCGGCCGGGCCCGACGGAGGGTTTCGGCGGCTGGCGGAGTTTGAGACCAACGGGAAGATCGCGGTCGAGGCGGAATTTTCTCCAGCAACGGCCCCGGTCTTTCGCCTGGTGGCCACGGGGGCGCAGAAACACGCCGATACGACGGGCCGGATGCGCCTGCAGGAGGTCACGTTGATGGAGCCGGGCCAGTGGGCGCCGGTGGCGCCGGCGGTTCGCCACTGGGCACTGAAGAACGCCTCGGTGGTCGCCCTGGTCCGGGCAGCGGGCGCGCGGCAAATGCCGGACGATCATCTGCAGCCGACGCCCGATCTACCTGGCCGCCCGGCGCTGCGACCGGAAACGATCGTACCGCTCACCGACCGGCTCGATTCCTCAGGGCGGCTGGCGTGGGAAGTCCCGGCGGGCGACTGGACGATCCTGCGGCTGGGCATGGAGCCCCTGCATGCGCGCCCCTACAACGCCAACGGGCGGGAGGGGAACGAGGAGGCGTACGAGTCCGACAAGATGAGTGCGGAGGCGAGCCGGGCGCATTACGAGGGCATGGCGCGGCCAATCCTGGCCCGGTTGAGTCCCGCGGGGCGCCGGGGGCTGCGTTTCTTCCATCTGGATAGCTGGGAAGGCGAAGCCAACCACTGGACCCGCGATTTCCTGGCGGAGTTCAAACGCCGCCGCGGCTACGAGCTCACGCCGTATCTGCCCGTGCTCGACGGGCGGATCGTCGGCGATGGGCGCACGGCCGATCGCGTGTTGTGGGACTACCGGCGGACGATCGGCGACCTCAACAACGACGGCCACTTCCAGGCGCTGGCGGATCTGTGCCGCGCCGACGGCCTCGGGCTCAGCGCGCAGGCGGGCCACGGGTTTCAGGCCAACATGGACACGATTGGCGGGATCTCGCGGGCGGATTTTCCGTCGGGTGAGTTCTGGTATCGCGGGCGCACCGGCCCCGGTTGCGATCTGCGCAATTCGATCAAAGACGCCGCCTCCGCCGTCAACCTGTACGGCCGGGCGCACAATCTTATCGAGTCGTTCACGACCGGGCAGTGGCGGAACTTCTGGCCGGCGCCCGCGGACTTGAAGCGGGTGGGCGACTTCGCGCTGTGCGAGGGTGTGAGCCGGATGTTCATCCACCCATGTGGCTGGATCCGAAACTGAACAACCCGCCGCCGGGCCTAAGCTGGACCGCCGGCATCCACGTCGGGCCGAGCATCACCTGGATGCCGGATGGGCGCGGCGTCTTCGACTACTTCAGCCGGGTCCAGTTGATGTTGCAGGCCGGCGTGGTCGACCACGACGTCCTCTATTTCCTGGGCGACGGCATGCCGAATCTCACGCCCAAGCGCGAGGAGCTCTGGTTCGATCTTCCCGCCGGCTACGACTACGACGCGACGGATGGCCGCGCCCTCCGCGAACGGTTGGCGGTGCGCGACGGCCGGCTCGCCCTGCCGCACGGCGCCGCGTACCGGGTGCTGGCGCTCCCGCCGATCGACACGATGCTGCCCGAGACCCTCGCGGCCGTCCACCGCCTGGTGCAGGCGGGAGCGGCGGTTTACGGGCCGAAGACGTTGCGTTCCCCCAGCCTCAGCGGCCAACCGGAGGCCGACCGCGAGGTGGCGAGGCTCGCGGACGAATTGTGGGGGCGCGATCCCGCGACGGCAGGCTCGAGGCGGGTCGGGCGCGGCACCGTGCATTGGGGTCGGGCGCTCGCAGAGGTGTTCGCGGCCCACGGCGTGGCTCCCCAGGTCGAGGTTCGGCCCGCGGATAGGGCCGCCACCCTCAAACACTACCACCGTCGCACGCAGGAAGGGCAGGAAATCTACTTTCTCGCGAACCAGGGCGCCGAGGCCACCGAGCAGGAGATTCTGTTCCGTTCGGCGGGCAAGCGGCCCTTTTTCTGGCACCCTGATACCGGCGCGATCGAGCCGGTGCCGATCTACCGGGTCGAAGGCGAACGGACCCGGCTCCCCGTTCGTCTCGCGCCGGGCGGGAGTGTCTTGGTGGTGTTTGCGGCTGCGGCTGGAACCGCCCGCGAGGGGTTCGTGCAGGTGGAGCGGGACGGCACGGTGCTGTTTCCGTCCGAGGGGCGGCACACCCTCCCGCTCGACTTCGCCGACGGACCGCGGGGCTGGGAAATCTCGGCCCGCCGCAGCGGCCGCTACCTTCTGACGCGCCCGGATGGGCGCGCCGTTGACCTCGACCCGCCCGCGCCGGTGATCCAGGAACTGTCCGGACCGTGGGAGATCGCCTGGCAGGAGCACCGCGGTGCGCCGGAGCGAAGCATGGCTCTTCTCCCTAGCGAGTGGGTGATTTTGGCGTGTTTTTCAAAGTTCAGGTAGCATGCAGGTAAGAATCTTCAGACGGAGATACTCCGGATCACGCAGCCCATAAGCCCGTCGCTGGAGGACCCGAATCTTGTTGTTGAATCCTTCGACGAAGCCGAGTGCGACTTTGTTCTCGGGGTCGCAATGCGACGCGATCCCGTCCCAGTGCGCCTCGATCATGTCGGCAAACTTCTCGTAGGGCTTCAACCGCTGCCACCGCAGCGCCGCGCGCCACTGCTCGAAGAAGCGCCGAGCCCAGCCCTCTCGTTGATAATCCCAGAGTTGCCCAAAGGATTCCTTGAGCAGATAGGCTATATTGAGTCGCTTGTTTGCGGCCAGAAGCAGCTTCAGCGCATGTCGTCCTTTAAGCGTCAGATTCTCTCGATGGGACAGCAGCGTATATTTTTGCCCTTTGATGAACCGGCGATCGTTGCCCGTGAGACGCGCATATTCAGACTTCCGCACCGCATCGAGCGCGGCGGCGAGGTGACACAAAATATGGAACTTATCGAAGAGGATCTTGGCGGCCGGCGCGTGCTTGTGCGTCGAGTTCCGGAATGCCTTCCACATGTCCATCACCGCCAGCCGAAGGCGGGCACACTTGGTCGGCCCGAGCCACGTGAAGAACTCATCCAAACTCGCCTCTGAGCGATCAGTGCCCCCAAACCAGATCGGCCGGTGACGCTCCAAGTCGCTTACCACGATGCGATAGGTGTGCCCTTTACGAATCGAGATTTCATCGATGCCGATCACCCGAGGGTTCGGCTTGCCGGCCCGCCGAAGTTGCTCGCGCATATACTGCATTTCGAGTTCCTTCACCGTCTTCCAATCGAGGTGGGTCTCCCGCGCGACATCCTGTATCGTCGACGCGCGACACCGCCGTCCCACGAAGAAAGCGAATCGCTTCGTGTAGAATGGATAGTCGGCCAGAAACGCTAGCCGCTCTTGCTTCACTGTGCCGCAGCGCCGGCACGCCACGCGGCGAATCTCCAACTCCAGATAGATCGTGCGGTCACCGCACGAAAGATCGCGCACGCGACGGCTCCGGCGATCATACCAAGTGCGATGCGCGAGTCCGCAGGTTCCGCAGCGCGTTTTTTTTGGCGGCGAGTGAGGGTGATGACGCGGGCCTGGGGAGAGCCAAAGATTCCTTTGACCGTTGGGCTGGGCCGAAATCCTGGGAAGCGATACACATCCCAGAGTCGGCGCTTCTGACGACGAAGAGGCATTCGCCATCAAGATTCGCTGCCTCCATGCACTGGCAAGCAATGATCCTTGGCGGAGCGAGCACGAGCGGTGGACGCGCAGCGCCGATGCGCGCCCACGCGCGAGTTCGCGCGAGTTCGCGCGCAGTGGGAGGGCGCCCGCCGCGGTGGCCCCTCCTTGGTGCTTCCAGTTTCTTCGTCGCAAATCTTCCCCCGCTGGGGGGGGGAAGGAGGGGCGAGGCACTGCGCGGGTTCAGCAGCTAAGAGAGAAACGACCCATGGGCACTCCAACACATCTACTCTCCGCATGGGGTTCTTTTTTTAGCTGCTGCCGGACCTTCTACGCGTCGGCTACGCACA
>JBBRCR010000250.1:0-12237 GCA_038204695.1 Opitutales bacterium | reverse complement strand
AGGGGCTCTGTGACCAAGAACTTTTCATTCATTCAGCCTGTGAAGTGTAGCCAAGTGCGCGCCTAATCAGGACAAATGACGCAAAGGTGTGCAGGTCGGGGAAATTTGAGTTTGCCACGACTGGGGGGGCTGCGCTTCCTCTCACCTTCACTGTTCTCTCGAACCTTTATTTCTCCCTGTCATGGCTGAACTCTTAGGCAATGTTTTGGTCGGTCAATCCGGCGGCCCCACTGCTGTCACCAACGCCAGCGTCGCGGGCCTCATTTCGGAGGCGCTGAACCATGAGTGCGTTGAGGAAATTTACGGCGCACTCAATGGCGTTCTGGGCATCTTGCAGGAAGACCTCATCGACCTGGCCTCGGAATCCCAGCAGCAAATCCGCGCTCTACGGCACACCCCGGGCGCCGCCTTGGGAACCTGCCGTTACAAGCTCAAGAAGCAGCAGGATTTCGAGCGCGTGCTCGAGGTGTTCAAAGCGCACAATATCCGCTACTTCTTCTACATTGGTGGTAACGACTCCCAGGATACGGCGGACAAGATTTCGAAGCTGGCGCAGCAGCAAAGCTACGAGCTCCGCGTGATCGGGGTGCCGAAGACGATCGATAACGATCTGCCTTCCACTGACCACTGCCCCGGCTATGCGAGCGCCGTGAAATACATCACCACCTCGATCAAGGAGGTCGCGTGCGACAATGAAGCCATGGGCCAGGGCGACCTCGTCTCGATCATCGAGGTGATGGGCCGCAGCGCCGGGTGGATTGCCGCGGGTGCGTCGCTCGCCAAGCGGCGCGACCATCCGCACGATCCGCCGCACATCATTCTCCTGCCCGAAGTCTCCTTCAATCAGGAGAAGGTGATGGAAGACATCCGGCGCGTGCTGAAGCGCGAGAAGTACTGCCTCATCGTCGTCGCCGAAGGGTTGGTCGATGCGGACGGCAACTACGTGGCGGCTGAAGGCAACACCGATGCGTTCGGCCACGCCCAGTTGGGCGGAGCCGGAGACGCGTTGGCTGACATTATCGGGCAGCAAATCCCCGGCATCAAAGTCCGCGTGGCGAAACCTGGCTTGCTGCAACGCTGCGCCGCACACGCGGCATCCAAGACCGACGCCGACGAGGCTTACCTCGCTGGTCAGGCGGCGGTCCTGGCCGCGATGAAGGGTGAAACCGACAAAATGGTTACGCTCGTCCGTGGTGACGGTGAGCACTACACGTCGGAAACCGGGCTCGCGCCGCTGGCGGATGTCGCCAACTCGGTGAAGAAGCTTCCCCGTGAGTGGATCAACGAAGACGGCATCAGCATGAACTTCCAGTTCCTGCGTTACGCGCAGCCGCTGTTGCAGGGCGAAGTGGTCATCCCGCACGACAATGGCGTGCCGGTGTTCGCGCGCCTCGATCGCCGCCGGGTCGACAAGCAGCTGCCGGCGTACGAGGTCTAACCAAGCCGTTGTTGGCCGCTACGATTGATTTTCAAAGGCCGGTCATGTGACCGGCCTTTTGTCTGAGTGGCACGGGCGTCCCGCCCGTGAATGACGTGAAGTGTGGCGAACGTGCGAACTTGGGGCGAGACGCCCCAGAGGGTCGTACATAAAGAAAAACATGGGCGGGGACGCCCATGCCACGCCGGAGCGGTCCGCACACCGAATCGAAACGCAGCTCGTGGCTGCGAGCGCCAGCGAGTGGATGTTCGCCTCACGTCGTCACTCACAGGCTCACGCCGTCAACGCACACACGCGGCAAGCAGCCGCTCGTGCACGTCGGTGGCTTCGATCGGCGTGGCCGCACTGCCCGTACCCAGCAGAACCGGCCACTCCCCTGGATCAGCCGGACAGGTGCCATGCGATCCTTTGACCAGCGAAGGATCGAGGGGAATCACATCCATGAGCATGCGAAAGCCGAGTTGCTTTCGCAGGAGTTTTCCCGCCACGCGCAACTTCGGCGCGGTCAACGCCGGGTCGATAAAAAGTTCAACGGGATCATAGCCGTACTTGCGGTGAATATCGACGCAGCGCGCGAAGTCCGGCGCCCTGGCGTCGTCCTCCCAATAGTAATACGTGAACCACGCGTCCTCCGCCGAAAACGCCACGAGATCACCCGAACGCGCATGGTCGAGTCCAGCAGCGGCTTTTCCCCGCCCATCGAGAACGCGCGCGACGCCCTCGGTCGTCTCGACCACCGCGCGGACCCGCGGCAGCAGCGCCGGGTCGGAAACGTAAACGTGCGCCACCTGGTGATCCGCGATCGCGAAAGCCTTGCTCGCGCCGCAGTCGAGCAGCTCCCGCCCCAATTCGTCCTTCACCGTGATCCAGCCCTGGGAGCGGAACACGCGGTTCAGCGCAATCGAGCGGCGGACCGACGTGATCCCGTATTCAGAAAGCACGAGCGTACGGACGCCACGTTGCGCAAAAAAATCGAGCAACTCGCCCGCCACGCGATCAATTGCACCGCAATCCGCCGCGAGCCGCGGATCTTCCGGTCCGAGCCGTTGCAGGTTGTAATCGAGGTGGGGGAGATAAATCAGCGATAGGTCCGGCCGATGCCGCTCCTCGATCCAGCGCGCGGAACCCGCGATCCATTCGGACGAGGCGATACCGGCGGTCGGACCCCAGAACGCGGGAAACGGAAACGGCCCGAGGTCGCGTTTGATCTCGTCGCGGATCGAAAGCGGGTGCGTGTACACGTCGAACACCTTGCGTCCATCCGCCGGATACATTGGCCGCGGAGTAATCGACCAGTCTGCGGTCGAGTACATGTTGTACCACCAAAAGAGCTTCGCGCAGGTGAAGCCAGGCCGGGCCATCCGGCACTTTTCCCAGAGCTTCGCGCCATGCACGAGGTGGTTCGATTGCTTCCAGAAATGATGCTCGGCGAGCTCACGATCGTACCAGCCGTTGGCCACGCAGCCATGACCGGCCGGCGTCAATCCCGTGAGGTAGGTGCTCTGCGCCGTGCACGTGACAGCGGGCAAGACGGGTTTGACGCGAATCAACCCGCCGGCATCCGCCGCCTGCTTCAGCCGCGGCATGTTTCGGCCGAGCAACCGTGAGGTGAGCCCGACCACATTGAGGATCGCTGTCCGCTCAGCCATAGCGCGCCCGCAATTCGTCGAACGCCGCCTTCACGACTGCACCGTCGATCTCATGCACCTCGAGTCGCTCACCGGGCGCGCGAATCATCGGGATGGTCAACTGACCGCCGAGGTGTTCCCGAAACTCCTCCAGGCCGTCGAGCATGTCCTGGCGGCCGGTCGGCGCGCGTATCTCCCTCACCGGCGCAAACAGCTCGAAGCCCAGTCGCTGAATCACGTCGAGGATTCGTTCCGCCATCGGCTCGGGTAGCAGCCCGGTGCGGCGCGCATAAATAAGGTCGATCGCAATTCCCACCGCCACGGCCTCGCCATGGCTGACGCGAAACTCGGAAAGCTGCTCCAACTTGTGCGCGGACCAATGGCCGAAATCGAGCGGCCGCGCGGAGCCGCGCTCGAAGGGATCACCCGCCGTGGCGATGTGCTGGATGTGCTGCCGCGCGCTTTCGCGAATCACGGCCTCGAATGGCTCGGGTTCGAAGCGTGCGAGGGGTGCGACGCGTTCCGCGATGAACTCGAAGAACTCCGCATCGCGAATCAGTGCCACCTTCACTGCCTCGATCAATCCGCACCGCCGATCACGCAGCGGCAGCGCGTGCAGGAATGTGAGATCGTTGATGATCGCGTGCGGGACGACGAACGAGCCGAGCCAGTTCTTCTTGCCGAAGTAATTGATCCCATTCTTCACGCCGACACCGCCATCGCCCTGGCTGAGGCTGGTGGTGGGCAGCCGGATGAGCGGTATGCCGCGGTGCGCCGTCGCGGCGGCAAATCCGACCATGTCGAGCATCGCGCCGCCCCCGACAGCGACGACATACGAGTGACGGCACATGCCGGCGTGGTTCAGTGCCGACCAAATCGCCTCGAGCTGGTGAAAATCATTCTTAACCGATTCGCCTCCCTTCACCGCGATCGGCCCGGCCGCCAGTCGCACTCGATCGGTTCGGGCTGCAAACCAGCGCGTGATTGCCCCGGCGAGATCGGGAAATGCCGCCGTCAGCCCCGCATCATAGAAGACGATCGCCCGGACGTTCTCACCCGGTTCGCGCGGCGTCAGCGCGTCGGCCAGCACCGGGTTGTCCGGCGCGAACACATGACGGGTAAAGATGAGCCGGTGTTCGTACCGGAGCGTGATGGGAAACGAAACGTTGTCGGGTCGGTCGGGCATGCCGAAGCGCGACACAATTCACCCGTGGTCCGCGCGCCGCAACCACAGGAATCGAACAATCCTCACGTGGAGGCAGCGACCCGTTGGGCCCAACGGCCAAGCGGGACCGCGAGCGCGCAAGCCACGGCCGGGATCCACGCGCCGATCAGCAGCAACGCGATCGCGTCGATCAGCGGAATAAAGGCCAGCAGCCGGCCGACCATCCGGCCGAGCTTCGCCGCGCGTTGGCTCGCAGCACCCGCGGCGATCAGGTTTGTCGGCGCGCCGGACGTCGCTGGCGATGGCGTCACTCGATATTCCCAGCGCGCAATCAAGCTCAGCGTCACGATGTAAACGAAAAGCGCGGTTGCCCACCAGAGGAGCGGCGCCGTCGCGGCATGACCCGGCAGTGAGGCGAGGGTCACCCCAAGCAGCACGCGACATCCAGCCATCAACACGACGGATCCTGTCCAGCGCTTGTGAACCCAGTCGTAGACCAGGATTGTGGCGGCGAGCGCCAGCGCCCACTCCGCCGATGCGCCGGTGACAATCAGGAGGCCGAGCCCCACCACCATCTCGGTCGCTGCAATCCACGCGGCGGTTCGGCGCGAAACGATCTTACGTGGAATCGCCCGTTCCGGCCGGTGCCGGGTGTCAAAGTCGGCGTCCGCCACGTCATTGAACGTCGCGCCTCCCGCGTAAATCAGGCAGCCGGCCGTGATCGCGATGATCAGAATGCCCGCCGGAGGAAACGCCGGCCCGCCGGCTGCAGACAGGATGAGCGCGACGAGCACATTGCTCGCGACCGACGGAAAATTTCCCGCTCGCGCGAGATCGAACCAAACGCGCCACGAAAAACGCGAGGCCGCCGTCGTCGTAGCACTCACCCTTTCGACTCCCGCGCGCATTCCGCTGCCAATGCCGGATCCGCCAGCCCGCGTTCGCTCAGCGTTCCGAGTGTCCACGCGTATTCCTGTACGAGCTGATCTTCAATCGGCAGCCGCAGCGCCGGCGGGAGCACCTCCCACGTGTAGGTTTCCATCTCGAGGTGCGCACATGAACCGGGATGCGTTTTCAGCCAGTTGAGCGCCTCGATCAGATGATCCCGCGTGTCCTGGAACGGCGCTCCCGGCGACGCATGCAACGGCACATGAAAATGGACTCTCCATTCGTCGCCGGGGCCGGCCGGCTCCTGGTCGGACAGTGCGTCGGGCAGGTCGATAAACCGGCGGCGCACGTCGTGACCGGAGCCGACCACCACCTGATGGAGGTACACCGGCTCCACGAACGCCGCGAGGGCTGCCCGGCCGGCGGCGTCCGGCCGCACGCGCAACGCCGAACTCAGGTGGAGCTTGCTGAGGCGCAATCCGGCCCCGGTGATCCGATTCAGCGCCGCGGCGGCGGACTCGAACTCCACCGCGAGATGGCAGCAGTCATAGTTCACACCAACATGCCGGAGCAGCGGCTCGACTCCTCGATCGCTGGCGCGCCATTCGTTGAAAAACGCGACCGTCTCCTCGCTTGTTTCGATGAGACAAAGCGGTTCCGGCTCGAGTCCCAGATGCAAATCGCGTCCCGATTTTTCCGCGAGCTCCGCGAGATATCGTCCGCATGCCGTCAGATTCGCGAAGATCGCCTTTCGACGCGCTGGCTCCGCCGCGACGAACGCTTTGAATGACGCCGGCACGGTGCTGACGCTGCCCGCGGCGCCGGGGGGCGCGAGTTGCACGAGCAGTTCGAAGAGCAGGCGCGTGTAGGCGAGGCGTTCAGGCGTCGACCAATCGGGGGCGTAGACCTGCTCCTTCACCCGCGTGCCGTGGAAGCTGCCGTAGGGAAATCCGTTGATCGTGAAAACGTAGCAGTCGTGCGCCTCGAGCCACCGCTGAAACGCGAGCAGCGTGGCGGGTTGTGCCAGTTCGGAAGCAGCACGCTGCCCAAGCCGTAGCCCGATGGCATAAGGACGGCCGGCGGCCACGCGGCGCCGCACGGGCAGGACGTGCCGCTCGAGCGCCGCGAAGGTTTCCGCCCAGTTTTCGCCGCGATGGACGTTCGTGCAGTAGGCGAGGTGGAGGCCGTGGTTGAGTTTCATCCGGTCTTTGCCCCGCAAAAACCTAGATCAACTGACCGGCCGCAACGGAAAACTTCGGGCACTGGGACAGAAAACGATGGGGATTCCGATACAGCACCTCATCGACGAATGCAGCGCCGTGACCGCGGCGACGCAGCTCGAGCGCCGTCTTCGGCACGGCCAGCGGATCGCTCACGCCCCAGTCGCAGGCGGAATTCAGCCAAATCCGTTCGCGGCCGCAGATCTCCAGCATGTCAACCGCCCGCGGCGGCGATGATTTGGAATCCGGATACAGCGTGATGCCCGCCCAGAATCCGCGATCAAGCACGCGTTGAATGGTGTGTTCCTCCACATGGTCGATGATGACCCGCTCCGGCTTCACGCCGCGATGTGACCGCAGCAGATCCAGAATCAGATTGGTGCCCTTCAGCTTGTCCTCGAGATGCGGGGTATGGACGAGGATCAGCTGTTTGTGTTGCACGGCTAGTTCGACGTGTTGTTCGAAGACCGCGAGTTCGTTGCGCGTATTGCGATTGAGCCCGATTTCGCCGATGCCGAGCACGTTGGGCCGGTCCAGGAATTCCGGAATCAACGCCAGCACGTCGCGAGCGAGGGCGAGATCCTCCGCCTCTTTCGGGTTCAGGCAGAGCCAGCTGAAGTGCGGCAGCATGAATTTCGCCGCGCGGGCCGGTTCGTATTCCGTGAGTTGCCGGAAGTAATCCCGAAAACCGTCGACCGAACCGCGATCGAACCCGGCCCAGAACGCGGGCTCGCACACCGCCACGCATCCAGCCGTTACCATCGCCTGATAATCGTCGGTGGTGCGACTCACCATGTGGCCGTGTGGTTCGATGTAGCGCATGGCGGGATGAAGCGAGAGGGTGGGGAATGGGAGGGCGGCAGGAGCGGTGAACGCAAGACAGCGGGGCATCGAAACCGCCGGTGGGCGACGGAGCCGGATCCCGCGAGCCTCAGTCGGGTTGACGCCGATCGGCGGGTTTGCGGTTGGGTGCTCCCGATCCTTTCGCGCTCAGCTTCGGCTTCTCGCTCACCGAATGAGCGGGCTGCCACGCGCCCAGCGCGGCTTTGCCCGATGAGACCGTTTCGGCCGTGGTCGTTGGATCGCTGAACCGCTCGAGGATCCGGCGCGCGCGCTCCGGTTTCCCGTCGACCAGCAGCCGGGCGGCGTCGCGCAGGGCGGCGCAGCGGAAATCATCGTTCGCGCGGTAACGGTCCACCCGGTCGAGAAATGCGGCGACCTCGATCAATTTCGCGCGCACGGGGATGAATCCCGCCTCCACGATTTCCCGCGGCAAAACTGAACCCAGCGAGCGGGTGGCGGGGCGGAGGGAACGGGTCTTCGGCATGGGGGATGGAGAAGGCAACACTCAATCGGACCGGCGATGGTTAAAGCAAACCAACATCCGCGCGGTGGCAACCGGGAGGATGAAGACATGGGAGACGGGGAAGACGGGGAAGAGAATTAGACGCGGAAGAATCCTAAGTCTTCCGAGTCCCGCGTTCTTCCGAGTCTCGCGTTCTTCATCGGGTGCGCTCTGTGACGAAAGAATTGGGCCCTCAAATTCGTCGCAAACATGCACGGCGCGCGAAAATCGGATGTTTCTGCTTTGCCCCGACCGGCGGGCTCGCATCATGCATGCTTTCCCGGCGTGGGCTCGCGCCGGCTGCTGCGGCCACTCCCATGACGGAAGAACTGATCCTCGTTGACGTGCATAACCGCCGGATCGGAACGGCGGACAAACAGACTGTGCACGCAGCGGGGTTGTTGCACCGGGCCTTTTCCATCTTCCTCGTGGACCACGCGGGTGGATTGCTCCTCCAGCGACGGCAGGTCTCCAAGTACCATTCCGGCGGCCTGTGGTCGAACTCGTGCTGCGGTCATCCCCGCCCGGGCGAGCAAACGATCCGCGCGGCGCAGCGGCGGTTGGCGGAGGAACTGGGGGCAACGGCAAAATTGAAGTTTGGATTTCAAGCACGTTATGCCGCCATCTTGCCGAACGGACTGAAAGAAAACGAAATCGTGTCGGTTTGCTTCGGGTGTGTCCCCGAACGGATCGCGCCTGACCCGCGCGAAGTGGCTTCGGTGGCGGTGCGCAGCCTGGCGCAGCTGACGACAGACGTCGCCCGGGCGCCGGAGGAATATTCGTATTGGCTGAAGTACTACGTCGCGCATCACTACGACGCGCTGGTCGCGGGCATCCGCGCGATGCGCGGAGGCGTTGAGCGCCCGAATGCGCAGACTTCAGTGGCTGCGAGCGCCCGTGAGTGGATGCAGTGACTCGAAGGTGTCGCCGAGTAGCGCCGCGTCTCTGACCGGCGACTCCTCCGGGGGAAATGGCATACGGTGCTTCGATCGCGGCAAGCCGCCCGGTCGGAGACCGGCGCTACTCGATCCACGCGCTCAGGCCGTCTTCACCACGGTGGCCGCCACGTAGGGTTCTTCGCGCAGTTGCGCGGCGCGGCGCCCGGAGAGCAATTGCCACCAGGTCCGCGCATTCGCGAGCACCACAATCGTCACCAGCACGAGGAACGCTGCCGTCACGAACGCATCCACGCGATTGTTCAACAGTTGCTGTTCCCAACCCTTGATCTCGCCGGCCGTGCCTCCCGCGGCGATCTTCGCCTCGAGCCCGTGCGCGATGCCCAGGAAGCCCAGCGGCGCCGGACTGAAAATCTTCATGTATCCCGCCGTCGTGGTGACAAGAAAGAGCCAGCTGAGCGGCAGCAGCGTCACCCACATGTAGCGGGCGCGTCCCATTTTGATCAATACGGTCGTGCCAAGGGCGAGGGCGACGACGGCCAGCAGTTGGTTGGCGATGCCGAAGATGGGCCAAAGCGAGTTGATGCCGCCGAGCGGATCGACGACTCCCTGGTAGAGAAACCAGCCCCAGGCCGCGACGAAGAGCGTGGTCGCGAGTGTGCCGCCCGCGACCGAACGCGTTTCGGCGAGCGGCTTCCATACACTGCCAAGAAGATCCTGCACGAGAAACCGGCCGACCCGTGTGCCTGCATCGATCGTGGTGAGGATGAACAGCGCCTCGAACATGATCGCGAAATGATACCACAGGGCGAGGGCCGCCTGGCTGCCGACCACGCCGGCAAACATGTGCGCCATGCCCACCGCGAACGTCGGTGCTCCGCCCGTGCGGCCGACCATTGTCTTCTCGCCGACACTTTTCGCGAGGGCGTCCATGTCGCCCGTGGTCACCGGGAATCCGAGCTGCGTCACCTTCGCGGTCACAACCTCCGCCGTGCCGGCCATGTTGATGGCAAAATACTGGCCCGGCTCCATCGCGCATGCGGCAATCAGAGCCATGATGCCCACGCACATTTCCGTCACCATCGCGCCATAACCCACCACGCGAATGTGCGACTCGCGCGAGATCAGCTTCGGCGTCGTGCCGGATGAAACCAGCGCGTGAAAGCCGGAGATCGCGGCGCAGGCGATCGTGATGAAACAGAAGGGAAACACGGGTCCGGCGAACACGGGCCCGGTGCCGTCGATGAACTTGGTGACGGCCGGCATCTTCAGGGTTGGCGCCAGCACGACCACCGCAATGCCGAGGGCGATCACCGTGCCAATCTTCATGAACGTGCTGAGGTAATCGCGGGGCGCGAGCAGCAGCCAGACCGGCAGCACCGAGGCGAGGAAGCCGTATCCCATAATCCACCACGCAAGCGTCGTGCCGCGCAGCGTGAGCCATTTTTCGAGTTCGGTGCCGTGCAGATACTGTCCGGTCCACACCGCCCCCAGCAGCGCGATCACGCCGAAGGCGCTGATCCAGCCCAGGGCCTTGCCGCCATGACCGGTGCTCTTCATCGCGATTCCCATCACGATCGCGATCGGCATGGTGGCCGCGATGGTGAACAGCCCCCACGGACTTTCCGCCAGCGCCTTCACCACGACCAGCGCGAGGACCGCCAGCAGGATGATCATGATCGCTATGATGCTCACGAGCGCGACGGTGCCCGCGAACGGCCCGACCTCGTCGCGCACCATCTGGCCGAGCGACTTTCCGCGTCGACGCGTGGAACAGAAGAGAACCACCGAATCATGGACCGCACCACCAAGCGTCGCCCCGATGAGCATCCACAACATTCCCGGCAGGTAGCCAAACTGGGCGGCCAGCACCGGTCCGACGAGCGGACCCGGGCCGGCAATCGCCGCGAAATGGTGGCCGAAAACCACCCACTTGTTCGTCTGGACATAGTCGCGACCATCCGCATGCACCTGCGCCGGTGTCGCGCGAAGATCATCGAGCGTGAGCACCTTCGCCATGAGCCATGCGGAGTGGAAGCGATAGCTGATCGCGAAGACACACACGGCGGCGATGACCATCCACAGGGCGTTGACGGGCTCACCGCGTGACCACGCCAGGATGGCGATGGAGAGTGCGCCCATCAGCGCGACGATGCTCCACCCGATTATGGGCAGCGGTTTGCGTGGTTTCTGTTCAGCAGCGGCAGGATTCATTGGGGGGCGGGACGCGGCGCCGATAAAATGTGGCGGCGTCCATCACGCGCAAGCGCCCCGCGGTGTGCAACCGGTTTTTGGCAAAACTGCCCATCGTTTCACCCGCGGGACACGCGCGAACGGCCCGGGATCAATGGCCGCGGCGGCTTTGACTGCGGACGCCCATTCAGTTTCGTTGCGCCGAGGTCATGGCCGATCAACCCACCGAACCCCCGCCGAAGCCGCTGTGCTGCGCCCCGATGCGCGGCACGGGGCCCTCCGCAGCCATGGCGGCGGCCGGCGCGTCCGCACGTGCGACGAACGGCTCGACTGACGGCATGCGATTGATTCCAGAGGGCGAGTTTTTAATGGGGACCGATGGCAATTATGGATTCGCGCCGGATGGCGAAGGTCCGGCGCATCGCGTGGTCCTGCGTCCTTTCTACATCGATGCGACGTGCGTGACGAACGAGCAGTTCAACGCGTTCGTGAACGCCACCCGTTACAAGACCGAGTCTGAACGCTACGGCTGGAGCTTTGTTTTTTTTGGTCATTTATCTCCGGCGCAAAAGGCCACGAGCGTGCGCGCGACGGTGCTCGGGAGCGAATGGTGGAACCGCGTCGAGGGGGCCACGTGGCGTCATCCGGAGGGGCCGGGCTCCAACATTAAACAACGCTGGGATCATCCGGTGATCCACGTTTCCTGGAACGATGCTGTCGCGTACGCCACCTGGGCGGGAAAGCGGCTGCCCACCGAGGCGGAGTGGGAGCGGGCGGCGCGCGGCGGTCTGCTGCAAAATCGATTTCCCTGGGGCGATGAACTCGAACCTGGCGGGCGGCACATGATGAACGTGTGGCAGGGTACCTTCCCCACCGGGAATACGAAGGCGGACGGCCATTACGGGCCGGCGCCCGCTCGGAGTTACAAACCCAATGGCTTCGGGCTGTATCAGGTAACTGGTAACGTCTGGGAATGGTGCGCCGACTGGTTCGAGGCCGGATATTACCGCCGCAGTCCCGTCGAGAATCCCGCCGGGCCAGAGAAGGGCGAGCGTCGCGTGATGCGGGGCGGCTCGTACTTGTGTCACGCCAGCTACTGCAATCGTTATCGCACGGATGCGCGCAGCAGCAATACGCCCGACAGTGCGACGACCAACCTGGGTTTTCGTTGCGTCCGCGACGTGTGAGTGGAGCGACGAGCGGTGGCTGCGGCAAAGTGGCTGCGCGCGCCAGCGAGTGGCTGGATCTGAAGTGGCACGGACGTCCCGCCCGTGAACGACATGACGAGTAAAGTGGCACGGGCGTCCCGCCCGTGGGTTTGATGTGGCACGGGCGTCCCGCCTAATGTCACATAGATTTCGTTGCGCTTTCGACCGTTTGACGGACGGAAAAAATCTCTGAGGGGGTGGCGTTTTTAGCGGGACTTACGGCCCGGCCTTCTCCACGGTGCCGCGATGGACTGTG
>JBBRCR010000249.1:0-12325 GCA_038204695.1 Opitutales bacterium | reverse complement strand
GCCGAAGCCCACCCCCACCGCCGCCGGCTCGAATTCCTCGCGCAAGGCGAGCATCTCGGCGAGCACCGCGTCCCGGATGACACCGGCCCCTTCGCCACGCCGCACGCTCGTCCGGCGCTGGCGCAGCACCACTCCGTCGCCCGAGGCGGCAATCACCTGGAGCTTCGTGCCACCAATCTCGACGCCGAAATATACGTGGGTTTCGTTCATGAATGTGAGCCCGATGATAGTCGATCCACGGGTGCCGTCGCTGACATCAGCGGAAATTGGCCGGCGCCCGGCGGAAACGGCGGCGAAAAACCATTCCACCCACGCCAGACGAATTTCCGCTCCAGTCCACGACAAGTTTTGCGATATCCGCGAGAATGGATGCCCGTCGCCGGCCAACCTCCGGTAGGCGTCACCATGATCCTGTTACGACTCCTGTTCTTCATCTCGATTCCCGCCGCCCTTGCCGTGGGCCGCGATGGTAAGCCCGGCGCGGGCCCCGGCTGGATTTCACTTTTCGACGGCAAGGCGCCCGACCACTGGGTCGTGCAGGGCGGCACCGCGCCGTTTCACGTCGAGGACGGCCAGATCGTCGGGACCACCGCCATGGGTCCCAGCCGAAACACCTTTCTCTGCACGACACGCGACTACGCGGATTTCGAATTCCAGTTCGAGGTGTTCTGCGATCCCGAATTGAACTCCGGTGTGCAGATCCGCAGTCACGTTTATGCCAAAGACACGCCCCAGGCTTCGCCACCGGATCGGATCCGCGAGAAAGGCGAAGTGTATGGCTACCAGTGCGAGGTTGCCGCCAACGGTTCGTGCACCTCCGGCAACTTCTGGGACGAGGGACGCTGGAACAAGTGGCACGACGATCTCTCGATGAAGCCGGGGGCATGCGCCGCCTTCCGGACCGGCGCCTGGAACCACTTCCGAATCGTCGCCCAGGGCGATCGCATCCGCTCGTGGGTCAACGGCATTCCTTGTGCTGATTTTCAGGATACGCTGGACGCAACCGGATTCATCGGGCTGCAGGTCCACCGGATGAGGACCGAGTCCGGCCAGTCGTTCCGCGTCCGCTGGAGAAACCTCCGGCTCCGCGAACTGAAGCCCACCGACATTGTGAACTGACCCGACCTGTATTTTCCGCGGGCGCCTGCGCCCGGACGCCCGATTGCCACCCCAAGTCACGCCACCCATGCCTGCCACCCGCTGCCTTCCCTTTACGCCCATGTCGCCTCACCGCTCTCATCCCGCCGCCGCCCTCCGACTCATCCTTGCAGGAATCGCGTGCGGTGCGACGGCACTTTTCGCCGCGGCCCCCGCGCCTGAAAAACCAAACCTCCTCTTCATCCTGACCGACGATCAGGCGTCGTGGGGCGTGGGCGCCTACGGCCACCCGGATGTCGTGACGCCCAACCTGGACCAGCTGGCGCGCGCGGGCGTGCTCGTGCGCAACGCCTTCGTCGCCACGCCGGTCTGTTCGCCCAGCCGCGCGACGCTGCTCACCGGCCGCTACGGTACCCAGCTTGGCATTACAGACTTTCTGTCCGGGCCCGAGGAGAACGCCGGCTTCGGGTTGCCGCCCGAAGCGACCACCTGGCCGGAAGTCCTCCAGCGGCACGGCTACCGGACGGGTCTCATCGGGAAGTGGCACCTTGGCATCCAGCCGCAGTTTCATC
Organism: Opitutales bacterium; assembly: GCA_038204695.1. GTDB lineage: Bacteria > Verrucomicrobiota > Verrucomicrobiia > Opitutales > Opitutaceae > ER46. The sequence goes on along the minus strand of JBBRCR010000249.1, from coordinate 10,655 downwards.
CGACGAAGCATGGCTTCGATCACTTCTTCGGCTTCGTCGGCGGATTCAACACGCCGATGGATCCGAAGATCGAGGAGGACGGCACGGTGAAGCAGTTCAAGGGTCCCGTCTCCGACATTCTCACCGACAACGCGCTGCGTTTCGTGGAGGAGAGCCGCAATCGCGCCTTCGCGCTGGCGCTGCATTTCCGCGAGCCGCACCTGCGCTACGGCCCGATGCCCGAGGTGGACAACGCCGCGCTGCGCGGGCGTCCCTTGACCGTTCCGCAACGGGAGGGCCTGGATCCCCGCGAAGTGGAGGACCTGACCCGTGGCTATTACACGGCGATTCATGCCGTCGATCGCAATGTGGGCCGGCTGCTGGCGAAGCTCGACGAGCTGCGGCTCGCGGAGAAGACCGTCGTGGTTTTCACCAGTGATCACGGTTACATGATCGGGCATCATGGGTTGCACACGAAGGGCAACGCCTGGTGGCTGGTGAAGGGGATGCCGCCGAATACAAAACGGCCCAACATGTTCGATGAATCGATCCGCATCCCCTTTCTCGTTCGCTGGCCGGGCGTGATTCCCGCCGGCACGGAAACGAAGCAGCCCTTCTCCACCATCGATCTTTTTGCGACGCTGCTCGGGCTCGTGGGCGTCCCGATTCCGCCGGACGTGAAACAGCATGGCGAGGACTATTCGCCGCTGCTGCGCGGGCGGACGATTCCGTGGCGCGACGCCATGTTCGCGCAGTACGATCTTCACAGCGGCGCGCTGGCGTACATGCGGATGATTCGCACGGAACGGTGGAAGCTGGTCCGACATTATCTGTCGTTCGAACTCGACGAGCTCTACGATCTGGCGAACGACCCGCAGGAGGAACGAAACCTATACCGGGCGCGGGCCGGCATCACCACCACGCCGGAGGGCGACGCCGCCCGGGCGGAGTTGCAGGAGCGGCTCTATGCCTGGCAGCGCGCGATCGACGACCCGCTGCTTGCCCTGATGGCCAGGGAACGCGACCCGGTGAAGCGATGAAGGATGCGCCGGACGCCAGTCGGAGACGAATGCGAAACCGCGGGTGCCTCGCCGGACGCCGCGCGGTCACTCGAGACGCCAGTCGGAGACTGGCGCTACTTTCGAACCGGTACTTTCGAACCGCTCCTTTCGAACGACCTTCCGACTCCGAACGACATTCCGATTTCGAACGAGATTACGACTCCGAACGACATTCCGACTCCGAAGTAGCGCCGTGTCTCCGACCGGCGTTTCTGATGCGCGGTCTGCGAATGCGAAACCGCGGGGCCTCGCCGGACGCCGCGCGGTCACTCGAGACGCCAGTCAGAGACTGGCGCTACTTTCGAACCGCTCCTTTCGAACTGCTCCTTTCGAACGAGATTACGACTCCGAACGACATTCCGATTTCGAACGAGATTACGACTCCGAACGACATTCCGACTCCGAAGTAGCGCCGCGTCTCCGACCGGCGTTTCTGATGCGCGGTGTGCGAATGCGAAACCGCGCGGCCTCGCCGAACGCCGGGGCCGTCGAAAGTTGACATGGGGTGGTCAGGCGGGCCCTGAGCCCTTAACCTGACCACGTATGACAACTAACGATACACAGACCACTCCGGCCGCAGCTGCCCCGCAAGGCGTAAAACCACACCGCGTAATCAAGCTCGGCGTCGATGTGCACTGGCGGGAGCACGTCGTCGTGCGACAGCTCGACGGAAGCTCCCCACCGCCGCCGCAGCGCTTCTCGCCGGAGGCGTTTGTCGCCTGGATGGCCAAACAGACCCAACTCGCCGACGAGGTGCACTGTTGCTATGAGGCCGGACCGTTTGGGTTTGTTCTGCACCGGCGCCTGGTAGGTCTGGGCGTTAAGAATCTGGTCGTGCGTCCGCGCAATTGGGATGAGTAGAGCAAGAAGGTGAAGACCGACCGGCGAGATGCGCTGGCGTTACTCTCGTGCCTGGATCGGTATGTGGCCGGGAACACCGCGGCGCTCACGAGCATTCGTGTGCCCGCTGAGGCTGAAGAAAGATCCCGCAGTGTCAGCCGCCAACGCGAACCGCTTTTGGAACACCGCAAGCGCTTGGCCGCCCAAGGACTGAGCTGTGCGCGCTATTACGGGCATGACCTGCCCGACGAGTGGTGGCGGGCCAGGAAGTTCGAATCGCTGCGGCGGGAACTGCCCGAATTTTTGTTCACCTTGCTGGAAGGCTTTCCGCGAATCACGCTGGTGGTGAACGAACCGCTGGACGTGCGCAGCGAGCAAATCGAGTCCGCCCAGACCCAGGAGTTGCCCACCGGCCTGGGCGCGCTCAGCGCCCAGATTCTCGATCGGGAGATTGTCGATGGGACGCGATTCGAGAACCGCCGGCACGTCGCGAGCTATACAGGGCTGGTGCCCAGCGAGGATTCCTCCGGGGAACGCCGCCATCGCGGCGCTATCACCAAGCACGGCAACCCGCGCGTGCGTCACATCCTCATCGAGGCGAGCTGGCGGCTGCAACAATTCCAGCCCAACTATAAAGCCCTTCCAGTCGCGCCGGGCGGCGCTCGATACCGCCAGGCGCAAAGGCGACAAAGCGACGCGCAAGAAACTCTGGGTCGGCCTGGCGAGGCAGTTCATCGTCGACTGGTGGCGTATCCGAACGGGCCGCACAACGGCCGAGAAACTGGGCCTCCAAATGAGCTGGCCCAGCGCCTACGTGTTGCGCGGCAAGGCGCCGCCACCCGTCACTGCCCCGCAGCCTGTCGCCGCATAATCCAGCGAAGTACCACCGCAGCAACCACCCGTTTTTTCTCCCTTTTGGAGCGGGTTGGCGCCCGTTCTGACCCCTGGGCTTTGATGCCCGTTCCAAAGTTGGGGCGCCAACTCGTTCTTCTCTTCGACTCGAATTTGTCATAGTGCGCTGGCACCACCACGCGCGGATAGCAGGATGAGCCCCGGAGATTCCGGACCGCTTGCAGAGAGGAACCGCTTCAGAATCCACCGCAACCCCGCTTCAGAGCGCCTTGTCGCCCCGACCCTCCCCAAACCCGAACCGCTAAGAAGAAAAAAACAAATCACCTCAACACACGCTTGACTTCCTTTCCCCATAGCAGGGGTCGGTGGCGGAGTTCTGAAATGGCATGGGCGTCCCGCCCAATATTGCTATACGTCACGTAATTCACGGGCGGGACGCCCGTGCCACTCACGCCGCCAACCGGCAGATGCGCCCAGCCTGGTTCGACCATTGTAATGGATGTGGACCGCCCGCAGGAGTCAGGGATAAACCTTCCCGCCACTTCTCGGCGACCAGCTTGAAGTATCGTAGTGGCTGACCCTCGCTGCTACCGATCCAGCAACGCCCCCAGCGAGCAATTCGATCATCGAATAAGATTTCAAATTCCTCGGGAATAAAGGGGCGCATGCTCCGTCCCAACTCCCAGATGGAAGCCTCTACATTCCAGCAACTGATTGACGCGTGGTATGACCCGCTCTACCGCTTCGCGCTCAGCTTGGCGCGAAACGGAGACGATGCGCTCGATCTGACCCAACAGGCCTTCGCCAAGTGGGCGGAAAAGGGACACACGCTCCGGGACAAGGACCGCGCCAAGTCTTGGCTCTTCATGGTCCTCTATCGCGAGTTTCTCGATTCGCGGCGCCTAAAACAGCGTGAGGTGCTCGGTGAGGTCGAGGCGGCACTCGACAAGCAGCCCGTGGCCCGGCCGACGGCTGGTTCAGGGATCGATGCGGCGACCGTGATCGCGGCGCTTGGCATGCTCGACGAAACCTTCCGGGCACCCGTCAGTCTTTTTTACCTCGAAAGTCATTCCTACAAGGATATCGCCGAAATCCTCAAGGTCCCCATCGGGACGGTGATGTCGCGCATCGCGCGCGGGAAAGAGCAACTTCGCACCAAATTACAAATTGCGGCTGCCGGACCCGGCAAAGTGGTCCCGATGCGGCCGGCGAAAGGAGAGCAACATGGATAACAACAAAGCTAAGCTCATTCTGAGCGTCTATCGTTCGAACGGCACGGACGCTCACGATCCGCTGTTTCGCGAGGCGCTGAAACAGGCCGAGTCAGACCCGGTCCTCCGCGCATGGCTCGCGGAGCAACAGGAATTCGACGCGCAAGTCGCCTCGGCCTTTGCGAACGTCAAGGGACCCGCCGATGGCAAGGCAATGATCCAAACCACCATGGGGGCAACGCGGACTCGCCGGATTCGCTGGTTGTGGCCGCTGGCTCTCGCGGCGAGCATCGCCGTCCTCTTCGCGGTTCGAATTGGTCTGCAGGGTCGCGGCGGGTTGGCCCTGCCCGAAAGCGCTTCATTGGCCGAACTCGCAGCCAATCTCTCGGATCATCACGCCTCCATCGGGCTGATGTCTTCGGATTACTCGAAACTTCGTTCGTGGATTTCCGAAAAAGGCGGGCCGCTACCCGATCGCCTGCCGCCGGGTTTGGAGAAATTGGCCGTGCTCGGCTGCGAGACCTGGAAGACATCCCGGGGGAAGGTGTCGCTCGTCTGTTTTGTCGGTGACGACATGAAAATGGTTCACCTTTACGTGTTCGAACAGCCACCCGCTGGGATCAAGGGCTCGGGCCTCCCCGGGATGGGGCAACCCCGGCTTGAGCGTTCCGGAAACTGGTCTCTCGCCCTTTGGCAGGAACAGGGCCGCGGTTACGTTCTCGGTGTGCCGGTCGAAGCGGGTAAAGCACCCGATATCGAACGTTACTTCCGGGCCTAGTTTCTAAAATCTCACCCGCCGATATGATAATCGAAACTTCTGTGCGCAAACGTTACGCCAATGCCGCCCATCGGGCCGAAGCCGCACTCTGCTGCCCCGTCGATTACGATCCGCGATTCCTTAAATTGATTCCCGCCGAGGTCATCGAGCGCGACTACGGTTGCGGCGACCCATCGCGCTGGGTGCATCCCGGAGACACGGTGCTCGATCTCGGATCGGGCACCGGAAAAATTTGTTTCATCGCCTCGCAAGTCGTCGGGGTCGAAGGCCGTGTCATCGGCGTCGATATGACCGATGAGATGCTGGAAGTGGCCCGGCGCAACGCCCCGGTCGTTGCGGAGCGCATCGGTTACGGGAACGTCGAGTTCCGCAAGGGGCGCATCCAGGACCTCGCCCTCAATCTCGAACGACTGGATGAGACACTGCGCGCGCATCCGCTCACCGGCTCCGGTGCATGGCTGGAAGCGGAGCGGCTCGCCGATCGGTTGCGCCGCGAGCAACCGTTGATCGCGGACGACTCCGTCGATGTCGTGGTCTCGAACTGCGTCCTCAATCTTGTCGATCCCGCCAGCAAGGGAAAACTCTTCGAGGAAATCTTCCGGGTGCTCCGGCTCGGCGGCCGGGCGGTGATCTCCGATATCGTGAGCGACGAACCGGTGCCGGCGGCGATGCAGCGCGATCCGGAACTTTGGAGCGGTTGCATCTCCGGCGCATTGCCGGAGACCGAGTTTCTCTCTGCTTTCGAGAAGGCCGGATTCTACGGCATCGAGCTGGTCAAGCGCGATGCGCAGCCTTGGCGCACGGTGCAGGGCTTCGAATTTCGCTCGGTCACGGTTCGCGCCTTCAAGGGCAAGCAGGGCGAATGTTTGGAGCGCAACCAGGCCGTCATTTACAAGGGACCGTTCAAAGAGGTGCTCGACGACGACGGTCATCGGTTGCGGCGCGGCGTACGTCACGCCGTATGCGACAAGACCTTCAGTCTTTATGCCAAGGCGCCCTACCGCGAGCACTTCGAGTTGGTGCCGCCGCTGACTCCCATCGCGCTCGAAGCCGCGAAACCTTTCGATTGCCGCCGCACCGCGCTGCGCGATCCGCGTGAATCCAAGGGACACGACTACCGCGCGACGACGGCCGCGTCGATCTGCTGCGACGGAGGAAACGGGAGTTGCTGCTAATGCTCCCGCTCGCACTTTTCGCCGTGATGTTGGCGGTCGGTTTTTTCAACGGGGCCAACGACGTGTCCAAGTCGATTGCGACTCTGGTCGGCAGCGGCGTGACCCGGCTGCGGACCGCCATCGTCTGGGGCAGCCTCTGGACGTTTGCCGGCGCCGCGTGTGCCGCGCTGGCTTCACAAGGACTGGTTGCCGCATTCAGCGGGAAGGGCCTGCTCGCGGTAACACCGGAAGGCCCCGCGTTCATCCTGAGTGTCGCGTTGGGCGCCCTCGCTTGGATCGGGATCGCCACGACCACCGGGCTGCCGGTTTCAACCACGCACGCCATCACCGGCGGGTTGATCGGCGCCGGCGTAGTGGCCGCGGGATTCTCCGGAATTCAATGGTCGTTTCTCCTTGCCAGGATCGCGGTGCCACTCGCCGCGAGCCCGCTCCTGTCGCTCGCGCTGGTATTCGCCGTGTTTCCGATCGTGCGCGCCGGGTTGCGGCGGTGGGAGGGTTACTGTGTCTGTGTCCAGCAGCCCGCCCGCGCCTGCGCTTGCGACGGCACCGTCGCGGCGATGACCGGTCCCGGCGAAATCATGGTTGCGGAGAAGGCGGCGTGTGAACGTTCGCCCGTGACTGTGGCCGGCGTTTCCGTGGTGGACGGATTGCACTGGCTGACGGCCGGGACCACTGCGTTCGCGCGCGGGTTGAACGATGCGCCCAAGGTTCTCGGCCTCGGCGTGATTGCCGGAGTCGCACTCGATCTGCCGCTCTCGTGGTCCTTCATGCTGATCGCCGTCGCGATGACCGCGGGCAGTTTGTTGCGCGGATTCAAAGTCACCGAGACGCTCGCGCAAAAGGTTACCCGCATGGAGCCGATGGAGGGGTTTTCCGCGAATCTGGTGACATCTCTACTCGTAATCTTTGCGTCGCGCCTGGCTCTACCCGTTTCCACCACGCATGTCAGCAGCGCGGCCATCGTCGGCCTCGGACTTCGCCGCGACGCCGGCCAGGTGCAATGGAGCACCGTGCGAGACATGTTGCTCGCCTGGGTAGTCACGCTCCCGGCGGCCGGCTTAGTCGCGGCGATCATTTATTACTTTCTCCATCGCATCTCATGAACGCTTTTGACGCCACACTGCATGCACGCGGCCTAAGCTTGCGCCGCACTCGCCCCCGCGTGCTCCAGATCAACGTCGGCAAACTTTGCAATCTCACCTGCGTTCACTGCCATGTGAACGCCGGACCAGGCAGAAAAGAGATCATGCAACCGGCCACGATTGACTTGATTCTGGCGTGGCAGGCCAAGGCAAAGCTCCCGGTCGTCGACCTCACCGGAGGCGCGCCGGAGATGCTGCCGAGTTTTCGATCCTTGATCGAGCGCCTGCGCGCCACCGATGGCGTCGAAACCATCATCGACCGTTGCAATCTTACTATCCTCCTCCAACCGGGATACGAAGACCTCCCGGAGTTCTTGGCGCAGCACCGCGTCGAAATCGTCGCCTCGATGCCCTGCTACTCGGCGGAGAACGTCAACGCGCAACGCGGCGAAGGCGTCTTCGACTCCAGCATCACCGCACTGCAGCGCCTCAATGCGGTTGGCTACGGGATCAAGCCCCACCTCCCGCTGCATTTGGTTTTCAATCCGAGCGGGGCAAAGCTTCCTGGCCCACAGGAAGAACTTGAGGATGACTACAAACGCGAATTACAGACCCATTTTGGGATCGAATTCAACCGACTCTACACGATTACGAATCTGCCCGTCGCGCGCTTCGCCTCGTGGTTGCGGCACAGCGGCAAATACGAGGAATACCTCCAACTGCTCCTCGAGTCATTCAATCCGGCGACGGTTCACGGCCTCATGTGTCGCGACACAATCAACGTGAGCTGGCGCGGCGAAGTGTTCGACTGCGATTTCAACCAGATGATGGATCTGCCGCTCGGCGGGACGCGTGACCGAAGTCACCTGTGGGACGTGAATCCCGAATTGCTCGAGGGTCAGTCCATCGCCACCGGACGGCATTGTTTTGGCTGCACCGCGGGGGCCGGTTCGAGCTGCGGTGGTGCCATCGAAGCAGAACGTCGGCCGATGGCTGTCGCAGTGAACGGCTAGAGCCTCTTCGTCTTCATGAAATTCCTTCGCCTTTTTTCGCGCTCAGCCGCTGTCGCTGTCAGTTGCATGCTTTTGTTTAGCGCCGCGACAGCCGTCGCGGCTCCCACCGTGCGTGTTCCGGCTGGATTAGATTCTGCGCCGTGGGACTCGCTCCTCAAGAAGCACGTCAATGACCGGGGGCTCGTCGCCTACACCGCCTGGAAGGCGAACCCGGGGGACATGGCCGCCCTCGAAGCGTTTATCGCCAAGTATGCCGACGCTTCGGCGAAGCCTGCCACCGGGGACGCCGAGATAGCGTCGCTGATCAATCTCTACAACGCCCTCACGATTCGCTGGATTCTGCAAAACTTCCCGACGGAAAGCATCCGCGAACTCGACAATTCGTGGGGCAAGGCCCGGTGGAATCTTGGCGGGCGCGTCGTCTCCCTCGACGAAATCGAGCACAAAAATCTCCGCCCGCTCTTCGGCTGGAAAGTCCACGCCACCATCGTCTGCGCCGCGCGCAGTTGTCCGCCCCTTCAACGCGAAGCCTACACGGCGGCAAATCTCGCGGCGCTCACCGGCCAAGCCTACCGCGCCTGGCTCGGACGTGAGGATCTGAATCGTTTCGATCCCGCCGCCAAGACCGTCTCGGTGTCGGCCATCTTCAAATGGTTCAAGGACGACTTCACCGGACCCGGTGCGCTGAACCAAGTGCTGGCGGAATACGGCCCGGCGAAAGCAGGTGACTTTTTTCGCCGCGGGGAATTCAGCGTCACGTATCAGGACTACCATTGGGGCCTGAACGATGCCAGTGGCCGGGGCGCAAGTTACTCGCCGGGCTTGTTCAAGCGCCTGTTTTGAATCGCCTGTGGCCTCCTCCGCCCGAATTCGGCCGGTGGTCATGGCCATCCTAAAGGCCCCGCGCCCGGGCTACGTGAAGACGCGCTTGGGACGGCAGGTGGGCTACGACCAGGCCACAAGAATTTACCGGGTCATGGCCGAGCGCCAGTTGCGCAGCGTGCCCCAGACGTTTCGCATCGAGGTGCACTATGCGCCGCGTGGGGCCGGTCGCGAAATGCGCGACTGGCTCGGGACCAACTACCACTACTGCGTGCAATCGGGCGGAGATTTGGGCCAGCGCCTTGGCGGGGCCTTTGCCGGTGCCTTCCGGCGCGGCGGGACGGGACATCTTCGCTGTCGGTGCCAGACTGCCCCGGACTCGATGGCGCCTGCCTTGCCGAGGCCGCGCGCCGCTTGCGCAAGACCGATGTCGTGCTCGGCCCGGCCGCGGATGGCGGATACTATCTCATCGGTTTGCGGCGTCCGGCACCGCAGCTCTTCGAAGGCATCGCGTGGAGTTCCGAACATGTGCTCCAACAGACCGTGGAACGGATCGCGGCGAGCGGTCTTTCGCATCAGTTGCTGTCCGTCAAAGAAGACATCGACGATGTGGAGAGTCTGCGGCGCCATCTGGAGAACGAGACTTCTTCGGTCCTGCGCGAGGCCTGGCCCAATCTCACCCATGCCGTGTGAGCCATGGTATCGTTCCTCCTCATCGGCGTCTATGCCGTAGCCTCGCTCGCGCTGTTGGCCTATCTGAGCACCGGGCGATTTGTGATCGGGTCCTTCCTTGCGGTGTATGCGGCCAGTTTCCTGACCGTCGCCGTGTTTGGGTTTCTGGAACAGCGGGAATCCCGCACCATGCGCGCGCAACCGCTCGACGCCTCGCCGATCAATGGGACTGGAATGGCAAACGCGGCTGCGAATCACGGCGGTGTCCGGCAGCGACTGTTCCTCGCGGCCGTGGGCGGATTGCTTTTGGGGTGCGTGGCGATGGGAAACGTTGCGTGGATTCACGCGCATCCGTCTGCGCGGATTGCGGGGTTCGCCCTGCTGCTTCCTGCCGGGCTGGCCGTAACTTTCTTGTGGCCGCGCGGCCAACCACGGCACACCGCCGTCGTGAGCGTGCTGCTCGTCGCGCTTCTGGCGCGACTGGCGCTGCTGGCGCACCCGGCGGATTCGGACGCGAACCGGTATTTGTGGGAAGGCCGTCTGGTGCGGGAGGGCGAGAGCCCGTATGCCCGCGTCGCGTCTGACCCCGCATGGGAGCCGTTCCGCGACCGCTATTGGGACGGCATGAACCAGAAAGAACTCCGCACGATCTATCCGCCCGTCGCGGAATGGACTTTCGCGGCGGTCGGTGGGCTCTGGTATCATCCCATCGCGTTGAAGGTGGTGTTCATCGGTTTTGACCTCGGCGTAGTCGCGCTGTTGATCGCCATGCTCGCGGCCCGCGGGCAAGCGCCGTGGCTGGCCGGACTCTATGCGTTCAATCCGATTCCGCTGATCGGTTTTGCCGGCGAAGCCCACTTCGATGCGATGCTGCTCTTCTTCGTGCTGCTTGCGCTCTGGTTGCACGAGCGAAAATCGCTCCGCTGGTGTTGGATCGCGTTTGCGCTCGCCGTGCAAATGAAGCTCGTCGCTATCATCCTGCTGCCGATCCTGCTTCGACGCGGCGGCTGGCGCACGGTCTGGCTCGGAGTGCTGGCCGTCGCGTTGCCAGTGTTGCCCTACCTGGCTCACGCGCCCGCGTGGCTGGAGGGAGTCCGTCATTTCGGATCAAACTTGGCCTTCAACGGCTCGATCCACGCCCTCGCGTGGAGCGCGTTCGGAGACCGCCCG
>JBBRCR010000248.1:0-12375 GCA_038204695.1 Opitutales bacterium | reverse complement strand
GGGCAACGGCGTTACCGGTCGGCTGGCGGGCAGCGGGAGCATCATTCCCACGGTGTGAATCGTTTCTCAGCCCATGTCCACACTTATGAGTTAATACCATATGCAGAAATGAGTTATTACCTCAGCTGCATTCGCCCTGGGTCCGCGGTGAAGCGGTGGCCGATCTTCTCATCCAACTCGCAAATATTTTCCCCTGACGGCGTGCCCTTGCGGCCACTCGTCCCCGCCCGGGAAGTCACCGGCCCGCGTCCTGCTCCCGCGCGATCACGGCACGAATCGCATCGAGGGCGAAGGGCCGATCCACGATGTTTTTCCAGTTGAAGATGCACAGGAACCGGCAGCGCGGATCGGCCAGGGTGGCTTCGAGCGACGCACGCCAGGCGGCCGACGTGCCGGGTCCCTGATGCAGCCATTCAACCGCGGCCCAATAGGGAGCGTCGCTCAGCGCCCACGCCCGCTGCACGCCAGTGTCATTCGACGGATTGCGCGCATGCCGGTAAAAACTCCAACCCGGCGAGGAAAACTCATTCACGGCGGCGTCATAGAGCAGTTCGCCCTCCTTCCAACCGGCGACGTGCGTGAAGAGATGATCACGTGGCATGCCCAACTTCGCGGCCACGGCAGAGAGATCCGTCACGTGCCGGCGCACAACCTCGACCAAGTCCTCCTCCCGAATCTCGCCGCTGGTGCGCAGGCCGGAGGTTTTCAGGGCCGCGTATCCAATTTGCATGACACCGCGTGCGGGGATTTCGTTCGCTTTGATCCCGGTCCGCGGATCCTCGCCGACGGGCCGTTCGAGCAGGTCGTTGCCGTTGGGATAATAGAATTTGTTCACGCCGATGGACGACTCCCAGCCGACCTTCAGGCCGACGAACAGGTGCTGCTTGTCGGGCGGCAGGCTCTTCCACCAATCGGTCACGATCGGCACGACTTTGCGCATCTCTTCGTGGCAGGCAGCGCGGTAGCGCAGGCTCATCAGATTTGGCGGGGGCAGAACACGGAGTTGCTGGCCCCAGTTCAGCCACGCGATCTTCAGCCCGTCCGCCGGATCCCATGACGACCACTCGACGTTTTCTCGATTGGCTTGATTGTAACCCGGGTGGTCGGGCCGCCACCAGTTCCACAGATCCGGACGATCCTCCCACCAATATTCGCCATCCAGCGCAATCAACACCGGTAGATCGTGTTTCAGGCAGAGATTCAAGAAGTCCCGCAGTCTTTCCTCCAGCCGATCGCTGCCTCGCCCGAAGTAGGAGAAGATCCGTCCGACACCAATCCGCACCCGGCTTCCGGCAGGAGCTTTGAACTCGCGCGCGATCCGCTCCATCACCGGCTCACCCTCCGCGGCGGAAAGGTTGATCAGGATGTATTGTTCACGCGAAGGGAGTAGCCGGAGATTCGGTTCAGATCTCGCGGGCAGAACGCCGTCAGTTTGGCCCGAAAGCGGGATCGCGAGAAGTGTCGCGATGACGCCCACGAGTGCAGGGATTTTCAGCGGGAGTAACCGGACTAGCATCGCACGAAGGGTTGAGTCTCTTGAGCCTTTTGTGGCCAACAACTCTAGCGAGGCACTGCCTCAGACCCATTCAGCCACAGATTTCACAGATGGGCACAGATTCAGAGCGCTGCCGTTATCTCCGTTTATCTGTGTCATCTGTGGTTGGATTGGATTGGAAAAACTTGACCTGTTCGCAACGAGTTTCGGAGTTCAAGGAGTGCGTTTTCGCCCGTAGCGCCAGCCTCCGACATCCGGATCCGCGTGGCACAATGGGATGACACGTGGAACCTGCATGAGCCACATAGCGCCAGTCTCTGACCGGCGAACGCCAGTCGGAGACTGGCGCTACTTCAAATAGCGGCCCACTCGAATTCCGCGGGATCAGGAGGTCTGGGTCTCCGGCTGGCGGAACGCCGGTCAAAGACCGGCGCCACTCCCGGCGGCTGCCCCAGTGTGTGGGATGTTATCATAGGAGCTGTGAATTTTCCGGCCACTACCTGAAAGTTTTGGGTTGGTTTGAGGTCACCCACGGTGGGTTAGCGCTTATGAGTGCATCGGCCACGACGTACCGTTCCCCATTTTCGTGCAGGTTCCACCGTGAATCCGAGACAAATTGGTGAGTCGGAGAACGGTTGCATCGGCTGAGCGCGCGACATCATCAGCCCTCTTCGCACGTTCACCGGTCGCGCCGGGGGCGAAAACTGAATCCACGATCATCGCCGCATTGCTGCTCCATGTCTGCCCCCACTGTCCACGTCCGCCGCGAAACCGTCACGCTGCCGGTTTACGAGCCGTTTCCGCCGAACAAGCTTCCGATGTTCCTGGAAAAGCGCGTCTACCAGGGCAGCAGCGGAAAAGTTTATCCGCTGCCGGTGACGGACCGGATTGCCGAGCAGAAAACCAATCGCACGTGGGATGCGGTGCAGCTCGAAAACGAATTCATCCGCGTCATGGTGCTCCCGGAGATCGGCGGCCGCATCCACGTCGCGCAGGACAAAACCAACGGATACGACTTCATTTACCGGCAGGATGTGATCAAGCCGGCGCTCGTCGGGCTGGCTGGGCCGTGGCTGAGCGGCGGCATCGAGTTCAACTGGCCGCAACACCACCGGCCTTCCACCTTCATGCCCGCGGATGTGCAGATCGAAGAGCACGCGGACGGCTCGAAAACGGTGTGGCTGAGCGAGCACGATCCCCTCCAGCGGATGAAGGGCATGCACGGTGTGTGCCTGCACCCGGGACGGGCCGTAATCGAATTGAAAGTACGCGCCTACAACCGCACGCCGTTCGTCCAAACCTTTCTGTGGTGGGCCAATGTCGCGACGCGGGTGCACGAGGCGTATCAGTCGTTCTTTCCGCCCGACGTGTATTTTGTGGCGGATCACGCGAAGCGCTCGATGAGTTCGTATCCGCTGGCGAGCGGCCGGTACTACGGAGTTGATTACGCGGCACGCGCTCGAAACGGCGTACCGCCGGATGAACAGCCGCGGCAGTTCGCGTCCATGAGTGAGATCCAGGCAGCAAACGATCTGAGCTGGTATGCGAACATTCCGGTGCCGACGTCGTACATGTGCATGGGCACGCACGAGGATTTCTTCGGCGGCTACGATCACAAGCAACGCGCGGGACTCATCCATGTCGCCAATCACCACATCTCGCCCGGAAAGAAGCAGTGGACCTGGGGAAATCAGGAATTTGGTTACGCGTGGGATCGCAACCTGACCGATCCGGACGCGAACGGCGAATATCCGCCCTACATCGAATTGATGGCCGGCGTGTACACCGATAACCAGCCGGACTTCTCGTTTCTGCAGCCGGGCGAATCAAAGACCTGGAGCCAGTTTTGGTATCCGATCCGCGAAATCGGACCCGCGCAGCACGCGAACGTGGAAGCGGCGGTGAGCATCCAGGTGGATGGCCGGCAGGCCCGTATCGGATTCGCTGTGACGCGCCGGCAGTCCGCAGCGACCCTGCGGATCGCGGCAGGAAACCGGGTCATTCAGGAAAGCATCGTCGACCTCGCGCCGGACCGACCACACATCGCCAAGCTCACGCTCCCGGCGCGCACGCGCGCGACTGACCTCGGCGTGACGTTGCTCGCTCGGGACGGCACCAAGCTCATCGGTCATCAACTCCGGCCGCGGCCCCAAGGTGAAATCCCGCCGCCGGCGAGCGAGCCGCCCGCGCCGCAGGTGATTGCGAGCGCGGACGAGCTCTTCGTCACCGGACTGCACTTGCAACAGTACCGCCACGCGACCCGCCACCCGGAGAATTACTGGCGTGAAGCGCTGCGGCGCGATCCGGGTGATGCCCGCTGCAATCACGCACTCGCCGCGTGGCATTTGCGTCGCGGCGAGGTTAACGAAGCGGAACGGCACGCCCGCGCAGCGATCGAGCGGCTCACTCTGCGCAATCCGAACCCGTACGATGGCGAGCCGTATTACACGCTGGGCCTGACGCTGCGTTATCTCCAACGCGACGATGAGGCCTATGCCGCGTTCTACAAAGCGGCGTGGAACCAAGCGTGGCAGGCGGCTGGTTATCACGCGCTGGCGGAAATCGATTGCGCCCGCGGTCACTGGCCGACGGCGCTCGATCATCTTGAGCGGGCTCTGCGGGTGAACACCGACAACCTGCGCGCGCGCGATCTCAAGGCGATCGTGTTGCGCCGGCTCGGCCGCGAGACCGAGGCGGACGCGCTGCTCCGAGCAACGCGGTCACTTGATCCGCTCGATTGGTGGGCGCGCCACCTGGCCGGCGAGACGCTGGCGTGCGACACCCAAACGCGTCTCGATCTGGTGCACGATCAGCTTCGCGCCGGACTCCGGGCGGAAGCGCTCGCGCTGCTTGAATCGGCCAGCCCCGAGCCGAATTCCGGCACGGCGCCGCTCGTCGCCTATACGGCCGGGTGGGTGTGTCATCTCATGGGCGACAAAATCGCGATGCGCCGGTGGCTCGCGAAGGCGAAAGCAAGTCCGCCGGATTACTGCTTCCCCGCACGCCTCGAGGAACTCGTCATCCTGACCTGGGCGTTGCAGGCGAAACCGGACGATGGCCGCGCCGCATATTATCTCGGCAATCTGCTCTACGACCGCCGCCGGCACCGCGAAGCCATCGTGCAGTGGGAACGATCGACGAAACGCGAACCGAAGAACGCGACCGCATGGCGCAACCTGGGCATCGGCTACTTCAATGTTCAACGCGATCCACGGAGCGCGCGGCACGCTTATGATCGTGCCTTCGCCCTGGACCGCACCGACTCCCGACTCCTCTACGAGCGCGATCAACTGTGGAAACGAATCGGGGTAACCCCCGCGGAACGGTTGCGCGCGCTCGAAGCACACCGCGATCTCGTGCGCCAGCGCGACGATCTATCGGTCGAATATGGATCGCTGCTGCTGCTCGTCGGCCGCGCTGATGACGCCCTCGCGCTCGTGTGCGCGCGGAAATTCCAGCCGTGGGAAGGCGGCGAGGGGCTCTCGCGCGCACTGTTCGTCCGCGCCCACGTCGCACTTGGCCGGCGCGAACTGGCGGCCGGCAATGCCGCGGCTGCGCGCCGTCATTTTGAAGAGGCGCTGACGTCGCCGGAGAACCTCGGCGAAGCGAAGCATCTCCTCGCAAATGCGGGTGACGTCTATTTTTGGCTGGGCTGCGCCTGCGATGCGGCCGGTGACCACGCGGCGGCGCGCGCCGCCTGGGGATTTGCCGCCGCGAGCAAGGGCGATTTCCAGGAGAAGCACGTCGCCGAGTATTCGGAAAAGACCTACTTCGCGGCGCTGGCGGAGAGGAAACTCGGCCGGCGCGCCGCCGCCGGAAAGTTGCTGCGTGGATTGCTCACCCACGCCCGCCAGCTCGCGAACACACCCGCGAAAATCGACTACTTCGCGACCTCGCTGCCGGCGATGATGCTGTTCGAGGACGATTTGCAGGCTCGGCGCGTGACGACCGCGCGATTCCTCGAAGCGCTGGCGTTGCTCGAGCTCGGTCAGACAGCTGCGGGCCGGCGAAAATTGCGCGACATCCTGCGCCGCGATCCGAGCCACGCTGGCGCTGCGGAACAGTTTCATCCTTTCGCGCCCTCCGGCCAATCCTCTGCTCAACTACTGGAAGAATCGATCGGCCTGGCGGAGGGCGGGAGCCACCAAAGATCTGTAGATGAGACCCACGAGGTCACAGGGCGGCGCAGCCGCAACCGAACGCGATAACCAAGATGACTTAACCGCGAATGGACGCTAATAAACGCGAATTGAGAAACTCGAAACTGAGCAACTCCGTGGCGGCGAGCGCCAGCGAGTGGGCTCGAATATGCAATCCGTGCTTCATCCACTCGCGGGCGCTCGCAGCCACTAGTATCGTCGTTTTAATTCGCGTTTATTCGCGTCCATTCGCGGTTAATTCTGGGATTGTCGAGAGGCCCTCGCAGTGAAGACGCGCGCAAGCAAACAACACGTTCAGGGAGTGAACAGAGACCAGAGCAAAGACCGGCGCGGAGGCTGCTCGGAGCGGTGAAATCCCGGGTCAGCGTTTGGCCTGACGCCCGAGTTTCTCCGCACCGTATTTGAGCGCCTCCTCGTAGGCCGGATCGAAATTCTTCTGACCGCGCGTACCGCGGAGAACATCTTCCGGGTACACGTTGAGATAACTACAGCGAATTCGCCCGGCGGCCTGCATCACGTCCATCAAGGTGCCGGCGCGGCCGCCGGTGCCCGTCACCATTTCGAAAAATAGCTTCGTGCGATCGGCCCAGCCCAGAAACGCCTTCGTTCGCGCCGCTTCCGGGTCCTGATAACTGCGGCCAGCGAGACCGTTCTGACCCACGTAACAACCCTTGCTGACGCAATACTCGCCGATTTCGCGCAACCGATCCGTGCCGCGGAGACTGCCGACATTCAACGTGACGAGCAGTGGCGTGCGCGGAAGGATTCGCGTGGAGGCATCGACCCATTCTTTCACCGTATCGAGCCAGCGCTCCTCGGTGTAGACTTTGCCGTCGCTCGACTTCGCCTGCGCATAAGTGTCCTTGAACGCGAGGTTCGCGGGATTCGCGAGGCCGTAGCGATACGGATTCGTTTCGGCGCCCGGCGTGGCATCGACGAAGAGCAGTTGGGCATTGTCGCCGTAGCGCGCCGAGAACTGCCCGAGAAACCGCCATGCGTACTTCTTGTAGATGGGATCCCAGACAAGGGGTATCTCGGTGCGTGTTGCTTGAAGGAACGCGAACTTCGCGCCCTTTGCCCAAACCCACCGCGGCGTCGGCGTTTTGTAATAATGTTTCGGCCACGCGCCACTCGTCACCCACATGATCCGAATCGCGACGCTCTTTTTCGCATCGAGCCACGGTTTGAGCCAGCCATCGAGTTCTCTCCAGTCGCACCGGCCGTCCTCTTTCTCGACCTCGCTCCAAATCACCTGAAAGAGAGCTCCGATGATATGCGGATTCGCGATGACGTCCTGGTTATTCGCAAACGCATAGTCGGCCTTCGCATAAAAGAGCAGCCCGGCACCCGGCTCGCGCGCCGGCCGTGTAGTATTGGCCGACGCGACGATGCCGGCGGAAACGCAGCTGGCGAAAATGAAAAGTCGAAACGCGTTCATTACATAGACGGTCTAGCCGGGACACTTTGCACCCCGGCTCGAGGGCGCAACCAAAGCCTTTCACAGGAGAGAGAAATCCGACGAAGTGGACCTCCTCTGCTCCCTCTGCTTCCACCTGTAAAAATTCAGCGTTCTGAAATCGTCGCAACAAGCACGATCCGGATCGATATCAGCACACCCTGGTTTCGATAATGCTGGTTCGGCGTCATCTCGATGAACGGCTGGAGCGCGCGCGGATTTGGCGCGCCCGTGAGCGTGGTCGGGTTCGTGTCCCATTGCACGCGCGCAAACTCGGCGCTGTCGTAGCTGATCGACGTCGAATCCTGGCGGTTGTACGCGACCTCGAGGAGGAGATTTTTCACCGGCTCGTAGGTCAGGTTGGTGGTGAGCACGTTTCGGCCGAAGGTTTTGGGTCGGGCGGCCTGCGCACCCGCGTTGGCTTTTTCCGCCCGCACACGCCGTACGTCGCACCCAAGCGCTATCACGATCTCTACCCGCTCGATCGTATCCACTTGCCACCCACGCCACCGGGCGATCGGGACGACATTCCTCCGATCGCCTTTGCCCACAACAATGCCACGCCGCACTACGGGCTCGACGAACTCACGTGCCGCCGGGCGCTCCAGGCGTACTATGCCAGCGTCTCGTTCGTCGACGCACAGGTTGGCCGGCTGCTCGACGCGCTGGACCGGCTTCAACTGTCCGACCAAACCCTCGTCGTGCTGTGGAGTGATCACGGTTACCATCTCGGCGAGCACGGGGGCATCTGGCAGAAACGGACGCTCTTTGAACAATCGGCCGGTGCGCCGCTTCTCATTCGGAAACCCGGCGCCGCAGGCAATGGGGTGGCCTGCCCCGCGATCGTGGAGTTTGTCGACATCTACCCGACCATCGCGGAAACCTGCGGACTCACCCCGCCCCCGGCGCTCTCCGGCCGGAGTCTCGCTCCACTTCTGGCTAATCCGGGACAGTCGTGGCCCCACGCGGCCTTCACCCAGATCTTGCGGCCGGGCGATGGCCGGCCCGTGATGGGCCGCACGGTCCGAACCGACCGCTGGCGCTATACCGAGTGGTACGGCGGTGACACTGGTGCAGAGCTGTATGACCACACCGCCGACCCCGGTGAGTTCACCAATCTCGCCGCCGATCCGGGGCACGCCGACTCACGCCGGGTCCTGCGGCAACTGTTTGAGGGCAACGCCCGTGCCGGCGTGCCGGAGACCCCCTTCGAACCGAAACGGCTCTGACCCAATTGCAGCGCGATTCAGGCGGCACTCCGGCTTCGCCTTGATCGTTCTGCTTTGCGCCTCCGGCACGCCGAGGACGCATGCGTGGAATCGAGCCACCCTGGCCGGCAATGGAGCCCAGCTCCCGGCGCTGACTCGACCGTATCAACCCGGCTTGGACGTTGAGGGACTCGAACCCCCGACCCCCTCGGTGTAACCGAGATGCTCTAACCAACTGAGCTAAACGTCCGGGCCAAACGGAAAGGAAAACGGCTGCGACACCAGCATGACAAGGAATTATTCAGGCACCCCGTGCGGAGGGCGCATATCAGGTTTCAATCGACCGCTCAAATCCACGGGCGGGACGCCATATCTTTATACACAAGTCGCGCGATGTTGCGCTGAGCCTGGGCGGGACGCCCATGCCACTCCAAACCCACGGGCGGGACGCCCGTGCCACGTCAATCCCACGCGCCGGACGCGCCTGCCAACTCGAACCAGCGCAAGATGTCAGGTGTGGCTTCGCGCGCGAAGCGCGACGCCTCCCGCCCACACCAGCCCCACCCCATCACACGGTCGCAAGCGCGGGCGATGGCCGGCCGGACTTATGTTTCAGCCAGCCTTCGCGCACCATCAACTCGGCGTTCTGGAGCGCATTCAAGGCGGCGCCCTTCCAGAGGTTGTCACCGCTGACCCACAGCGCCAGGCCGTTGTCGAACGCAGTGTCAATCCGGATACGGCCGACGCCGCACTTCACCTTGCGCGTGAAATCGAGCGGCGTGGGATACACCGACTTCGCCGGCTCGTCGACGAGCTGCGCGCCTTCGAAGGCCGCGATGGCCGCACGGGCGGCTTCGACACTCACCGGACGCTCGAACTCGGCATTCACCGCCACGGAGTGCGCCTGCACCACCGGCACCCGTACCGTCGTTGTCGATACACGAAGGTTTGGCAGCCCCATGATCTTGCGGCTTTCCTGCATCATCTTCGTCTCCTCGCCGGTGTAACCGTTCGGGCCGAACGAATCCACCTGCGGGATGACGTTGAACGCGATCTGGTACGGATAGACTTTCCGCGTGAGCGGCTGGCCCTTCACATAGGACTGGATTTGCTGCTCGAGCTCACGCACCGCTTCCGCGCCGGTGCCGGACACCGATTGATAGGTGGACGCAAAATACCGCTTCAGCCCAAACGCCTTGTGCAGAGGCCAGAGCGCCATGAGCGTGACGGCCGTGGAGCAGTTCGGATTTGCGATGATGCCCTTGTGCTGACGAAGGCACTCCGGATTTATTTCCGGAATGACCAGCGGGACATCCGGGTCCATGCGAAAGGCCGAGCTCTTGTCGATGACCAGGCAGCCGGCCTTCACCGCATCGGGCGCCAGGGCGCGCGTCGGCCCGCCGCCGGCCGCGAAAAAGGCGACGTCGACCTCCGCGAAAACACCGGGCTTCGCCTCCTCGACGGTGTATTTTTTGCCGGCACACTCGACGACTTTGCCCGCCGACCGGGCCGAGGCGAAGAGCCGCAGCGAGGCCATGGGGAAGTTGCGATCGTGCAAGAGCCGCAGGAGCTCTTGACCGACAGCGCCTGTGGCGCCGACGATGCCAACATTGATGGATGCGTTATTCACGAGTTTGTCTCCAATGGAGCAGGTCAACAAAGCTTGCGAGCGGCTGGGCATCAAGCCCGGAGAGCGGGTTTTGTCCGTCCGGATCAGCACGGCCACACTGCAATTTTTCCGCAAGAGTGCGTTGGTTAAGAGTTACGCCATTTCGACGTCCAAGCGACCGCCGTCCAACGTGAAGGGCTCGCTGGGTACGCCGCGCGGGCTGCATGAGATTGCGGAGCGGATTGGCGCGGGTCAGCCGCCGGGCATGGTCTTCAAATCGCGCGCGCCGACGGGCCGGCATTTCAGGGAGATGCCGGAGGGGGCCGACAACGAAAACCTGATCACGAGCCGAATCCTGTGGCTCCGCGGTCTTGAACCCGGCGTGAACCGGGGCAGTGACGTGGATTCGTATCAGCGTTATATCTACATCCACGGCACGAATCACGAAGACAGGATTGGGGAGCCGCTGAGCGCCGGTTGCGTGCTGATGCGAAATCACGACATGGTCGAACTGTACGAAGAGGTGAGAACGGGCGACAGGGTGTGGATCGCGGATTGAGTTCGCGTGAGCCTCTCTGATTCGCCGAGCTAGTGCTGCGCTTGCCCACAATTCTTGCCAAGCACGTCGGCATTCGCCGGAGCGGCGGCTTTCTAACCGCCGAAGTACGGTTGGTCGACCGGTCTCGGGCGCCTGGAAAGTCGCCCTTCCCGTCAACCGCGCCCTTGGCGCGACGCCATACGCGGTAGCAAATCTGTGGGCAAAGCGCAGAGCTAGTGCGTCCACTCGCTGGCGCTCACAGCCACGGGGTGGCAGCGAAGAACTTAATTCGTCACCATCGCCACGCGCGCGCCGCCACCGCCGTTCAGCACCCGCACGCGATCGCCATCCTGGAATAGTCCGGTCGAAGACTCCTGCGTCACGACCACGGTCGCGCCATCATCGAGCCGTATGGTGATTTCCTGCGCGCGTTTTCGGGTGACCGCTTCCTCGGTCGCCTGACCGACAATCGCACCCGTCACACCCGCCGCCGCCACTCCGATGGCGCCGCCGACGCCGCGACCACCACTCGCGGCCGCCGCGCCCATGACTCCGCCACCGTACATGCCGAGATTGCTTCGCTCGCCCTCAATCGTCACTTCACGCACGCTGGTGACGATGCCGGTATCGGTCCGCTGCAGCACGTTGGCTTGAGAGCGAGGAATCACCCGCCGGGAGGAGGGGAAAGTACATCCCGCCAAAGAGGCGGCGACGGCAGATACGATAACGAGAAGGAGAACACTCGATGTTTTCATAGGGGAACTCCTGCTCATACGACGGCATTTCCAAGCAGAAGTTGCAACGGAATCACGCGTTTCGCCCAAACAGCAGCCGCAACGAGTTAAGGCACACGACCAACGTGCTTCCCTCATGGGCCGCCACACCGACGGCCAGCGGCACGGCCCCAAACGCGGTCGCCAGCACCATGATTATCACGACGCCGAGCGAGATGGCCAGGTTCTGCCGGATAATCGCCCGCGCGCGGCGGCTGAGTCGGAGCGCCGCGAGGAAATTCTCGATCCGGTCGTGCATCAGGATCACCTCCGCCTGCTCCAGCGCCGCATCGCTCCCCCGGGCGCCCATGGCCACGCTCACATCCGCGGCGGCCAGCGAGGGTGCGTCATTCACGCCGTCGCCCACCATCGCAACCTTGCGGCCTCCTTCACGCAACGCCTGCACCGCAGTCACCTTGTCTTCCGGTGAAAGCCCCGCGCGCACCTCGTCCAGCCCAAGCTCCTTCGCCACCGCCTCGGCCGCATGCCGGCGATCACCCGTCAGCATCACGGTTCTCAACCCGTAACGCTTCAAGGCCGCCAGCACGGCGCGTGATTCCGCGCGGATCTGATCCTTCAACAGGATTCGGCCCACCAATTCGCGGCTGATGACCCACACCTCGCTGAGTTCGGCCGAGGCGGGCGGCAGCTTTTTCGCCCAGCCGGCAAGCGGGCCATTCTCGAGCAACTCGCGGCGGCCCAGCAGCAGCGTCGCGCCATCAACGCGCCCGCGCAGCCCCTGGCCGGTGAGCGACTCGAAGTCGTCGACGACACGCTCCGCCACGCCTTCCGCGCGCGCGTGCCGGACGATCGCGCGCGCAATCGGGTGGTGCGACTTCGCCTCCAGCGCAAGCGCGAGCTCGAGCACCTCGTGCTCGCGGCCCTGCGGATAACTTTCATAACCAACGACCGCCAGTTCACCCGTCGTCAACGTGCCTGTCTTGTCGAGCGCGACGACGGACACTTCGGCTAGTTTCTCAATCGCCGCGCCGCCGCGGAACAGCACGCCGTGCCGCGCTCCCCACGCAATCGCCGCCAGAATCGCCGAAGGAATCGACAGCACGAGCGCGCACGGACTCGCGACAACCATCAACGTCATCGCGCGATAAAACGCCGAGCGCGTTTCCGGAGTGTTG
>JBBRCR010000247.1:0-12417 GCA_038204695.1 Opitutales bacterium | reverse complement strand
GACGCCGGTCGCCGGATCGTAGTTGATGCTGCGAGAAACCAAAATTCTCCCCGGCGTTTCGCCCGCGATTTGAATCGAGACCGGAGTTTGCACGCCGCTGAACCATGCATTGTCGACGCGCACGGCTGCCGCGGAAGTGGCGACCACTCCGGATCGGCTCAGCCCGAAGCAATCCCGGCCCGCCGAACTATCGGCCAGCAGATTGAAAACATGCGCGTTGCCGAACCGCATCCGCGGCATCCGCGTATCCACATTATAGTACCAGTTATGGTGAAAGGTAACGTTCAGGCGACGTCATGATGATGATCGTGTTCTTGAAATCGACCGCGCGTCCCCCGGCGCGTCACGGTGAAGCTCGACGCGAAGGCAAAGGATTGGGCGGCGGAGCGCGGTTACGACCCGGTGTTTGGCGCGCGGCCGTTGAAGCGTTTCCCCCAGCGCAACGTTGAAACGAAATTGGCTCGTGCGCTGATCGCAGGCGACGCCTTTTGGTTTCCCGAACACCCGTGCTCTGCTAAGCCGCCGGCATGAAGATCGTCACCTACAACGTGAATGGCATCCGCGCCCGGCTGCCGCGGCTCCTCGAGTATCTGCAGGAGCAGAAGCCCGATGCGGTGTGCCTCCAGGAGCTCAAATGTGCCGACGAGAACCTGCCGCGGGAGGATGTGCGCGCCGCGGGTTACGAAGGCGTCTGGCACGGGCAGAAGGGCTTCAACGGGGTGGCGATCCTGAGCCGCGCTGATGCGCCGCCGACGCTGCGCCAGCGCGGCCTCGCGGGCGGGCAATCCCGGCCGGCCGGGATGGGAGGGTGATTGAATGCGAGCAGACTCAATCGGAGCGGCGGAGTTCGGGCACCAGGTTGCACACGGCGCGGCCGACCCAGACGGACGGTGGCGGATGAAGATGACTACGTCACGGCCCGGCTGCGGACTTCAATTCGACGGGGCCCAGCAAACCGCTCACCCGTCGGTCGCCCATAATGTTGGCCTTCGTGTTGGTGACCCGCACCACGAGTTTGTTCAAACCGGGTTGCAGGTACTGCCCAACGTCCAGTCGGTAGGGTCGCCATAAAAGCCGGCCCGCCTTTTGGCCATTGATTTCCACTCGGCGACATCCTTCACCGCACCCAAATCCAGGATCCACTTGAAGCCAGCAGGGATGTTGCCGGGAACGGAGAACTCACAGGCATATGCTCCCGTGCCACTGAACTTGGGACTGATTTTCGACCAGTCGCCCAATTCCACCGGCCTCGCCTCCGCACCGGCTGCGTCAAACTGCAACGTCCACCGACCGTCCAGCTTGATCGGGGCGGCACTCCTGGTGAATTCCTCGAAATCCGACCATTTCGATGCGGCAACCTCCCCGTCGCCTTGAAATACCACGGCGACAAACTGGTACGGCTCGAGCCGCAGTCGGACCGAGGCGCTCCCGTCCGCTCCTCGGCCGGTCTCCGCGGCAACCACCTGACCGCTGTCCGCATCCCAGATCTGTGGCGTGCCCTTCGCGCGGAATTCGCCGACTCCGGAGAAGACCGTCTCCCCTTCATTGAACAGCAAATAGGCATCGGCGTTCTCCGACCGGCGATGGAGCACCCGAACCTTGTCGTTCGCCGGCGCGAGGACAACCTCCGGCAACTTCTGTTCGCGCATGACGGCTTTCAACTCGCGGTCGCCGGCACAGCGGATAACCGAACGATTTCCAGATGCCGCCGACCTGGCTTGCGCCAGCGCCTGAATCTCCGCGCTCAGGTCCTTGTCCCGGCCTCTGGTTTCGTTGGTCGGACCGGAGCCCATGAGCACCACCCTGCCCCCCTGCTCCGCGAGTCGCCTTGCGATCTGAATCGTCTCCAGGCTCATCGTATCAACCGCCGGCAGGACCAGTACGCTGTAACTGCTGTTGCCGACGATCAGCTTCCCGTCCCGCACCTCCGCACTGACCGTCATACCGGGATCAGCGTCGAAGAAAGCTTCCGTTAGCAGGTCGAAATCAACCTGGCTGTCTTCCAATCCGTAAACGATGTCGGTAAAGGCGTCGTCGGCGCTGTTGGCAAGGTGCTTCGGGGTGCCCATGGCACACTCTACGGCCCGATTGGGAATGAGCACAGCAACCTCCTTGGTGTTTCTGCCTCGGTTCAAGTGCGAAACTCTCGCGTCCCACTGGACAATCTGATCCATCGCCGGCCACCACGGATTGTTCGGGTCAAAGGTGGGCGGGAACGGAATCTTCTCCGGATTTGTCGCGTGGCCCGACCAGAACGCGTGAAGCTCGGGCCAATTCGCGCCGCGCACCGCCATGGCGCCGAGCACGAACTTGCAGGTCTCCGGGTTCACCCACCACCCGGAGCCGCCAAAAACTTCCGCCATCACCTTCGGTCGTCCCAGAACGTTCGCGAGGCTGACCGCGTAGCGCGGATTCAGGAAACGCCTGCCCGGGAGAACGTCGTCGAAGACCACGTCAATTCCCGGCACCTGCACCGTCTGGCTGGCCACCTGGTAGTTTCCTCCTTTGTAGAAGTCGCCGGGCGGGCCATCGTCCCCGGGCGGATTGCTGACCAGTTTCAGACCGTGCTCCTCGCACCATTTGGCCTGGGGAGCGTACCAGCTCTCACTCCATGCCTGCGAGAAAGCCCGCCTTCCAGCACAGATCCCAAGGCCCACCCGAAGTGCCGTTTCAAATTGCCATACACCGCATCGACAAACCGCGCGGTGGCTTCCGGGTTGAGGTTGTCGAACCAGTTGCCGTATCCTCGGGGCGAGTACGGCCTCTGCGCAAAAAAGAAGACGGTCCATTTTTCCCGGCCGCTGTCCCACGGGAGGCCCTGCGTGAAGTTCGGGGTCAAGTCTATCGCCCCCGCCAGCCCTTGGTCCGCGGGAACCGCCGCCGCCACCACCACGCGGTCCCGGCCCAGGTCGGGCCCGAAGAGCTGCCCTTCTCCCGAGTCGTCAAAACGAAAGGCCTGAGTGCTCCCGTCCTGGTGCTCGATTTGCAGGTTGTCCACCGCCAGGGCGGTCTGGATTTCGCAGCGAAAACCAATCCTCCCCTTGGGGTGGGTCGCATCGACGAAATCGGTGACCTTCTCCCCGTCGATCATTACCGTGATTGTATTCCCGTTCAGGCGACTTTCGATGTGGAGCTTCTTCGCTGAAAGATGCACACCCGGTGGATGCCGATGCCTTTCATCAGGTCGAGCTGCCGATCGATCAGCGCTTCGGTCATCTGGGTGTCCCGCCAGAACCACAGCATGGCTGGCCTGTCCTCCGCCGGAGGATCGGCAAAGACCCGGGCGTCGATTCGTTGAATGTCGGGCCCCAGCTCCTTTGCCGCAGGCGGAATATCGACGCCGAAGGCCGGACGTGTCGGCCCCAAGCAAACGAGCAGCGAGGCAAGAAAAGTCAGAACGGGTTTCATGGTGCAAATCGGGTGTTCGGTTCTTGGTTCATTCCGGGGATGGACGACCTCTTCCAAGGGCGGAATCGTCGGTGACTGCGGCGAGAATCCTGACCGGGCCAAGGAGGCCGGACTTCACCAGTTCGTCCTCCCGGTACAGGCCCCTTCCAAGCGCAGGACCCCAGCGTTTACTCTGATCTTTTTCGCGGTAGTCCCCGGCGATGCGATTGAGCCAGGTGTTCACCACCGCGATTTCCAGTTCGTTTGCGCTCGCAACGAGGTCGCGGGTGATGTCCACCTGCCGCGGCGATGCCCAAACGATGCCGAGTTCGCGCCCATTCAGCCGCACGGACGCCATCTGTTTAAGGTCGCCCAAATCCAGCACCCAACGCCGGTCGCCACGTTTCTCCGGCGCCCCAAAATCGAAGGTCTTCCGATAGATCGCCTGTCCGGAGTAAAACCGGATGCCGGGTTCCGGCCGCTCCGTCCAGTCCGTCAGGGTGTCGAACACGACCCGCTGCGGCCCACCCCACTGTGGATCGAAGCGCACCTCCCACGGACCCTCCAACGTCCGCGCCGGGACCAAGCTCGGCCAGTTTTCCCCTCCCGTGCCGTGGGCGTTTGTCTCGACCCTTTTCCGCAGGACCACGAATACGGAACCATGGGGTGCCAGCCGCAGCGGCAAAAACGTCCTGCCGTCACCAGACGCGAACGTCTGCGCCGGACGCCATTCTCCCTGGGGCGCATCGCATAGTCCGAGTAATTCCAGTGCGTCCATTGGGCCGATGAAGTTGCAGGGCCCGCCGTTCTGGCCCGTCAGGTTCACGCCCAGTTCGCGGCAGCGCTTCAGCAACCACGCGTAGTGCCCATCGCGAAATAGATCGCTGCGGGTTTTTCGATAGTCGTAGAGGAACCGTTCCGTGACTTCGGGGCTCCCAACCAGGACATTGGACAGTGCGGGCAGAAAGGGCGTGGGGTCGTAACCGCGATACGAACGGAACGCGGCGATGAACTGCTCCGTCCAGTTGAACAGCCCTGTCTCGAAGCTCTCTGTATGGACGTACTTCAAGCTGCCGGGACGGCCTTTCAGGTCATCTTGAATAAGCGTGCGAACGGTGTGGTCGAAGTGCCGGTCCAGCGCCTCGGCACTCAAGAAGTCCAGTTGCATCTCCTGCCGCGGGAGTCCCACCAACTGCTCCTTTCCGTCCTTGGGCGTGCTCTGGATCTTGAGGTGAAACGGCCGGCTCGTCGGCATGTAGTGGCCCATCCTGATCACCATCCACCGCCCGACCGGCACCTGCCAGCGCAAGCGACCGCCGGCGTCGAGATGCTCGGTCAGATCCACAACGTCGCTCGGGTTAACGGCCGACGCCCCCTTTTCCGGAATCGCAGTCTCCAGCGGATTCACGGCTGATTGGCCGAAGGAGGGAGGTGAACTCATATCCGGACTATTGCCCTTCATGTGGGCGTAGTGCAGCGGTTCCTTCGACGCCTTCAGGGTATAGTTCTGCAGAACTTCGCTGGCGGTGACCGGCGCCGCGGCGTTGAGAGGAAATGCGATCACGTTCGTGTCCCGATAGTCGGCCGTGTCCTCCGGTGCCGGCAGCGGGCCGTCGAAATTGCGCGGGCCTTCGACGACGAGGCGGCTGGACGTCAGAACCCGGCACGCGTGCTGAGGCGAGGCGGTGATCCATGGGCCGCCCATGTTCCAGCCGTTACACGGGTTGAAGGCCAAATCCAAACCGCAACGTTCCATCTCCCGTACGGCGTGGACAAAGAGCTCCCGCCAGGGCTCCGACATGAAGGTGGGCGATCCCTTCAAATCGACGTTGCGAAGAATGCTCGTCAGTTGTGCCCCCCCGAATCCTTTTGCCTTCAGCCACTCCACTTCGTGCGAGATGGCGTCTTTCGAGGTCACATTGTTCGTCCAAAACCAGTAGACCCACGGTCTCGCCTCCTGCGGCGGCCGAGTGAATCCGCCTTCCAGGTCATCCGCCCGCGCCGGGGTAGCACACACCAACGCACAGAGGGCGGTGGCGATGGCGGCCGAATATATCGAAGAGCGCAGGAGTGAGTTTCTCATGTGACAGATATTTTCGGGGCGGTGCGGGGGTTTGCGGGCGGCACCGCAAGTCCCGTCCAGCGGCAAAGCTATTCGATGCGGTAGAGATGCCCGCTGCCGCGCAGGAAGAGTGCGCCATCCACCGCGGCCGGTGAGGCATGGCAACCTTCGTCGAGTTGGTTCACGGCCAGGGGCTCGCCTCCTCGGTCCGCCGCCAACACGTAGGTCGTTCCCTTCGCGTCAAAGAGGTAGACGCGGTCGGCCGTGGTCACCGGTGAGGCGCCAAACTGGCCGGTCAGCTTCTGTCGCCACACCACCTCGCCCGTCGTGGCCCGGAGACAGGTGACCGCACCCGTATCGGCCAGCAGGTAGAGCATGTCGCCCACGAGCCCTGGCGATGCCTTTCGCGGCACATCCTCTTTGTGCCGCCAGACCACGTGTGAGTCGGTCACATCGCCCCGACCATCCGCGCGCACCGCCAGGAACTCCAGCCGACCAAACCCCGAGTTCACATACACGAGACCATGAGCGAAAACCGGACGGAGGATCACCGAATCACCGCTGTGCCGCACCCTCCAAAGCTCCTCGCCAGTGTAGGGCTCGTACGAATACGCCGCTCGCGCCGCCGGGCTGATCAACTGCGGGCGCCCCGCAACCTCAATCATCAGGGAGGTGCAGTGCCCTTTGCGCATCAAGGGATTGATCGGGCTCAGGTCGAGCGACCGTTTCGTCTGCCACACGGTCTTGCCCGTCGCCTTCTCGAGGCACGCCAGGAATTGCACGTCGCCACCCGAGAAATCGAGGAAAACGCGATCGTTGAACAGGACGGGCGACGACACGGGACCCTGCAGGTGGTCACAGTGCAGATCCGTGCGCTCCCAAAGCTTGCGCCCAGATCCGGTATCGAGACAGGCGGTGCCGTAGGTACCATAATGCACATACAGCCGCCCCTGTTCGATCACCGGCGTCGGCGTCGCGTAGGTATTCTGCTTGTTGGTGGTTTCAGGGTTCGCGACCTCGAAGACGAGCACGTCGTGAAGGAGGCGGCCCGTCGCCCGTTCGTACGCGACGGCGAAAAGCTTCCGGCCGTCCGCGGTGGCCGTGGTCACCCAAACTTGATCCCCCCAGACCACGGGCGAAGAATGACCAACGTCGTGGATGGGTACCTTCCAGCGCACGTGTTCGCGCTCGCTCCAGCCCAAAGGCGGTTCGCGACCTTGAGCACGGCCGTCACCCCCGGGACCGCGGAACTGCGGCCAGTTATCCGCAGCGGCGGCCGACGGCCCTCCAGCGAGTATCACCGACCCGATCGCAACGAGGGCCCACAGGTATCGCGACAGCCGACGTCGTCGTGTCCGAATCTCGACCGCCGGCCCAGTCGAAGTAGGCGTGCCTCTCGGCCACGATCAGGAAGATCGCCAGTGGATAATCGATGTTCTCCCGCATCCACTCGAGCCGCTCGTCGGTGCTTTTCAGGCGACCGAAGACCTCCGCGCCCGCACGACCATAAGCCTCGGGGCCGCAGGAAAAGAGCACGATCTTCCCCTGAGCCAGCGCATCCTGCATCGCGCCAATCCCCGTTGCGACATAGTCTTCATAGCTCCACGTTCCCATCGGGATTGACCACCTCTCCAGATACGAGCCGTCCATATAGCGCAGGTGATCCATATTGTAGTTCGGAAAGGAAACCCGAATCGCATTGCCCAAGACGAGGGTGTCGCGCCTCAGCGAGCTCCGCAGCTTGTTGGCCATCTCCCAGTATCCCTGCGAATGCTTGTTCAGGTCATAGATCGGATAGCTCTGGGCGGGGCCGCCCTCGGTGATGGGTCCCGCCTTGCAGATCGCGTCGATGAAGATCCCATCGATGGCCTCGTGCGCCGCCATCCGGCAGGCGGTCCGCACCCACCAGTCCTGCATGGCGGGATTGGTCAGATCAAAGATGCTGTACTTGCCCTTGAACTTGAAAACCTCGTCACTGCCGATCTTGCGGAAACCCCACCGATTCGCGTTCCGGTCGAACTCCTCGTTGGCCTGGTAATTGCCGTATTCGATCACCACGTTCCAATAGAAGAAAGTCTTGGCGCGCGGGTTCACCTGCTTGACGGCCTGGGCTGCGATCAGCGTCCCGGTTTCGACGTCTTCGTGCGATCGGAAGCCGGTCGCCTTTTCGAACACGATTACCGGATACGTGGCCAGGTGATTGATTTCCTCAGCGGAGTAATCGACGTCCTTCCGCACTCGCACCCAGCAGGGAACGCGGTCCCAGGAGAACTGGGGATAGTTCGCGCGGCTGCCAGCGACCGCCTGCGCGTCGTGGCCAGCCGCTGGTCCGCCAGCGTGAACCGGCGCGGCTCCGTGGGATGCTGCAGCCTCCCGGGCAGCGGATTCGAGGTGCCCTCGTTGGCGAGTTCCAGATCGAGCTTGGCTGAGTTGTCGGCGACGACGTTGGCCGGTACCTGTACTCCCAACCTGGTCGTGAACCAGGGCTGCCCGGTGGTCGGATCGATGATGCTCTGCCAGACCTTGAGCCGCTCGGCCAGGTACTGCGGCACCGCACCGCCTATATTGATCTGCGTCGCTTTCTGCTCGGCGACATTGAGCTTCACGGACCAATAGGACGTGGGGTTGTAGTTCAGTTCGATCTCCCGGCCTTCAGCGATGAGATTTGAAGTTGCCGAGATTCGGCCCAAGTCGCGGTTCGGTTCGAGAAATTCCACCGGTACCTGCATGATCGCTGCCACCCGGGTGTTGAGTTCCTGCGGTGTGAGCTTTTGGCCCTGCGCGGCGGCGGCGTTTGTCACCCACTGGTTGGCAAGCCCCTGCAGTGCGAACTGGTAACCGACGGTCCCATCTGTATCCAAAAAATCCGTCCGATCATGGTGCGCCCAAAATTTGGATTCGGCTGACCGTCGAGGAGCCGTTCGTTTACGTCGATCTGCAGCATGCCGACCGTACTATAGCCGGAGGCGAATCCAACGAGATTGCGGTATTGGCGCTCGGTCGTCTCCCGAAACCAGCCCAACTGCACAAAAGCGCTTTGCCGCGCGGTCGAGAACAGCGTCTGGTCGAAGGTCACCGTCGCCATCTCGCTCTTGTTGTCATCGTAATTGGGCGCTGCCAGATTGAGGCGTGTCCAATCGTAAATGCTCCGCGACGTGAGCACGGGGAAATGGTTCACCAGCGGTTGGGCGGCCAGCGCCCCGGTCGCGTCTCCCGAGCTGCCGACGTTAGTAGGAAGGGCCGTTGGTGAACCGCGGGCTATTGTTGTTGGCAAGATTGGAGCGCGACTGCCCCCACCAAGTGATATCCCCTTGATCGACGAACGCCACCGAGCCGACCTGTACGAGATTTGTCAGCGTAGGCGGCATCGCCGCCAGCGGCGTCCCTCCGATTTTTGCCTTGCCAGCGATGGGGTCCCAAGTGGGAGAACCCGACGCGATCCATGGCGTGATACCATCGCGCGGCATCACCGAATTCGGGCGATTGCCGTAGCCATGGTAGTAGGAATATGATCCGGCAATGCTCGTGCGGCTGAACGGTCGGAACTGCACCATGCCATTATAGCGTTCGGTCAGAAAACCCGACGGCTTTAACTGGTAGCCGTCGCGCTGGGCGACGGCGCTGGCGCGTATCGCCAGCACGCCCGGTTTCAGCACGCGGTTGAGATCAAGCGTATGACGATAGCCACTGAAGCTATCGACTCGCGTGGTCACTTGAGTGCGGTTTTTGGAAAGATTCGCCGATGGGCGCACCGCGTTCACCGTGCCGGAAGCCGTGCCAATGCCGAAAATATTGGAATTGGGACCGCGACCGATCTCCAGTTTATCGACATCCAGTGCGTCGATGGGGGTGCGGCCGCTGGTCTCGAAATTACCAAAGGCGACATTGGCCGGCCCGATGCCGCGGATCCGATTCGCGGTGAGCGGATTCAGCGATGTGTTGTCGACCGGTGCCTGGTTCCGATCGAAGGAGAAGTCAGTGAAGTTGGCCGTGCTCTCGGTGCCGGCTTCGTAGGCGAATACATCATCCATGCTGAGGAGCGCGAAGTCGGCCATCTGCTCCTTCGTGACCACCGTGATCGGCGACGCGAGGTCCTCGAGGTTGGTATTCATCCGCGTGCCCGACATGGCGCTGGCACCGTAGTAACCAGTGTCCTTTTCAGTGGTGACAACGTAGGGCGAGAGCACCACGGCGTCGGCATCCGGGCTGCCGGCGGGCGCTGTCGGGGCGGCACCGTTGCCCGGCGCAACGGCGAACAAAGAACTGATACGGTCGTGGCCACCGATGAGTTCGGCACGGTGGCCGAGGGGCACGTCGGCGAGTTTCTTAAATTTCTCCCCGGCGTCACCATGGACTACGCGGGAGGCAACGCCCGCGAGATCTCCATCAATGGCGCACCGGCCGACAACGTCCCCGTGACGCTCGATGGCTTCAGCCTGGCCACCGCGATTAGTGGCATCTCCCGTGCCTCCGCCGTGGACATGGTCTCCATCAACGGCATCTCGCGCGTGGAGGTTTCCTTCTCGCCGACGCCGGACACCTCCGGCGCGGCGCTCGCCGGTTCGGTGAACATGATTCCCCGCAGTGCGTTTGAACGCTCCCGCCCCGTCTTCAATGGCAGCGTCTATGGGATGATGCGCGACCACCGGAAAGAGCTTCATGCCACTCCGGTCCCGCGCGAAGATCGTCGCAGCAAAGTTTACCCGGGCTTCGATTTTTCCTGGGTTGTGCCCGTGAACAAGCGCTTCGGCTTCACCTTGTCCGCCGGCCGCACCCGCCAATTTGCCGGCCAGGATCAGGTCACCAATACATGGCGCGGCGCCGGCACTGCTACGAATGGCACCACCTTTCCCCACACCACGCCGGACCAACCCTACCTGTCCACGTTCGCCGTGCGCGGCGGCGGCAAGGAAACCACCCGGCACTCCCTCTCCGCCACGCTCGATTTCAAGATCGCGCGCTACGACACGCTTTCGCTCTCCATGCAGGCGTCGCGATTCGAGGAGGATTTCCTCAGCCAGACACTCACCTTTAATGTCGGCGGGGTGCTGCCCGGAAACTTCACTCCGTTCTCGACGCGCGGCACGACGGCCTTGGGCGATCTCGTGGTCAGGGGCGACGGTGATCCGGAGAAAAAGACGGAAAACGTTCTGCCGGGAGTCAGCGTCCTGGCCGAGGCCGACGTCGCGATTTTTTTCGCGCGCTTCCTGCAGTTGCCCGACCGCGAGTGGCAGCCGATCGAAGACTACCTTAAGTCCGGCAAAACGGTCATCGGGCTTCGCACGGCCTCGCACGCGTTCAAGTATCCCAAGGGCCATCCGCGCTACAACTGGAACGACGATTTTGGCCGGCGTGCGCTGGGCACCCCTACATCGTGCATCAAACGGGCACGACTCAGGTCAGCGTGGTGCCGAAATACCGGACACACCCCATCATGAGGAATGTCGTCAAAACGGAATGGGTGTCCCCCGGCACCCTCTTTCTGACGCGCCTCCAGGGCGGGTGCGTGCCACTCCTCATGGGCACGGGCAAAGGCAGTTTCCGATTGCTGGAGAAAGAATTTGGCTCGGTCCAGGACCACGAGTTGGAAGCCGACATCGTCGCTTGGGCCTGGAAGAACGAATGGGGAGGGAAGAAAATGCGAAAAGGGTCAGGTTGCGGATGTTGACGTTTGTAAACTCGATCGCGGACGACTTCCGCCGAACGACACAATATCACTATCCGCAACCTGACAACTTTTTCCGACTCCGCCAGCAGCCCCCCCCGGAGGCAAAAAGGCGTCCCCGGCGAAAGTGCTGAACCGCGAGATCAGCGGTCACCCCGGCGGTGTGGCCGGAGGCGCAACAGTCGAAAGTGAACCTGTTCCGATCTCGGCTCATCGCGGAACGTCGCGGGCGCGATGGTAATTCGGGTGCGGGGGGCGACGCGGTGGCGGGCTATCGGGGCAGGTTCAAGAATCGATATTCGTATTCGGTGCAGCTGAACGTCATCAATCTCTTCGACCCCACCGCGGCGCAGCCGCAGCCGAAGAAGAAAAGCCAAGCTGAAGTTTGATCCGGCACGGAGCCAGGAATAGCGCGATAATCTCGCGTGCCTCATCGGTAACGCTGGGCGAAGAAAATGTGGCATTGTCACGATTCGAAGTCACATTTGGTGCATGACACGGTTACAGCAGCTCAAGAAGGAGGCGCTGAGCCTCACGAACGCGGAGCGGGCTGTGCTTGCATCGGAGATCTTGCAGACGCTGCCAGCCGTCCTTTCCGATGAGGACGAGGGCATTGCGGAAGCTCTTCGCCGCGATGCGGAGTTGGACGCCGACCCGGCTGCCGGAATCGAGTGGTCGGCCTTGAAGAAGGAGTTGGGCCGTTGAGCGATTGGTGATGATTTTTCATCGGCTGGTCCAAAAGGATTTGCGAGCAGTCCTGAGGCATTACGAAGAAGAAGGCGGAGCGCCGTTGGCCGATCGCTTCTTTGCTGAGTTGGATGCGCTGGTTGGAGAAGTGGGCCGGGCACCGGGCAGATTCCATCCGGTGTCGGGTGGACTGCGCCGCGCAAACATGCCGACTTTTCCCTACCATCTTCTGTTTCGAGAAATCCCGGCAGGGGTTCGCGTTCTCGTTCTACGTCATCACAGACGGCGCCCAAGCTTTGGCATCAGTCGAAAGTGAACCTGTTCCGATCTCGGCTCATCGCGGAACGTCGCGGGCGCGATGCAGTTTGGTAATTCGGGCGCTGGGGGCGCCGCGGTGGCGGGCTATCGGGGCAGGCTCAAGAATCGATATTCGTATTCGGTGCAGCTGAACGTCATCAATCTCTTCGACCCCCCCGCGGCGCAGCCGCAGCCGAAGAAGAAAAGCCAGGCGGATTTTTGACCGCGAATGGACGCTGATAAACGCGAATGGGAAAAACCCGAAGTTGAGCGATTCGACTTCGTGGCTGCGAGCGCCCGCGAGTGGCTTCGAGTCTGG
>JBBRCR010000246.1:0-12417 GCA_038204695.1 Opitutales bacterium | reverse complement strand
CTCAAGCCGCTGTTGAGGCATGCACGCAGCAAGACAACAGTCTCAGACATAGTATTAGAGAGGGGAAATGGAGGTCACAGAGAAAGCATATCTTGGTATCTCTGGCCTCCTCTGTGTCCTCTGTGACTCATGCCTTGGATTGGTTTGGGTGCGAGAAATTCGGGCTATGCGAACGCGTCATTGTCGGCGCGTTGCGGAATCCGGCGGGCGAGGCGCAGCCGATGGTATTTGCGCCGCTGGGCGGTGCCGAGTCGAAGCGGACGATCGGGCGGGCATTCACGTTCCAGCTGCGATTATATGCGGGTCGCGGCGCGGTCACGGATTCATACGAGACGCTCGCGCGCCCGCTCTACGATTTTTGCGATTTCCGCCGCAATGCGATCGCGACGCTCAATGAACCGCGCGACAACATGATCGACTACGGCCTGAGCCGCTACAGCTGGTTTGTGGACAAGCTCAAGGGATGCGCATATTCGACGGACGTTCCGGGCGCAGCTATGATCTGATCGCAATACTCTTTCTCTGCCACCAATGAAACCAAACCACCTCACCCGCCAGGCGCAGGCGTTTATCGCCGCGCTGCTTTTTGCCTTTCTGACGCTCGTAGTCGCGCGTGCCCAATCGGCCAATACAGGAGCGATTGAGGGCCGCGTACTCAACCGCGCGACCGGTGCGTATTTGAACAACGCGCGCGTTACTGTCGAAGGCACTTCCCTCCAGGTGTTCACGAACGAATTCGGCGAATACCGCGTCAGCGGCGTGCCCGCCGGAACCGCGGGCGTCCGGGTTTTCTACACCGGTCTCACGCCGCAGCTCACGCAGGTGGCCGTGTCGGCGGGCCAGACCGCGACAAAAGATTTCGAGTTCACCGCCGCCGATTCCGGTTTGGCGGCCACCGATGCGACCGTGAAGCTCGATGCGTTTGTCGTGAACGCCGTCAAGGAAACAAACGCCAGCGCCATCGCCATCAACGAGCAGCGGTTTGCAGAAAACATCAAGAGCGTGGTCGCCGCCGATGAGTTTGGCGCTGTCGCCGAGGGGAACGTCGGCGAGTTCCTGAAGTTTCTCCCGGGCGTGACGCTGGATTACACGGCGGCGGATGCGCGTTCGGTGTCGGTCCGCGGCATGCCCTCGTCGTCCACCGCGGTGAGCGTTGACGGTAGTGCCATTGCCAATACGGGGGCCGGAGTGGCGAACCGCACGTTCGAATTCGATCAACTCTCAATCAACAACGTCTCGCGGATCGAGGTCACCAAGGGGCCGACCCCGGAGGCGCGCGCCGATGCGATTGGCGGCACCGTGAATCTGGTGAGCAAGAGTGCGTTCGAGCGATCGCGTCCCGAGTTCGGCTATCGCGCTTACCTGAGCATGAACCACCAGCACCAGCAGGACGTACAGTTTCTCTCGCTTGGCGAATCTCCGGGACCGGGCCGCGAACCGAGCACGAAGGCGAAACCGAGCTTCGAATTCTCCTATGTGAATCCGTTGACGAAGAACTTCGGGTTCACGGTGACCGGCATGAATTCGAATATCTTCAACCAGCAATACCGTTCCGCTCCACGCTGGACGCCCAGCAGCAACGTCGGCACGCCCGGCACGGTCGCCACGCTGGCGAACCCCGCGATGACGAGTTATGTGTTTATCGACGGACCGAAGGAGACATCGCGCTATTCGGTGGGCGCGACGATGGACTGGCGGATCGCCCCGCGCCATGTGGTCAGCCTGCGCGGTTCGTGGAATGCGTTCGATGCGTTCTTCAGCAATCGTGTCACGACGCTCGCGACCGGTGCGCCGACCAGCTTCGATTCCACCTTCACGCAGGGCGGGACCGCCGGTTCCGTCGGCTCGTCGATCAGCACCCGGATGGCCGCACGCCGCACGTATGCGATTAGCGGCCAGTACCGGCATGACGGCCGGGTATGGAAGCTCGATGCCGCCGCGTCCCATTCGAATTCCCGCGCTTACTTTCGCGACATGGATTACGGCTGGTTCAACAGCACGCAGCTCACGCTCAGCGGAATCCGGATGCGCTTCGATGGGATCAACGAAACGCGGCCCGACGTGATCACGGCAACCGATGCGGCCGGAGCGCCGCTGGATTTTCGCCAGCTTGCGAATTACCGGCTGACGCTCGTCAACACCAACCCCGTCGATTCTTTCAACACGAACAAGAATGCCAGCGCGAGCGCGAGCCGCTTCTTCGACATCGGTGTGCCGCTGCGCGTAAAAGTGGGCGCCGACGTCCGGCGCGTGATTGCGGAGGCGCGTCGTCCTTTCCGGCAGTGGACGTTTGTCGGGCCGGATCGGATCGCCAACAACGCGGACAATGTCGCCGGCAACTACGACCTGGTCGACGTGAGCAATTCCTCGATCAACGCGCCTTATGGCAACGGTGCCTGGGAATATCCAAGCCCGCACAAAGCCTACGATCTCTTCCGGGCGCACCCGGAGTATTTCGCGCACGATGATGTCTACGAGGTGCAGCAGAGCGTGCTCAATTCGAACATCATCACGGAGGATGTGATTTCCCAGTATGCGCGATTCGATCTGCGGCTGTTCGAGAACCGGCTCTGGATCGTCGCCGGCGCGCGCTATGAACGCACGCGTGATGATGGCTACGGCCCGCTCAACGATCTCAGCCTCACCTATCAGCGGGACGCCGCCGGCAATCTCATCCGCAACGCCGCCGGCCGCCCGGTCCAAATCGTGGCCGATCCCGTGACGCTTGCCCGCCTGCGCTATGTCGAGCGCGGCGCGCACGTCACGAAAGATTACGGCGACTTTTATCCGAGCCTCAACCTGACCTGCAATATAACGCCCAACCTCATTGCGCGCGGCAGCTATGCCGACACGCTCGCGCGGCCGAATTACGGCAATATCATTCCCGGGACGACGCTGCCGGATCCGGCGGGTACTTCGCGGATCATCACGATCAACAATATCGATCTGAAACCCTGGACGGCCAGGAACTACGATTTGGCGCTCTCGTATTATCCGGCGGGCGGTGGCGAGGTTTCGACGGGCGTCTTCCGCAAGGACATCAAGGATTTTTTTGGTTCCCGCGATGTCGACGCGACATCCGAACTGCTCGATCGCTACGAAATCGATCAAACGTATGCCGAAGGCGGTTACCTGATCCGTACATTGCAGAATGCCGGCGAGGCGCGCATCACCGGGGTGGAGTTCAACTACCGTCAGCCGCTGAAGTTTCTGCCGTCGTGGGCGCGGGGCGTGAATGTGCGTTATAACATCACACAACTCCACCTGGTGGGAAACACACTTTCGGATTTCAGCGCCTTCATTCGCCGCAGCCAGAACGGGGGCATCAGCCTGGATCGTCCGAAATACAATGTACGTTTCAACTGGAATGCGCGCGGCCGGCAGCGGCAGGGCGCGATTGGCGGCACGGCGGAGCCGGGCACGTTTGCCTATATGCATCCGCGACTGACGCTGGACGTGGAAATGGAATATCGTTTCAGCCGGCGGCTGGGCTTGTTCCTCGGTGGCCGCAATGTGACGGGCGAGCCGTTCATCATCGAGCGGTATGGCCCGAACACGCCGCCGTACGCGCGCAGGCATCAGCGGGATGATTATGGCATCGCCATTTCAGCGGGGGTGAAGGGGACGTTTTAGGGCGGCTCGGGAGTCCACTCGGTGGCGGAATGTCACAGTCACTCCAAAGTGGCACTGGCATTCACACCCGCTGTTTCGAAGTGGCATGGGCGTCCCGCCCATGGGTTTGGCGTGGCACGGGCGTCCCGCCGTGTTTTCGGTACGGCATTTGGCGAGTGTGTATACAAGTACGACGTGCAGCTACTGCACTCGCGAACTGGGCGCCTGGCTGCGAGCGACACCTACGACGCGACAAACACCAACTCCGTCACCGGCACGAACACGCCGTTGAACAAGACTCCGCTCGACGCAAAAATCTTCAACCGCCAGATGATGGACGAGCTCAATGTCACCGACATGACGGAGATGCTCTGGAAGTTTGGCGGACTCGGACCGGCCGTGATCAACACGGGCGAGGATGTGCGTGGGATGCTCGAGGGCGACCGGCAGGATCCGAAAAGCATGATGATGCGCGGACTCCAGATCAACAATCCGCGCCGCGATGGGTTTCTCCGCTCGGACACGACGCTGCTGGACTCGTTCGACATCGAACGGGTCGAGGCGATCGGCGGCTCCAATTCGCTCCTCTTCGGCTCGGGCGATGCCGGCGGCGTGATCACCAGCGCTTCGAAACGCGCGTACACGAACCGGCGTCCCACCGCGACCATCAGCGCCACGGGTGACTCGGAGGGATCGCGTCGTTACACGGTGGATGCGCAAGCCGGCAATCGGATGTTCGCGCTCCGCCTGAATGCGGTGAAGGGAGACACGCTCAATTTCCGACCCGGCCTTCGGCAGCAGACCGAGGGGTACCAGATTGCGATGACTTTCCAGCCTTGGAAGCGGCTGACGATCCGCGGCGAATATCGCGACTTTGCCCGCGACACGATCTTCGCGCAGGCCGTGATCGTGCGCGCGCCCACGAGTCTGCTCCTGCCCAATGGGGCGCGGGTCGACAACCAGAACTCCCGCTACCTCGTGGCCTTCCCGGAAATCCAATCGTTGCTGGGCGGCGTCTTCGACGTGACCAAGGTCGACTCCGCGATCGGTCCCTTTCATCGCGACGCCTACGACAATCAGATCAAGTCGGTGGTAGCCGAGGCGACGCTGGCCGAAGGACTGGCGATTCAGCTCCGCTACGGTCATGATGCGCGGATCAATGATCCGTTGCGGGCGAGCGCCACGACGATTTTTGCGCCCGGCGCGAACGGCAACAATTACGTGGATCCGGTTACCGGGCGGGCGGGCACCGCCTGGGCCATGAACCAATCCATGGTCGCCACTCCCTATTGGACCGGGGCACACGGCTATCGTGCGGCGCTAGCGTATCAGAAGGATCTCCGCCGCTGGGGCCGGCACCAGGCGAGCGCATTCTATCAGGACATGGAATCGTGGGTGAACCAGCAGCCGTGGCGTTTCTACGAGACGGATGGGAGCGGCAACATCATTCAGAATCCGGCCAACATCACCAACACGGAGTCCGGCCGGAACGTGATGCCCGCGGTCTGGATGGCGCCGTTTCCGACCTCGGTCATCGGCGGCCGCGACTGGCCGTTCGACACCGTCGCGCACCCGAACGGCAGGACCTACAAATATGCGCCGCAGATCTCTTCCGGCGCCGTGGCGAAGACCGAACGCAATCCCATGGGTTTGTCCGGCCCGATCGCCGTTGCGGACAACGCGGCGGGCACTGTGCTCGCCGGTCAGAGCACCGTGACGGGATACTTTCTCGACGACACCCGCGAGACGAGCCATGGCGTCAGCCTCTTTAGCGAATGGTGGAGGGGCCGCGTCGACACCATGGTGGGCTACCGGGCCGAGGAAGCCTCGGCATTTCGCGTCAACACGGACGTCCGGCGCGGGCCGATTTCCTACGACAGCCTTACCACGGGCGCGGTCGTCGACACGCCGATCAAGGGCCTCCGCGTGTCCGTGAACTACGCCACGAACGCAAAGATCAACTTCGACACGACGCGCGATATTTTCAACGAGACGCTGCCGGCCGGGCGGGGCGAGAGCAAGGACATCGGATTCAAGTTCGGGCTTTGGGAACACCGGGTGTCCGGCAATCTGAACTACTACGTTTCCGAGGCGCAGAATTTCACCGCATCGCTCGGCGGACTGCGGGACGACCTCGACCCGGCGGGCATCAACGGCCGCAACGGCGGTAATGCCTACACCTACAGCAAGACGTCGGATGGCTTCAACCTGACGCTGTCAACGCGACCGGTGAAGGGCTGGGAGATGCGCATCAATTTCGCGACCGCGAATGGCAGCGAGCGCATGGATGTCACGTTGCCCCAGTTCTACAACGATCAGTTCAACACCACGACGCTCGATGGTCAGCCGGTCGTGGGTGTGCACGCCTCTGCGGGTGGGGCGGTTTCGCCGCTGCTCGTGCCTGCGGATCCGCGGGAGCCGAACTCGGAGCCGATTCCGCTTTCGCTCGCGATGATGACATGTTCGTGGTTTACGGCTTTCCGCTGGTGAGGCGCGTTCGCGCGTCGGTGCAGATAAACGTCTCGAATGTATTCGACGCGAATCAAGTCGTGTATTTGCCGCGCGCGACCGATGGCACGCTGCGTTATGCCCAATGGTTCAACGCGCCACGGAAGCTCGCGATCACCACGCGGCTGAGTTACTGAACTTCCTGTTCGCCGTCGGCGCGGCATCGTTCGGTGCCGGCGGTGCGGCCAATGAGCTGCCGTGGGGCCCGGGCCCGATCCACTCCGCCACTACGGGCCGCTCGCAGTGGCCTTCCAGTTTATTTGCGCACAAGAGGCGTTGCGCCCCTTACACGGAGGGCACGACCGTTGTGCTCGGCACGGACTGGGGCAGGACCTCGCGGTTCAATTTGGATTCGGTGGCTCGCTTCCCGTGGCTGCGGCATCCTGCCGCAGATGGATTGAGACCACCGCACGGAGATCCTGTTGCCGAAGACACTTTGTAACGAAAACCGCGGCTGGAAGCCGCAGCCACCGATAGCCGCACGGCTGCCACGTCTGCCAACGTCATCTCGCTGGCGATCTCGCAGCACGATCTTTTAGTGACACGATGCGGGCGGCTCCTTTTGTTGGGGAGACATGAGAAACCGGCCCAACGTTTTCTTTCGGTCGTTCTTCGCCCGGCGCATCGGGTTGCTCGTGGCTGCGGCGTCAATCGTGTTTCTTTCCGCCCCATCCGTTGTAACGGCGGCGGCCGATAAGCCGGAAACCAAAACGCCGAAGCGCGCTGCAAAATCCAAGAGTGAAACGAAGAGTGATGCCGTCGCACCATCGACGGCCTTTCACCCGGCCATCCGTACCACGGCAAGTCCGACCGGCGGCCAATCGGTGCCGGTCAATCCGCCGCCGCTCCTGTGGGCCACCACGAATCTTGGCGATGGCAGCTACGCGGTGCGGCTTTCGCGCGACCCTGATTTCAAGACGGCCGACACAATCCAGGCCGGCGGCGTGCGCTGGGCGATGTACAACGCCCACCGGAAACTCGAAGCCGGCCGCTGGTACTGGCAGCACGCCATCGAGAAATCAGGCCGGCCGACCGAATGGTCAGAGCGACATGAATTCGTGGTCGATGCATCTGCCGATAATTTTGCCACGCCCACCGCCGACGTGATGCTGGCCGCCGTGCCGACAGGTCATCCCCGCATCCTCGCGCGCGCCGAAGAACTCGCGGCGTTGCGCGAGCGGGCAGCGCCGCAGGCCGACTGCACGGCGTTGATCCAGCGGGCGCGGCGACTGGTCAAGGTGCCCCTGCCGGAGCCGGAGAAAGCGAAACCCGTGGCCAAGGGCAAAACGGCATTTGAAGAGAAGAATTTCGCCAAGTGGGCCGCCAAGGCGTTCGCCGGTGATTTCGTCGAGGACATCACGGTGCTCGCGCCGGCGTATCTGTTAACTGGTGACGAAGCGATCGGCCGCGCCGCGCTGCAACGGGCGCTGTTTCTGGCCGGCCTCGACCCGGACGGTGACACGTCACCCAAGGTGAGTGATTTCGCCGACGGCGCCTGCATGCGTGCGATGGCCCTGGCTTACGATTCATGTTTTTCGCTCCTGAATGCGACCGAGCAGGAGCAACTGCGGCGCGCGATGGACATTCGCGCCGGTCGGTTTTTCCGGCAGTACATCAACAAGCTCGAGTCGCGAATATTCAGCCCCCACATCTGGCAGCACATTCTCAACGAGGCGGCGGAGATTGCTTTTGCCACCGCTGGCGAGTTGCCCGACGCGCGAACCTGGGCCGCGTTTGTGTACGAGCTTTGGCTCAACCGTTTTCCGCCCATCGGCGGCGCGGATGGCGGCTGGACGGAAGGTCTGGGTTACCTCGGCACGAACCTCGAGACGATGCTGCTGATGCCGCAGCGGTTCAGCGCGCTGACGGGCGTCGATTTTTACGACCTCGCGTGGTACCGCAACGCGCCGGATTTTCACGTGTACGGCTGGCCCGCTGGCTCGGTGAATGCCGGGTTCGGCGACGGCGATCACGACAGCAAGGTCATCTCGGGCGCGCGGGCCTATTTTGTCGAGACGCTTGGCCGGCGGGTGGGAAATGTTCGGGCGATAAAGTATGCGGAAGCGGCGCGCGCCGCGGGCTCGGATTCGCTGCCGCCGCTCCTGGTTTGGCACCGGCTGCGTGAGCCGTCACCGAAGCCGACGCGGGCTGCGGCACCAGCCGAACTGCCGCCGTCGCGCGCGTTTCGCGATGTGGGGCTGGTGGCGATGCACACGCAACTGGGCGACGCGAAGCGCGACGTGTTTGTCGCGTTCAACTCCTGTCCCTATGGCGCCTTCGGCCACATGCATCCGGCGCAGAATGCCTTCAATCTCATGCTGGGCGGCGAGCGGCTGTTTGCGAATTCAGGTTACTACATCGCGTACGGCGATGCGCATTTCAAAGACTGGTATCACCATTCTCGCGGCCATAATACCGTGCTGATCGACAACCAGGGCCAGCTCTCGAATTCCGATGGCTGGGGTTCGATCGTGCGGCATGCCGACAGCGGAGCGATTGCATACGCGCTGGGTGATGCGTCGCCGGCCTATGGCGATGCGGATCTCACCCGGTTCCGCCGGCATGTCGTGTTGCTCCGGCCGTCGACGCTCGTCATCTACGACGAACTGGAGGCAGGCCATGATGCCAGCTGGAGCTGGCTGCTGCACAGCCCGGCGCGGATCACCGCGGAAGCCGGCGGTGTCCGGCTGCGCGCGGCGATTGCAACAGGGCAGGGGCAGGTGGATCTCTACGGGTCGACGCCATTGCAGATGAAACTGGATGACCGCTTCGATCCACCGGCCGACAACTGGCGGGAAAAGAAACGGGGCGGCCAGGTGCAGACGTATCCAAATCAATGGCACGCCACGGTCGTCTCGGCGGCCAGGACCAGTCGCATGCGCTTTCTGGCCGTGATGCAGCTCCGACTCCAGGGCGACACGCAGCGTTTCGTCACGCCACAAAGCGAGGGGCCCGGAAGTTTTCGGCTGGGCGCGTGGACGGTGCAAGCGGGGCTGGATCCGGCCCGGCCGGCCAGTCTCCTGATTAAGCGGATTGATGGCAAAACCGCGTTGGCCGCCGGAGTTCCGAACCTGCTCGCGGGTGGACAGAACCACCCAATCTTGCCTGCTGAAACGATTCTGGTGGAGGGCGGAGCCGTGTTTCACGCACCTGACGAGCACCAATGAGTCGTTTAGTTTGCGGCGGACCTCACCGTCGAAGTTGCAGCACCCGACAGCGTCAGTTTGTTTTCTCAAATGGTAACTATTCAGCGCATTTGGGTCGCGGAAGACGTTACCTCTTTTCAACACAGAGGGCTCAGAGGACACAGAGCAACAATCCATGAAATCGATCAATCAACTGACGGAGGAGATCATTGGGG
Source organism: Opitutales bacterium (assembly GCA_038204695.1). Classification (GTDB taxonomy): domain Bacteria; phylum Verrucomicrobiota; class Verrucomicrobiia; order Opitutales; family Opitutaceae; genus ER46. The sequence continues at coordinate 2,936 of JBBRCR010000246.1, read as the reverse complement.
CGGCGGGCTTTTGATCAATTTCCACAAGGCGCAGCTTCTGTCCTATATTCGAGAAACCGGACATGCGGTCGACCCGAATCGTCAACGATCGCGTTTCTCTGTGATCTCTGCGGCCTCTGTGTTTAGAGACATTTTCGTCCCCAGAACGCAGATCCGCCGAGCCGTGCTGAATAGTTATCTCAAATGAAACGTTGTTCGACGCCGCGGCCCGCGCTTAGGTGCGGCGAGTGGCGGCGCCTCTGACCGGCCAAAACCTTTTATGAAACACCTCATACCCTTCCTTATTCTCTGCCTGGGACCGATCGCGTTTTCCCGCGCCGCGGATCGGCTGCTCGTTGAAGCTGAAAGTTTCCAGCAGCCCGGCGGCTGGTCGCTCGACACGCAGTTCATCGATTTGATGGGTTCGCCGCACCTGCTCGCGCACGGACTCGGCCGGCCAGTGCAGGATGCCAGCACCAGCATCATGCTTCCGGCGGCCGGCACCTATCGCGTGTGGGTGCGCACGAAGGATTGGGTCGCTCGCTGGAAGGCACCGGGCGCACCGGGGAAATTCCAAGTCGTGCTCAACGGCCAGCCGCTCGGCGAAACCTTCGGCACGAAGGGTGAGGACTGGTCGTGGCATGATGGCGGCACCGTGAACATCACCCAGCCGCAGAGCACGCTCGCCTTGCGCGATGTCACGGGTTTCGACGGCCGATGCGACGCCATCTATTTCACCGCGGATTTGAAGGAGACGCCGCCAAACGACACGGCGCCGCTTTCCGCCTGGCGCAAGACTGCGCTGCAGCTGCCGCCCGAGCCCGACGACATGGGCGAGTTCGACCTGGTCGTCGTTGGCGGCGGTTATGGAGGCATGGGCAGCGCGCTGTCGGCCGCGCGCATGGGCCTAAAAGTCGCGCTGATTCAGAATCGGCCCGTGCTCGGAGGTAATGGCAGCTCGGAGGTGCGCGTGTGGGCGCAGGGGTTGATCCGCCGGGGCAAGTATCCGCACATCGGTGAAATCGTGGAGGAGTTTGCCGACAAGGCGAAAAACTCCCCTGGCCTGGCGGAGGAATTTGGCGACGCGCAGAAGGAAGCGCTCGTCCGCAGCGAGAAAAACATCCGGCTGTTCCTCAACGAGCACGTCTACGCCGCCGAGAGCCGCGAGGGGAAAATCGCCTCGGTCACCTCGCTCAATACCACCAACAGCCGGGAAAAGCGTTATCGCGCCCAGCTCTTCGTCGACTGCACCGGACATGGCAGCCTGGCGCATCTCGCCGGCGCCAAATATGAAATCGAACTCAAGGATTTGCTCGGCATGAGCAACATGTGGGTCTGGAGCGAGGGGCCGGCCGAGCAGCCGTTCCCCGAGACACCGTGGGCGCTCGATCTCACGATGGACGACTTCCCGTATCCAAAAAAAGGACGCGCGGACATGACGGACAAGGGCAAGGGCGAATGGTTCTGGGAGAGCGGTTTCAACCAGCACCACATTGATGTCCTCGAGGCGATACGCGACTGGAACCTGCGCGCCGTGTTCGGCGCGTTCAACGCGATGAAGAATCGCGAGGGCAAGCCCGAGCACACGAAAGCAAAGCTCGACTGGGTCGCCTACATCGGAGGCACGCGCGAATCGCGCCGGATTGTCGGTGACGTCATGCTGACGCGCGACGACATCGTGAACAAGAAGGAGTTTCCCGACGGCTGTGTGCCCAGCACCTGGAGCATCGACCTTCATTTCGCGAAGCAGGAGTACGCGAAGAAATTCCCGGAGAATCCGTTCATCTCGATTGCAGAGCACGATCGGCGGATCGATCGGCAGTTTGGTTATCCGATCCCGTACCGGTGCCTCTATTCGGTGAACATTGAAAATCTGTTCATGGCGGGTCGCGACATCAGCGTTACGGATGAGGCGCTCGGCACGGTGCGGGTGATGAAGACGATCGGCATGATGGGCGAGGTGGTGGGCAAGGCGGCCGCCGTGGCCGTGCAGAACCAATGCACGCCGCGCGAGGTGTACCAGAAACACTGGTCGAAGCTGGATGCGTTGCTGCAACTGCCGGGTCGCGCGCGCCGCGATGCCCTCGAGGCGACGTTTCAGCTGATCGGCCCGGCGCCGGCAGCGGTGGATGACAGTGGTGGTCGCGGCATCGGCGTGAATCTGACCTCGCTCAAGGGCGTGGTCATCGACAACTCCGCCGCCAAGCTTTCCGGACGCTGGATGACGGGAGCATCGCTGTCTCATGTGGGTCCCAATTACGCCTACGGGCGGGGTGCCGGCGTGAAGGCCGTATTCGAATTCACGGTACCAGCGGACGGTCGCTATGAGGTGCGTTTCGCAACTGCGCCGCACGAGAATCGGGCGAGCAACACCGCGTATGTGATCCGCAGTCCGGACGGCGAGAAGCGCGGGACCGTCAACCAGAAGAAAGCCGCGACGATTGAAAACCAGTGGGTCTCGCTGGGCGTGCATGCGTTTTCGGCCGCCAAGCCGGCATCGGTGGAGATCAGCGCGGAGAAGGCCGACGGCAACGTGCACATCGATGCCGTGCAGGTGCTGCCGTCAGTTGACCGGTAGAACCCGCAACCGTGAATGGACCGGCACGGGGCCGGCGCATTCGAAGGAGAACAGACCGGCTGATTTTTTAACCGCGGATGAACGCTCATAAACGCGAATGGGAATGCCCCGACCGTCGCTTGAATTCGCGTCCATTCGCGGTTAACCGGGTCCGTCGTTTGCGCTCATTCCCTATTAATCGAGTCCTTTGAGGCAATTCGCGCTTCAACTTTACCGGCTCGGGGTCGTCGTCGTGATCGCGTGGTTGATCCGGGACCTTGCGCTCCGGCAACGCACGCACGGCGATTCACCGATTGGGGTGGATGAGGTGAAGGGATTTTTTCCGAACGCGAGCACGTTGCGACCCGACGATTCGGCGCGCGACGGGCTTTTCATCCTC
>JBBRCR010000245.1:0-12458 GCA_038204695.1 Opitutales bacterium | reverse complement strand
AAGGCCGAGGTCTGCAAAACCTCTATGCGTCGGTTCGATTCCGACCCGCGCCTCCAAGTTTGTAGCGTACTCATCATCACGACCCGGGGCCGGTTACGTTTGGGAGAAAGGCCCGATCGCTGTAACGCATTAATTTCTTTCGCCTTATAGGAGTCAGCCGGCGCGGACCCGCCCCCCGCCCAATCCTGAATCCTTCAGGAAATGACGCCCGGGCGGACGGCAGCGTGGGACGCGAACTCATATCACGGAATCGGGAAGCCCAGTGTCGGGGCGTATTGCAGGAGCACTGCGGGATCGATTTCCAGTTCGAGACTCGGGCCCGCAGTCGGGCAAATCCCGCCATAGGGTCCGGGCGCGAACGAAAAGCGGGGAGCAATCAGCTTCGTTTGGTCGAAATCGAGTGCCTCGGCCAGGTTGTTCGCCGCCGAATCGCGCACCGTCAGCGCCCGTAGATTCCAGCGCCATTCAATCCTCTTCAGGACAGTTGTATGATCGTATACCTCCGAGGTGACCGCGCCACGCGGTGACCAGGGCGAGATCACCAGCGCAGGTGACGCGAATCGAGTAGCCGCGAGGCGCAATCGACGTACGGCCGGGACGGCGAGTCGCGTCAACCGTTGCGCAGCGGGGCTGGCGTGAGGATCACCTTCATGTATTTCCCGCCGTCCCGGGCGCTGAGTCGGGAGAACCAGCTGGCGCCTTCCTCCAATGGAGCGATGGTCTCGATCATCGGCTTAACATCGATGACCCCGCGTGCGATCAAGTCCAAGCAGAGTGGATACTCGCCCGCGCTCGCGCACGATCCAGTGAGCGTGAGCTCTTTTGTCACGACCGCCTGAAGCGGAAAATCCTGCGTCCGCGGCGAAAGATTGCCCACGAGCACGCAGTGGCCACCGCGCTTGAGCACGCCGAGCGCCAGATTCAACGTGGGCGTGAAGCCGGCCACTTCGAAGGCCACATCGGCGCCGAGACCGTCGGTGAGCTTCGCCACTTCCCCCACCACATCGACGTGAGCCGAGTTTAATGTATCCGTCGCGCCCAGTTTTTTCGCCAGCGCCAGCCGGTTGTCGGCCAAGTCCACAGCAATCACCCGCGTGGCGCCGGCCCACCGCAGCGCCTGAATCACCAGGAGACCAATCATGCCACTGCCGATCACGACGGCAGTCGAGCCCGCCGCGATTTTGGTTCGCTGCACGGCATGAACCGCGATGGACACCGGTTCCACCATCGCCGCCTGCTCGAACGGCAGCGTATCCGGCAAAGCATACAAAATGCGCGCCGGCAGCGTCACAAACTCGGCAAATGCGCCATGCTGCTTGTACTCGGCGGGGGAAACGCCGACCACGCGCCGGTTTTCGCAGAGATTCACCTGGCCGGCCCGGCAGTAGCGGCAGGTGCCGCAAGAAATCGTCGAGTCGAATGTCACGCGATCGCCTGGCGCCCACTGCGTGACCTCCGGCCCCGTGCGGACCACCTCGCCCGCCGCCTCATGCCCCATGATCAGCGGCGTGCGACGGCGACCACTCGAACCGTCCCAACCATGCACATCGCTGCCGCAAATTCCGCAGGCCCGCACGCGGATGAGCACCTCATCCGGGGCCGGCTGCGGATCGGGGAAGTCGACCAACTCTAACTTGGAGGGCGCGGTGAGGAGGAGAGCTTTCATGTTTCGCCAAAGATTTCATGCTAACCGCCTCACCTGGCAGCCGCGCAAGCGTGCTGTTCGAAATTGTTGATCGCGTGCAAGCGAGCTTGCCCTGCGCTGGCCCCACAATTCTTGCCAAGCACGTCGGCATTCGCACCGGAGCGGCGGCTTTCCTGCCGCCGAAGTACGTTCGGTCGACCGGTCTCGGGCGACTGGAAAGTCGCCCTTCCGGTCAACCGTGCCCTTGGCGCGACGCCATACGCGATGGCGAATTTGTGGGCAAAGGGCAGGGCTTTCCCGACGGCTGGTTGCGCTTGAACCCGCTCCGCGGCGGCGAGCGCGAGCGAGCGGATTCTTATCAGCCATTCGTGATGGTCCCCTCGCTGGCGCTCGCCGCCACTACGGCGCACGCACTTCGGAGTAGGACCGCCTCGCAGGCACGACCGGCTTCCGCCGACGCCTCTGTGCATAAGGTGCGTTGCAACGATCAGGCGGAAAGACTGGCCGGCTTGCGTTTCCGCGACTGATAAATCGCCGCCAGCATTGCGAATCCCGGCCGCACCACTCCGGCCGGAGTGAACCGGACAAACCCGTTCTGGGCGGCGACGCGGACAAGCTCTCCGCGGTGTTGCACGCCAAGTTTGCGGTGCAAATGGCGGCGCACGGTCGAAACCGTCGAGGGGCTCAATCCAAGTTCGCGCGCGGCGGTGGCGTCGTCGCTGCCATCGCCCACGACCGAGAGCACCACCTGTTCAAATACGGTCAGGATGCGGAACAGCGACTCGGCACTGCGCGCCATTCGCTGCGTGGCGCTCGGGCTCCAATAGCGGCCACCGGTCGCGACCGTGCGCAGCGCGGGGACGAAATTATCCGGGTTGTCGTTGGCGGCGTCGAACAATCCATGAATGGGCAGGCTGCGCAATGCGGCCAGCAGCCGGTTTTCGCGATGCGTGGTCAGCACGAATACGCGACGCGCGAGGGCCGGGCGCTTCGCGCACACCGCGAGAAAGTCGATCACGTTGCCATGGATGGAGCTTTCCACGCCCGTTAGCAGCAGGTCCACCGGCCGGCTTTGGATAAGGTCGGTCGCCTCGGCCACGGACGATGCAATCTGGATCGTGCTGTCGGGAAGCACCTCTGCGGCCAGATGCCGCAGCGCCTGCGCGTAGACCCGGTCAGCTTTGAGAATGACGATGGAGCGGAGCTCACAGGGGCGCTGTATTTCCATGGCGGGGACAAATCGGGGAGGGCCAAGTGAGAGGCGAGCGCCGGCGCCCCCAAGCTAATTGCCGTAATTTATCCGTAACATTCCGGGTGAAGATGTCGGCCGCGATGCTGCCCAACGGCCCGCCCGGGCCGGCGGCTCCATCCGGTTCAAGCCATGGAAGACGCGCCCGGGGCGCAAAAGCTAATTCCAGATCGGGTGCACGGAAGCAGCCGTTGGCGGTCGCCGTGTCATTCGCGGCCCGCGGAACTCACGGGTGCGCGGTAGCGGTAGCCGGTTTTGGGAATCACCTCGACGTGCTCGCGCAGCGGAATGCGGACGGCCATGAGCGAACGAACGAGTTTTGCCAGGAGCACGCGCATGTTGCTCGTGTCGCCGCGGAATCGCCGGCCCAGCATGTCATTGTAAAGGGTCTGATACGTCACCACCTCGCCATTGGCCTCGACCAGCAGTCGCAGCAGCTCGAGTTCCCGCGGCGTGATGCGCGTCGCCCCTTTGGCGGTTTCGACTTTGCGTTCCATCGGATGCACGCGCCCGCCGGCAAAAGCGAACGGTGCATCCGCCACCGCATGGTTGCCGCGGGCCGCCCGCGCCCGCGGCTGCTCGGCGTAGTATATTTCCAAATACGCCAGCAGCACCTCGGTCCGGACCGGATCCCGCAGCACGCAACTCGCGCCCAGCGTCACCTGGCGCGCCTCGAGGCGTGAACTGGAGCCGGCGTCAATCAGCACGACCACCCGCGCCGTCGCCCGCTCCGCATTGCGCCCCAGCAGGGTCGTCACATCGTCGGAGTAGCCGTCGCCCAGTTTGTGACGCGTGAGCACCACGGTGGGATTGAACTGCTGGAGGAAACGCTTGAACGCGCGCACGGATTCGCATTCGAACGACGGCCAGTGCTGGGTTTCGCACATGGCGCTGAAGGCGCGGCGTTCGCGCGGGTTGCTGGAAATAATTGCAATCATCGTGGCCACCCGGTGGCGCGACGGAGCGGTGACGATGCCGGTGGGCGAATTTTCGCCGGCTTTTTCGGCCGGGCGAGCCGCTAAACGGGCAACGCAAAGACCAGCCGGAACCGTTCACTCGCCGGTGCGTTGGAAAAGCCGAGCACCCCGCGACATTTCTGGATTCCCGAACTCAAGCCCCGCGGAGTCACTCCCTCGAGGCGGGTGTGGTCACCTTTCAGCCACGCTTCGACTTGAGTGCGCGTGAGACACGCGCTCGTCGCGCTGATCTGGATCGCCGTGCCGGGCTGGCTCATCGTCGCATTTCTCCGGTTGAACCAGAGGTTGTTCCTGAAGGCCGTATCCTTCGTGATCTCGTCCAGTCGCGAAACCGCCTCCACCGTGATTCGCACGGTCGTGTTCGGCGCCGCCGCCGTGAGCGAGAGGGCAATCGCGGGGGTCATCATCAACAGAAAATCGATTCCGGAGATCCCCGGGATGGCGACGTTGTCGTCCACGATGGGCAGGTCCACCGCCTTGTTGGCATCCTCGGCATGACTGATCCGCATCGCGATTTGCACCGCGTGGCGAATGCCCGCGCCGACCAGTGCCGGCGAGGTGTCCCGGTTGCCATAGGCACCGTCGAAATAACCTTCCGCCACGGTTACGGCTGCGTCCGTGGTCTTGCGCGCCTCCTCGAGATTGCGCAACACGTGCGCGACACTCGGATCCTGGCGTACGCGTGCGCCGAGCGTGGCGGTGGCCGTGACCAGGTGCGCTTGAATCGTGGTGAGCAGACCCGCCGTCTGGAGCAACGCATCACGCGTGCTCTCCGATGCGACCAGTTCGACGTCGCGCTCGAGCCTCGCGGAATTGAGATCGTGGGCCAGCGTGCCGGCCTTGTTCGCGAGCCCATGCTGCCGCCGCCGCTGGTGGGTGCGCTCAATCCATTCCGGGATCCGGTGCTCGAAACCATCGCGACCGGGAATCGGCTTCGGCAGGAACTCGTACACCCGCAGCGGAATCGCGCGTCGGAGGTTCTCGTCCGAGTCGAACGCACTCAGCACGAGGAAACCGAGGCACGGATCCACCTTCTGCGCCGCTTCGATGAATGTGAGCCCATCCATCCGCGGCATGTGGATGTCGACGATGCACAAGTCAAACCGGTCCTCGGCGATCCGGAGGAGCGCATCCGGTCCATCGGGGCTGCTGGAAATGTCGTAATTCTTCCCGAGCCGCAGCCGCACCGACGCGTGGATCTGCCGCTCGTCATCGACGAGGAGAATGCGGGGAGTCAGGAGTTCGTTGGGATCGTTGTTCACGAGGGAAACGGCGCGGAGCCTTTGAAGTGCTGGACACAGCTGAGCAGCGGAAGCGGCGTCAGGATGGCTGTCCGCCGATCAGGCGGGCAAACGGCAAATCTACCGGAATTATGGTAGATGCATGATGGGCGCTTATCGCCCCGATTCCGTCGAATCGGCGCGCGTCACGGCAGAGCGGCTTGGTCCGCTGGTGCCGATCGGGCCCTGGACTCCTGACCGCTGGTCGAGCCGTTCGACTCCCCTCAATCAGGCCAAAGCCGCGGGACGTCAGGCCGGCATCGGAAACGGCTGGGTGCGCTGGCAGAGCTGCAGTGGGACGCCCCAGGGGTCCCGCATCATGATCAGGAGGGAACCATCAGACAACGGCTCCTCGAGCCATAACGTCGCGCCGGCTGTTTCCAATCGTGCGCGTTCCGCGCGGGCATCGGCGGCCACCACCGCCATATGAAAACAAAGCGGGTGGCCGGCCGCGTAATCGGGTATCACCGCTTGCGGGTTCGTATAGATTTCGAACACCGTGCGGCCGGTTTCGTCGGCCAGAAAATGGGTGAACGGAGGCTCCTCGCGGCGTCGCGCAATGGTGAACCCGAGATGCTCGACATACCATTGCGCCTGCGCGGCGGGCTGCGGGACGTTCAGCGCAAAATGTTCGAATTTCATGATTCAGTTTTTGGGCGGCGCTTTCAGCACGCTGGCGCGACTGTTGTTGCCGGGCACCTGGTCCGTGACGCCCGCCGGATTCGTGAGCTGCGTCCCGAACGGGAGCGAACCCAAATTGCGGAGCGCGATCTGGTCGACCGGCACGCGCGCCGTATACGACTCGCCGGGCCCCAGACTTGGCACCGAATAATCACGGCTGGTCGCCCCCGTGGCGACACTCAGACTCATGCCAGTGACGGCGCGTCCGCTCCGGTTTTGGATCACGAATTGCATCTGATTGTTCGCGGCGTCGTAGAAGTGAGTGGCGATGGCCGTGTCGACATAACCGGCATTGTTGCGGTTCATCGCCCAGCCCAGGTTGAGGATGCCCTGTCCGTAAGCGGGATCGGGTCCGGGGGCTCCGGCATCGGCCGCGGTTGCGGCGAGCACCGTCGCCGCCTGCGTTGGCGTGAGGCTTGGGTTTTGGGAGATTAGGGCGGCAATCGCGCCTGCGACGAGGGGGGCGCTGGCCGAGGTGCCATTGACGTAGGCGCGCTGGCCATCGAGCCACGCGGTCTGCACGCCGTAGCCCGGTGCCGTCAGGCGCAGTTGCTCGCCCGAATTGGAAAATGAAACCTGCTGCCCGGCGGCGTCGATTGCTCCGACGGAGACGACGCGTGGATCCGCGGCGGGCCACGCCAGCTGGGCCGCCTGATCGTTGCCCGCCGCGGCGACGACCACCGCCCCGCGCTGGCCGGCATAGGTGAGCGCACCATCGAGGACGGCGCCCGTCGCGTAGCCGCCGAGGCTGATGTTGACGATCCTGGCGCCGGCATCCACCGCCGCCACGAGGGCCTGGGCCAGCGTGAAAATATCACTTGTGCCGCTCGTATCCGTTACGCGGATGCTCAAGATGCTGGCGGAGGGGGCCACGCCGCCCGCATCGGCCAGCGCTCCCGCGGCGAGCGCCGCCACACTGGTGCCGTGCCCATCGGATGGGCCGGTCCCCGGCGTGACACCCAGTCCGAGATCGAGCACGCGCAGCCGGCTGCCGAAGGTGGCATCCGCCGCCACGCCGGAATCAACGACCGCGATGGTCACGCCGCGGCCCCACTCCCGATTGTTCTCGGCGCCAAGGAAGCTCAGTGTGCCGTTCCGGAAGGGCACTTGCTCGACCGCCGCGCGATCCTCCCTGAGAGGTGCTGACGGGATCGCGAAGAGCGTATTGCCGTCGGCCGAAGCGTAATCAGCGGCGTGCTGCGCGATCTCGGCCTGTAACGCACTCGCGTGATCGAACCGCACGCGAACGGTGCGCAGGGCGTCGATCCGGCCGGCAATCGCCAGGCCCGCGGCGTGCGCGCGGCCCAGGAAACGGCGAAAGGACGCATCGTCCTTGAACGTGAGCACGCCTTCGCGTGAACGCACATCCAGCCGCTCGAGCGCCTGCTGCAAATCCGCCAGCAGTTGCCGCGCTTCAGGTGACAACTCGCGGCTCGTCCCCGGGGCGGCGGGCGCGCTGGCTGGCGCATGTTGGGGCCGGTCGACGATCGATTTCTGACGCGGAACGGGCCGGGGCGACGCCGGCATGTCATGCCAGAGCCACCACGAGACCAGCGCGACCGCGCCCACGATGCCGATCGCGGCGGCAATGCGGTGGAAAACGGGCCGGTTCATCATGGGTTCGACGCGTGTCGTCGCGGAAAGTGTCGCATCCACCAGACCTTTGATTGCGGCCCTCGAGCCGCGGCGCGAAATATGCAGGGTTACGGCCGTTCCAGCTTCACGAATACATACGGCATTTCCTTCGCCAAATCGGGCCACATCGCGCCGTTCCCCGCGCGATCGATCACCTCGAACAAGTACATGAAGTCCCACTCCGGCACGAGGAAATCACCCGGCACGGTAGCGGCAAACACGCCCGGTTCTCCGGTCGGCGTCATGGCCAGCGTTTCGTAATCTTCATATTGCGTCACGTGACGGTAGCGCACGCGCACCGAGTCGATGCCCGCGGGAGCCGTCACCCGCGCCATGATGCGCAACGGCCGGCCCACGCGCGCGGTGGCAATTCGCGTGTGCTCGATGTGTGGCGGGCGTCGGTCGGCCAATGGTGGCTGCCAAACCTTCTCCTTCAAAACCGCTTCTTCCGGCGGACAACACTGCTCCTCGAGCTCCTTCAGGTTTACCTCGAGTTTCTTCAGCTCGTCGCGCCAGTGGCCGCACAGGCTGTGGTTGCGGGCGCCCATCGCCAGGTCGAAGGTGTAGCGATCGCCGGCCACCGCGACCAACTCGCGCCAGGCGGCGACGGCCTCCTTTTCCACCAGCGTCGCGGCGAGCAGTTCGGCCAGCCGCAGGTTCCGCTTGAACAGGTTGTAGTGAACGGCCGCGATGGCGCGTCGCGCGTGAAAACGCGCGAGCTGCGCCAGGAGCCGCAGGTCCGTAATCGTCGCGTCGAACTCCGCGGTGCGTCCTTGGCCGATGGCGGCTTCCGCCTGCTTGACGGCGGTCAGAATGTCGTCCGCTGCCGCGTCGAACCAGCGGCTCGTCGCCTCGGGTGTCCGGCGCGGGGTCGTGCCCCCGGCGATGAGCCGTTTGGCGGCGTCGGCAAAGCTCTCGAACTGCTGGATGTCCGTGCCCTCGTTGGCCGCGTAGTCCGCGAGATTCACCCCCAGGCTCTGGCGCTCGGCCCAGCCGCGCGTCGTCGGGAATAAGGAATACGGATACACGGCGGCGACAATCATCGGGAGAACCCCCGAGGCCCGGTGCAGCCCGGCCGCCAGCGCCGGCCCCGCGGCGCCGAAGCGGCGTTGAAACTCGCGCTGCCCGATGTCCGCAGCCGTGCCCGGATTGTATCCAACGCGGCCCCATACCTGGTAGAAGTACCAGTAACGCTCGAACTCGTATTCGTAATGTCGGTACTTGGCGGGCATCAGCTCGAACGCCGGCATGTCCGGCCGCTGCGCCTCCATTTTGGTGGCGAGTGGTTCCTGCACATCCCAATTCGGGCTGTCGTAAAGCTGGGTCGATTCCGAATAACGCCGCACATATTCGGGATCGCCCCAGAGCAGCACGCGCGTGGTGCCGCCGTTCCAGAGCCGCCAGTTCATCTCGTAGCGCTGCGGGTGGCGGAGAAAGTCGGCGTAGCCGTGCCGGCGATCATGCTGGTTGCGCGGGTTGACATGGGTCGGATGAAACGGGAGCCCCATTTGCTCCATCCAATACTTGGTTTCGATCCGCAGGTTCACGCCTTGTGCGATCGCGGTGTCGATCACGGCGTCCGGAGTGCCCTTGCCGCGCGCCTCGAGCAGCAGACCCGGCCGCTGCTTTTGGATGTGCTGGAAAACCTCGCGCCAGAACCCCTCCATCTCGGAGCGTTTCAGCCCCGACTCCTCGTGCACGCGAAATTGCAGCGCATCCAGCGCCGGGACCCGGGCGAGCAACTCCTTGAGCGACGCGAGCGTGTACGCGTTGAGATTATCCGTCGTGACGCCTTCGACCGAATTGGGGATCGGCCGGCCCTTGTAAGCGGCGACCCATTCCGCGCCGCCCGTTTGCACGGCGCCGCGATAGATGTGATCCCAAATTCCCAGGCTGACGGCGAGGCCGCGATCGTGCGCCAGTTCGATCAGCCGGTTCAATGCGCCGAGATTGCGCCGCTGCTGCTCTGGTGTGAGGCCAACCATGCGCACGTCACCGAAACCCGGGGTGTCGAAGAAATACGGATACGGCGGCGCGAGAAAGCCGCCGTTCTCGTAGCCGAACACAATCAGGAAGCGATTGAAGCGGTTCGCCGCGAGCAAGTCGAAGTAGCGCGACCAGTACCGTTCGTCGTAGAACCGGCTCTCCCAATGCGCGCGGTTCATCGTGTAAACCGAGAGGGATCGATCGCGGACAAACGCGGATTCGCTCGTGTCGTGAATGTCCCCGAAGGGATCGGCACCGGCCGTCTCGCGAGGCATGTGCTCCGCCGCGTCGAGGGCCGCATACATCAGTCCGCGATCATCCTGGCCGCACAGCAGCAGGGTCGCCCCGCCGGCCGCGGGGAGTTTCCGGATGACGAGCGCTTCCGGTTCCGTCGGCAGCGCGCCACCGGCTGCACGCAGCAATCGTGTGACTTCGCCGTTTGCGGCGGTCGTGCCGGTGACGACCAGCGGCCGGCCCGCGGCCGGGGCGGAGCGGGCGTCCCGCACCGTCCAGCCAGCGGCCTCCAGCGCGCGCCGGAGTTCCCCCACGCCATGTTTCGCGGCGCGACCCGGCGGCGCATCCTGTACGAGCCACACGGTTGGCGGCGGATTCGCGGCGTGACCCGGCCAGCCGCCAATCGAGCCGACCGCGAGCGCAATGACCATTCTCCCATGCAAGAGCCGTGTTTTCATCGTGAGGATCCGTGCGCTGATTGAGCCCCGTCGCGCGGCGATCGCCGCCGAAGGAAGGGGCGCGGCGAGCGAACGGAGATTTCGAACCGGGAGCAAGCCGGCAGGGGAACGCGTCGGATTTAAACCCGCCGCGCGCAGAACCTGATTGGCGGAGTGGGCGGCGATCGCACACTGTTTCACCTCGGGCCCATGAAACTTTCACCCCACCTTCCCTTCATCGTTGCTGGTATTGCGCTGCTCGGAGATCTCGTTTCGGAGGCCGTTCCCCCCACCGCACCTGCGCCCAGTTCCGCGGCGACCGAGCCGGCGCGCGGTCGCGGCGGCAGAAGTGGCCGTGGTGGTGAGCGACCGCCGCCGCCGGTGCCGGCAGATTTCCTGCCCGCAGAGCAGCTTCCGCCTGCCGCGAGATTTGCCGGCCCGGAGGATCCGGAATATGTCGCGTGGTCGAAAGCCCATCCGAACACGGCGCCGCGCCAGATGGAGAAACTCGGGCGTGGAGTGGTCGCCGTGCCGTTCGCGCCCGGCGAGGTGGCGGTGAGCTGGCGGTTGCTCGCCAGCGATCCCGGGAACGTTGCGTTCAACGTTTATTGCCGTGGACACAGCAGCGGCCCGGTGAAGCTCAACGGTTCGCCTCTGCGCGGCGTGACCTTCTTCATCGACGAGGCCGCGAACCGCGACCAGGACCACGCTTACGCGGTGAGGCCGGTCGATCGGTTGGGACGGGAAGGTGAGCCGAGCCGGGATTTCCTCCACCGCGTGCCCGCGGGCGCCGGGCCACGCAACTACATCGAGTTTCCGGTCCAGCTGCCCGAGGCGACGCCGCGCTATACGTTGGGCGATGCCTCGCCGGGCGATCTCGATGGCGATGGTGAATACGAACTCGTCGTGAAAGTGCAGCAGACGCCGCGCGACAACTCGCACGCGGGCCCGACCGGCAACACGCTGCTTCAAGCCTACAAGCTTGATGGCATGCTGATGTGGACGGTGCAGCTGGGGCCGAACATTCGCGAGGGAGAGCATTACACGCAGTTCATGGTGTATGACCTTGACGGAGACGGCCGCGCCGAGCTCGCCGTCCGGACCGCCGATGGCTCGGTCGACGGCACGGGCCAGATAATCGGAGACGCGGCGGCGCGGTGGGCGCGGGAGGACGGTCGCGTCGAGGCCGGACCGGAATTCCTGACCATTTTCGATGGGCGCACCGGCCGTGCGCTCGCGACAAAACCGTACGTGCCGGGACGCGAACCGGCGAATGGCTGGGGTGGAATCGGCGGCAACGGCCGCAACGACAATGGCGGCAATCGCAACGAGCGTTTCCTCGCGTGTGTGGCGTATCTCGACGGAGTGCGGCCGAGCCTCGTCATGTGCCGCGGTTACGATGGGCGCTCGGTGCTCGCAGCGTGGGACTGGCGCGACGGCCAGCTGACGCCGCGCTGGGTGTTCGACACGAAGAACGCGGACCACCCGTATTCAGGCCAGGGCGGGCATCACGTGTGCGTCGCGGATGTGGACGGCGACGGACGTGATGAAATCGTTTATCACTCAATGGTCGTGGACGACAACGGCCGCGGACTTTATTCGACGGGATTCCGGCATGGGGATGCGATTCACCTGGGTGTATTCGATCCGTCACGACCGACGGCCTTGCAGGTCTGGGGCGCTCATGAGAACGAGGACGACACGGTGAAATTCGGCACGCCGGGTCTGGCTTTGTTTGAAGCGGCGGATGGGCGAACCGTCTGGCAGGCGATCCGCGGCGTTGACGTGGAGCGCGCGGTGGCGGCGGATATCGATCCGCGTTTTCCCGGGTATGAAGTGTGGAGCAACCGGATTGGGCTGCACACGTGGAAGGGCGAACGCATCGCCGATGCGCCCGCGTCCAATGCGCACGTGATCTGGTGGGACGGCGATCTCCAGCGCGAATTGCTGACCGGCGCGCGCGTGAGCAAATGGAACGGGGAGACGCAGCGCGAAGAACCGCTGTTTGCCGGTGTGGATGTCCGCGGTGGTGGCGCCAAAGGGACGCCGAACCTGAGCGGCGATATTCTGGGTGATTGGCGCGAAGAAATCGTGGTCGGCACGACGGATCAGCGCGCGCTGCGCATCTACGTCAGCGCGCTGCCCACGGGGCATCGCATCATCACCCTGGCGCAGGACCCCGTGTATCGGCTGGGTCTCGCGTGGCAGAACGTCGCGTACAACCAGCCGCCACATCCTGGATTTTATCTGGGTGGTGAGACGAAGTTTCCGGTGCCGCGGCCAAACATTGTAATGGTGGAGCCGCGGTGATCGCGACTCGTGCCTGTGGAGGCT
>JBBRCR010000244.1:0-12512 GCA_038204695.1 Opitutales bacterium | reverse complement strand
TCAACACCAGGTTCGACCCGTCGCTGGGAACCGCCGGGTCGTCGCAGCTCAGCGTGAACCCATCCGCCTCCTCCACCTGCAACCGGTCGCCAAAATCCAGCGGCACGACCACCGAGACAAGATCGTGAAATCCATCCGGCCGCCGTCCCGTCACGGCGAGAAACACGTTCAACTTGGCCGGCGCAAAGATCGCAACCGGCCTCACAGCCATCCTCCTGCAACCGATGTCATGCGGCGTCCCGCAAGAACGACAACGCCGGTTCTGTTTCCCGGCAGTCGTGCCGCCGTGCCGCGATTGTATTCACCATGCACTTCGCACCAGGCCGGGTGCCGAACGGGATGCGAAACCGGACCGGAAGCGGCCAGGGCGGGTTTTTGTTTCATTCGTCGCGATTACTGTCCATTACTGAAGCCCCACTGATGGCTTGCGACCTCATTCTCGTTCTCGATGCGCAATCTCCCGCCGAGGTTACCCCCACCCTCCGGTCGCTTCGCGGCACCGTGCGCTGGGTGAAAATCGGCCTCGAAATGTACACCGCGTGCGGCCCTGACGCCGTGCACGAAATCGCCGATCTGGGGTTCAACGTTTTTCTCGATCTCAAGCTGCACGACATCCCCAACACCGTGGCCAAAGCAGTCGAGTCCGCAGCCCGTCTGCCGATCGGCATGCTCACCCTCCATACCTCGGGTGGGCGCGAAATGATGCAATGGGCCGCCCGCGCGCAAGAGCAGTACGCTTCCGATGTCCTGCTGCTCGGCGTCACGGTGCTGACGTCGATGAGCGCCGCCGGGCTCGCGGAAACCGGCGTGGACGCCGCCCCCGCCCAGCAGGTGGTCAGGCTGGGACAGCTCGCGGCATCGGCCGGTATTCGCGGTCTTGTCTGCTCGCCGCTGGAGATCGCGCCCTTGCGGTCGGCCCTGGCCGCTGATGTTGTCCTCGTCACGCCCGGCATCCGGCCGCGGAACGCGAAGGCTGACGATCAAACGCGGGCGATGACCCCGGCCGAAGCCGCGCAGGCCGGCGCCAACTACATCGTGGTCGGCCGGCCGATTTTCCAGGCGCCGGACCCGGTCGCCGCCGCGCAGGCGATTCTGGCCGAGCTTGCGTCGGCCAGAGACCCGAGGGCGGACGTCCGGCCTCAAAGCTAAGCCCGGTGCCCACGGTCCACCACCGCCCCTGATCATGAGCCGTACTGCCGCCATTCTCCTCGCCGCCGGCGCCGGTTCGCGGATGCAGGGAGCCGTCAACGACAAGGTGCTCGCACTACTCGCAGGCCGCCCCGTGTTCGCGCACTCGGCCGCGGCATTCATGCAGAGCGCCATCGCCGATCTCTACATCATCGTCTATCGCGATCAGCGCCAGATGATGGAGCTTTCCGCGCACGCGCCCACGCCCTCGGTGCTGGTGCGTGGCGGGCGCGAGCGACAGGACTCGGTTATGAACGCGCTCGACGCGCTGCCCGCGGACATCGAACACGTGTTCATTCATGATTGCGCCCGCCCGCTGATTCGAGCCGAGCAACTCGTCGCATTGCACAAAATCGTCCGGCGTGAGCAGGCGGTCGTGCTCGCGCACCGGGTTGCGGATACAATCAAGGAGCACCGGGACGACGCGCGGTTGCGCACCCTGGATCGTTCGCGGCTCTGGGCGATGGAAACGCCGCAGGTTTTCGCCCGTGAGCTCATCGTCCGCGGTTACGCCCGCGTGAAGGCACGCCATCTCCATGTCACGGACGATGCGCAGGCCGTCGAACTCCTGGGGCAGCCGATTGCCTTGCTCGAGAATGGTTTTCCGAACCTGAAGATCACCACTCCCGCCGATCTCGCCTATCTGAAGTTTTTGCTGAAGGAAGGTGAGCGACTCGGGGGTGAGCGAACGTTCCCCGACCACGCGCCAGCCACTGATCCTCGATTTTCACCGGGCACATGAGCAACCGGCTCATTTCCCCGGCCATTCCTCCTCCCACCCTGCCGCCATGAACTTCCGGATCGGTCACGGTTATGACATTCACCGCATCGTCGCCGGCCGGCCCCTCGTGCTCGGAGGCGTGAAGTTCGACACCGATTATGGATTGGACGGGCACAGCGATGCGGACTGCGTCACTCATGCGGTGTGCGACGCGTTGCTCGGCGCCGCCGGACTGCCGGACATCGGCCATTTGTTTCCCAATACCGATCCCGCTTACAAGGGCATTGACTCACAGGTGTTGCTGACGCGCGTATGTGGCGAGCTCTCCCGGCGCAGCTTTGCCATTTCGAACATCGACATCACCGTGATGGCGGAGAAGCCGAAGATCTATCCTCACCTTGCCGAAATGAAGGCCGCGCTCGCAAAATCAACCCACGTTCCCGTGTCCAGCATCGGGCTCAAGGCGACCACGAACGAAGGCATCGACGAGATTGGCCGCGAACTCGCAATTGCGGCTCACGCCGTATGCCTGATCGTCAAGGCTTAGCCCGGATGCGCGCCCTGCCCTGGCTGCTCGCCGCCGTAAGCGGGCTGCTGTTTGGAACCAGCTGCCTGCAACGGGAGACCGCGGTCGAACGCGGCAATCGCGAACAGACGCTTCACCGCAGCCTCGGCTACGACATTGTGGACCTTGATCCGCACATCGTGACGGGCATCGCGGAAGGCGAGGTTCTGCGCGCCTTGTTCGAGGGGCTGATCGCCGAGGATCCGGTTGACCTTCACCCGGTTCCCGGCGTGGCGGAGCGGTGGGACGTTTCACCGGATGGGCTCGTCTACACGTTTCATCTGCGCGCCGGGGCCGAATGGTCGAACGGCACGCCGCTGACCGCGGCCGACTTCGTCACCTCGTATCAGCGAATCCTTACGCCGTCGCTCGCGGCTGATTACGCCAGCATGCTTTACATCCTCCAGGGCGCCGAGGCGTACCACAAGGGGGCGAACCAGGATTTCTCCCGGGTGGGGGTCAGCGCGCCCGGGGCGCAGACCCTCCGCCTCGCGCTCGAGCATCCGGCGCCGCATTTCCTGACGTTGCTCGCCCACCCCGCCTGGGGCCCCGTTCCGGTTTCCGTCATCGCACAATACGGCCGCGCCGATCAGCGGGGGAACCCGTGGACGCGCCCGGAGCGCATCGTCACCAACGGACCGTTCGTATTGAAGAAATGGACACCGAACCAGGTGCTGGTGGTGGAAAAGTCCCCGATTTACTGGGATGCGGCGAAAGTGCGGCTGGGCGCGATCCACTTCTACCCGATCGACAGCCGCGATGCCGAGGAGCGCGCTTTCCGTGCCGGCCAGCTGCATGTCACCGACTCGTTGCCCCTCTCGAAAATTGCGTCCTACCGGCGGGACGCGCCGCACTTGCTGCGCGTGGATCCTTATCTGGGCACCGAATTCCTGCGGCTGAACACCAAGCGGCCGCCATTCACCGATGCCCGGATTCGCCGGGCATTCTCCCTCGCCATCGATCGCGAAGCGTTGATGAAGGCGCTCGGCGGCCACCTGAAACCGGCCCCGGCGTTCACTCCGCCGGCCACCGGCGGCTACACGCCCACCGCGCGGATTGAAACCAACGTGGCCAACGCGCGGCAGCTGCTGAAGGAAGCCGGTTACGAGGGGGGCAAAGGCCTGCCGGTGGTCGAACTCCTGTATCCGAATTCCGAGAACGTGCGGCTCATGGCCGAGGCGCTGCAGGAAATGTGGCGGCGGGAGCTGGGCGTCGAAGTCCGGCTCAGCAATCAGGACCTGAAAGTGACGTTCGCCGCCCGGCGCACCGGCGATTTCCAGATGATGCGGTCAAACTGGATCGGCGACTACCTCGATCCCTCGACCTTTCTGGAGATCTTCCGGAGCGACAGCGGAAACAACCACACCGGCTGGTCCCACTCGGGCTACGATGCCGCCCTGTTTGCCGCGGCCCGCACCGCCGAGCCGGCGGCGCGTCATGACCTGCTGCAAAAAGCGGAGGCTCTGCTCCTCGAAGCGATGCCCATCATCCCGATCTATCATCTTTCCCACGTTTTCCTGAAACAGCCGTCGGTCCAGGGCTGGCACCCCACGCTGCTCGACCACCATCCTTACAAGCATGTGTGGCTTGAAAAATAATCCGGCGCCTTACCTTGCAGGCGTTGTGGCCATCGCCGCGCTGGTATCGGGCTGCACCCGTGAGTCCCCGGCGAACGGGCCGGCGCCACGGGCGGACACGGGGCAGGTTCTCCGGCTCAGCCAGCGGAACGAACCATCCGACCTCGATCCGGCCCGCGCGACGCTGCCGGATGAATTCGCCATGCTGCGCGCGCTCAGCGAGGGCCTGCTGCTGCCCGGCGCAAATGGAACACCGCCCCGACCCGGCGCGGCGTCACGCTTCACCGTGTCCGCGGATGGACTCACTTATACATTTCACCTTCGCCCCGACGGCCACTGGTCCAACGGCGACCCCGTCACTGCGACCGATTTCTTCGAATCATATCGCCGGATACTCACGCCCGCCACCGCCGCGGCGAAAGCGAGTGTCTTTTATCCGATCAAAAACGCGAGCGGCTTTGTCGCGGGCACGGTCACGGACTTCGGGCAGGTCGGCATCACGGTTGCGGATACGCACACGCTCGTCATCCGGCTGGAACGTCCGAATCCGCGCTTTCCCTATTATGTCGCGAGCGGCCCGTGGCTGCCGGTGCACCTGCCCACCGTCACGCGGCATGGCCGAAAATGGACGGAGCCGGAAAATTTCGTGGGCAACGGGCCGTTCACGCTCGCCGAATGGCGGCCGCAGCAGCGGATTGTCGTCCGGAAAAATCCCCGCTGGCACGGCGCGACGCAGGTCCAGCTTCAGGAAATCCAGTTCATCCGCTTCGACAGCAATGAAGCGGAGGAACGCGCCTATCGCGCGGGCCAGATCGACGCGACCATGGCGGTGCCCGCGAGCAAGCTCGAGGGGCACGCCCGCGAACGCCCGGCGGAATTGCACCGCGCGCCGATGATCGAGACGCGCTACCTGGCGTTCAACACCACCCGGCCCCCGCTCAACGATGAGCGGGTGCGGCGCGCGCTCACCCTCGCGCTCGATCGCGCGAAGCTGGTGGAGCGGGTGTTGAAAGGCGGCCAGGAGACGGCCACGCGTTTCGTGCCGGCGGCGCTGCGCGCCACGCCCGAGGCGCGCCCCCTGCCGGCGCAGCACCACTACGATCCCAACATCGCGCGTCGGCTGCTTGCCGGGGCCGGCTTTAACGCCCGGAACTTTCCGCGGCTGGAGCTCACGGGCTGGACGAACTCGCCGCTGCTCGAGGCCCTGCAGGCCATGTGGCGGCAGGAACTCGGCATCGAGGTCCAGCTCGCGCTCCGGGAGGCGCAGGTTCACCTGCGGGCGCTGGCCAGCGGCGACTTCGACATCGGCTTCATCACGGCGATTCCGGATGTGGCCGATGCCGCCGATCTGCTCGGCGACTTTGCGTCGACGGCGCCGGAAAACTACCCGCAGTGGCACGACCACGTCTTCGACGACACCTTTCGCCGGGCCACTCTGATCGCGGATCCCGCGGAGCGCGCCACCGGGCTGCTGGCGGCGGAGCAGCTTCTGCTCGAACGCGCGCCGCTCACGCCGCTGTATTTCAACACCAAGATCTGGCTGATGTCACCGCGTGTCCGCGGCTGGGCGGAGGACGGGCTGTGGACGCGCACGTATCAGAACATCCGATTCGAATGAAAACGCTCCTGCCCCGGTTGATCGTGACACTCGCGGGCGCCACATTGCTGCCCGCAGCCGAGCTGCCCTCGAACATCTCCGCCGCCAGCCTGCTCGGCCGGACGAAGGTCCTCGCCTCGGACGAATTCGAGGGCCGCGGCCCGGGCACGCCGGGAGAGGAAAAGACCGTCGCGTATCTGATTGCTGAATTCAAGAAGCTCGGGCTGGAGCCGGGAAATCCCGACGGCACCTACATCCAGAACGCGCCGCTCGTCGGCCTAACTTCGAAACCGGCGCTCGCGTTCACCACGGCGGGCGGGCCGCTGCCGATGGAGCCGCTCAACGACTTCGTCGGATTCTCCAGCCGCGCCACGTCCCACGTGGAAAGCCGGGACGCGGACGTCGTTTTTGTCGGCTATGGCATCGTGGCCCCGGAATTTGGCTGGGACGACTACAAGGGCGTGGACGTTCGCGGCAAAACGGTCGTCATGCTGGTTAACGATCCGCCGGTCACCGGGCCGGACGGCAAGCCCGACCCGAAGGTTTTCGGCGGCCACGCGATGACCTACTATGGCCGCTGGACCTACAAGTACGAGATCGCGGCGGCGAAGGGCGCCGCCGCCTGTCTGATTGTGCACGAGACGGCGCCGGCCGCGTATCCATTTTCCGTGGTCATCGCGAGCTGGACGCGGGAGAACTTCGAAATCGTCGCGCCGGATGACTACGCCGGCAGTCTCGCGCTCTCCGGCTGGCTCACGCTCGATGCGACCAGAAGACTCTTCGCCGCCGGCGGGCAGGATTTCGATGCGCTGAAGAAGCAGGCGGTGACGCGCACGTTTCGCCCCGTGCCGCTGGGCGCGCAGGCCTCGTTCACGGTCGAAAACACGCTGCGCCGCGTCGATTCGCGCAACGTCGTGGCCCTGCTGCCCGGAAGCGATCCGAAGCTGAAGAACGAGTATGTCATCTACAACGCACACTGGGATCATCTCGGCCTCGATCCGCGAAAATCCGGCGACCAAGTCTACAATGGCGCCGCGGACAATGCCGCGGGCGTCGCCGTGCTGCTCGAGCTGGCCCAGGCGATGAAAACGCTGCCGTCCGACCGGAGGCCGAAGCGCAGCGTCCTTTTCCTTTCGGTGACCGCCGAGGAGAAAGGCCTGCTTGGTTCGCGGTTCTATGCCCGGAACCCGCTGTACCCGCTCAACCAGACCGTCGCCGTCATCAACATGGATGGCGCGAACCCGTTTGGCCGCACGAGCGACATCGAGGTAATCGGCCATGGCGCGTCGACCATCGATGACATTGCGTTCGCGGTCGCGAAGGAGCAGCGGCGCGAGCTGAAGCCCGACAGTCATCCGGAGCGCGGGAGCTACTACCGGAGTGACCACTTCGAATTTGCGAAGGTCGGCGTGCCGGCGTTTTACGCCAAGTCCGGCCGGCACTTCATCGGCCAGCCAGCCGATTACGGGGAAAAAATCATCAACGAATACATCGCGAAGGATTATCACCAGCCAAGCGACGAGGTGAAACCGGAGTGGACGTTTGCAGGTGGCGCGCAGGACACCGAGTTCCTCCTGCAAATCGGTTTGCGCGTGGCCAACGATGCCCGATGGCCGGAATGGAAGCCGGGCAGCGAGTTCAAAGCGCGCCGCGAGGCGATGCTGAAGCCGGCCTGGCGCTGACGGCCGGGGGGCGATCGATCGCCGCCGGGCTTGCGGAAGCCGCCGCGGGCCATTCCCTTCGCCGGATGTCCAAGCGTTGCGCGCTCGTTTTCACCCTCCTGCCGCTGCCGTTTCTACTGTTCGGCTGCGGAAAAAACGGGGCCCACGATCCGGCCAGTAAAGGCGCCAAGGCCAGTGCCGGCGGCCGCCAGATCTTTCACGTCGGCAACGGCACCGAGCCGCAGGATCTCGACCCCCAGGCAATCACCGGCGTGCCCGAGCACAAAATCATGTCGGCGCTTTTTGAAGGTCTCGCCA
Organism: Opitutales bacterium; assembly: GCA_038204695.1. Classification (GTDB taxonomy): domain Bacteria; phylum Verrucomicrobiota; class Verrucomicrobiia; order Opitutales; family Opitutaceae; genus ER46. Next base: position 4,885 of record JBBRCR010000244.1, on the reverse strand, counting down.
CGGAAGATCCGCAGGATCTGCACCCGGTCCCCGGACTGGCTGAAAAATGGGAGATCTCGACCGATGGTCTCCTGTACACGTTTCACCTGCGGGCGAACCTCCAATGGTCCGACGGGGCCCCGATTACCGCCGAGGACTGTGTGCAGTCCTATCAGCGGATGCTGACGCCGGGCTTCGCCTCCGAATACGCGTATCTGTTGTATGATTACGTCGTGGGCGCGAAGGAATTCTACGACGGAAAGCTGAAGGATTTCTCGCAGGTCGGGTTCAGGGCGCCGGACGAACGCACCCTGCAGGTGACGTTGAAGAACCCGTCACCCTATCTGATGAAGATCATTGCAAGCCACTATGCGTGGACGCCCGTGCCGGTGAAGGTGATCGCAAAATACGGGCCACTCGATCAGAAGCGGACGCCCTGGACCCGCCCTGGGCGGCTGGTGGCGAGCGGACCGTTTCAACTCCAGGAGTGGCTGCCGAACCAGAAAATTGTCGTGACGCGCAATCCGCGTTATTGGGACGCCGCGACCGTGAAGCTGGACGAGATCCATTTCTACCCGACGGAGGACATTTCGAGCGAAGAACGGATGTTTCGCACCGGGCAGCTGCACAAAACGAATGAACTGCCCAACGCGAAGATCGATGTTTACCGTCGCGAGTATCCCAACGCGCTCCGCATCGAACCGTATCTCGGAGTCTATTTTTATCGGTGCAACGTGGCGCGGCCACCCCTGAACGACAAACGCGTGCGCAAAGCGCTCGCGCTCGCCATCGATCGCGAGTCGCTGGTGAAGAATGTGACCCGCGGCGGGCAGCGTCCCGCTTACGCGGTCAGCTATCCGGATACAGCCGGATACCGACCCGACGCCGCGCTGGCGGGCGGTGTGGCGGAGGCGAGGCAACTGCTGGCCCAGGCGGGTTTTCCCGGGGGCAAGGGCTTTCCGGAGATTGAGCTGCTCTACAATACCTCTGAGAACCACCGGGCGATCGCGGAGGCGATTCAACAAATGTGGAAGCGGAATCTCGGCATCGAGATCACTCTCGTGAACCAGGAATGGAAGGTTTACATGGATTCACAGCACACGAAAAACTTCACGCTCCAGCGGGGCGGCTGGATTGCCGACTACGTCGACCCACACGTGTTCCTGGAGATTTGGGTGACGAGCAACGGCAACAACGACACGAACTGGTCGAATGCCGAATACGACCGGCTTTTCCAGCAGGCGCTCGCGGCGAAAAATGATCCGGAGCGATACGGGATTTACCAAAGGATGGATGCGATCCTGGTGGATGAATGCCCGATCATCCCGATTTACTATTACACCCGAGTCTACGCCCTGAGCCCGAAGGTCCAGGGCTATTACCCCACCCTTTTGGACAATCATCCGTACAAGTTCGTTTACCTGGAGGAGTGAGGGTGAAAGCGGCGGTGAAAGTGCGGTCGCGGCTGCGCCGTCCCAAGGTCGCCTCACGCCTCCCAGTCCTGCGGCTCGTAGCTGTCTTTGCGGGACGCATGGCCTGCTTCGTGCAGCGCGTTGTTGAGGAAGATCTCGTCGTGCAGGGTGGAACCGCGAATGGACGCGAATGAACGCGAATTTCAGAGTGGAAGAGGCGAACGAGTCGACAACGATGGCTGCTCACTAATCGGTGAATCCGTTCACGTGGCCGGCCACGCCATGTTTTCATTGGCGTCCATTGGCGTTTATTCGCAGTTGGATTGGATTGGTTACAGCCAGGTGCGCGGAAGCATTCTTGCGGAAAGCGAGGGGATGTGTTCGCGTCGCATACGGAAAACGGCCGCCGGCGCCGGGTGAGACTCCAGTTCCGGCCCCGCCGCGCTTCCGGGCAGCCATGTCGACACCGCACCACCGCGCATGAATCGCATTTACCAGGGCCGCGTCAGCAAGGTTCAAGTTCTGAAACCAGGTGCCAAAGGCGACGCAACGGAGGATTGGCAGGACCTCGAGAACTGGCCCGCCGCGTTGTGGCAGCACCACGAGCTTTTCCAGATCGCAGTAAACTATTACACGCTCTGCCTGGCAGCAATGGCGCGCGGGATGGACGAACCGGCCTTTGAGGCAGTCGCTATAGTGTTGGCGAAGGACGCCGCAGCACGCGACCCGAAGCACAGGACCGATTCAGCACGAGAGAAAGCGGGCGCAGCAGCGGGCGGCGGCGTTGCTCCAACTACTGGAAGAAGCGGATGGTAGTGACCTGAGCTGGTTGGCAAATGATCGCCTCGGGTTCTTCTGCAATCCACAGGGCAAGCACGACAAGACACCGAAAAGCGAATCGTCCTCTCAAGAATTGAAACGGCAGCAAATCGCTCGTCGGTTTCGAGACTTGCCGGACGCCGAAGCCATCGAAAGAGCCGGAGAACTCGATTTGGGCGTGTTTCTAACCAGGCGGCCAAAAGAGGAAAAAAGCGGAAACGATGCAGCGAAAATGCTGCGAGACTACTGGAAGGCTGCCACAGATTCGGCGCCATGTCTTGAAGTAGTGTTGTCCAAACTCGATGCCGTTGCTCCGCCGCCTGAAAAAGCGAAAAGCACGAAGGCTACCGCCACGCAGAGTGCAGGTGTTTCGCTGCGAATGCCAGCGCCGGGGCGAAGGACGAGCACCGAATACCCGTTCGCAGCCATTTTTCGGTTCGTGCCATGTGCCGAAACTTTGGCGGCTTTTCGCGCCGCCACGAACACACTCTGCGACGCAAGAGACAAACAGACGATCAACGACTATATCGCGGAGTCTCGTGAGGATGACACCCCCCATTTCTCCTATTTCACCAATCTCGTTTTTCACCCCGATTCGGATGCGGGGCAGCAAGCGGCATGGAAGGAGTTCGACCACGCTGCGTTTGTCGCAGCAATTACGGCTCCCCACCGATACTATCAGGATACACAGAAGAGGCTGAAAGAAGTCCATCGGATCGAAGCCGAACTGCGGTTGATGGAAAGCGAAGGACGTGCTGGGAGCGCAGATGAGGATGATAATGGCCAACACGGGCTTGACGGCTTTTCGGGCGACGGACGGATCACGCGTCTCATCGCGGTGCTGCACAGCGATCTTGGGCATCTCGGAGAAGTGGATTCGCCCGACGACAATGAGATGGGCCGCACATTCACCACCGCAACAATTACGCGGCTCGGCATCAAACTGCCCGACAACTCGCGCGAATACACGCTGCGCGAACGCACGCTGCGAAGCTGGCGCGCGGTGCGCGACGCCTGGCGCGACTTGCACGAGGAAAGCAGCGGCCCATCCGCTTCACGCCCGCGCATGCAAAGGATTCGCCGCGCTTCTTCAATTTTCCGAAAAAAGGGTCCGAAAAAACATCCGCCTCCGGTGGGAAGTGGGCCTCGAGGCATGTACTGGCTACGAGTGTGGATGCCAACGCGCCGGCAAAGGACGCTCCGGGCGTGCTCGCTTTCACGGCGGGCATTGCCATTCGCGATACCGCGAAATGGCGGCCCATGATGACTCGTATCAGCTATCGTGCGCCGCGCCTGCGTCGTGACGAGATTCGGAGTGACGGTGAAAATAGCCTCGAATCCGCGCCGTGGCTACAGCCGATGGTGAAGGCACTCGGCCTCGCGGAATCGCCCACGCAGGATTTGGCAACTGCCGCATCACGCTCCAAGCGCACGTCATTGAGGACAAGAAGGGCGATGAGCGGCACAATATCCAGCTTACCTTTCCTGTGGAAATTCAGGCGGAGAAATTGATCGCCCAACTCGGTAAGCAGATGCGCTGGGCGAAGCGGTTTCAGAGCTTCGGCAAAGGTGACGACGAACGCTTCTTCTACTGGCTACGTTCATTCGAGCAGAAGAAGGACCGGCCGCGCCCGCTTGAAGAGGTGACTCAGGGATTCACGTTTGGCAGCGTTGATTTCGGCCTGCATGCGGATTCATGGGCGATGCACGAGGCGCGGTTGGATGGGAAATTTGGAACCGACAAGAAGGGTCGCCCGGTACCTTCCCGCGCGATCACGACAAGCGACGAGGCACCATGGCGGCTGGTGACGCGCGAGCTGCGAAAGCTCCGCTTGCCGGGAAGCGACCCGATCGTATGGCGGCGACGCGGCAAGAAGGAAATGGATGACAGGGAGGAGTTCGCTTGGCGCGAGGAGCTTTATGGGGATCGCGGTCGATCCGCGTCTGCGACAGAGACGGCACAGTGTTTTCGAATTCTCTGCGATCTGCTGGGCGACGCATATGCATGGGAGTTCGTGAGCCACGAGCAGAAGATGCCCGGCGATGACACAAAGGCCGCCGCCATGCTCGCCGAGTCTTCGTTCCCGGAACAAAACGACAAGCTGATCGTCGCCGCCCGCCGCGCCCAATCGCGCCTTGCGCGGATCGCTCGCTGGCGCGCGGGCATCGCGGAGGAATCGCGGCGTGACGATATTTTGAAGGAATTGCGCGATGCGTCTGGGCTGGATGAGATGGGCGAACGGGTGAAAGACGAAAAGAACGGCAAGCTATACGAAGCCGAGCACTGGATTCCCGCGCCGATTCGAGATGCGGCAAAAATCGGGAACTTCGACGCGCTGAAACAAGAGACACGGGCGGAACATGCACGCCCGATCGTAAGCGGTAGCACGGATTACAGGGTAGCGCGGCAGTCGTGCTCAAGATAGTCTCTCGTGGATGACCACGACAATACAGACAGAGGAAACCGATCAGCTAACCGTTTCGCCGGGCGTTCTCGCTCCGGTGTTGCAGAGCGACCTGAGCAATCGGGCACATTGTACGGCAGCAAGAAAGGCCGAGTGTCTGGCGCAATTCCGTGAGAGTGGCTTAAGCCAGCGCGAGTTTGCCAAGAAAAGGAAAATGCCGGTGGGAAACCTCTCGCGGTGGCTGCGGAAGGAGCGCGCGGGCAACGCGGC
>JBBRCR010000243.1:0-12519 GCA_038204695.1 Opitutales bacterium | reverse complement strand
AACACGCCGGCTATTGCGAGATGTACCTCAAGAACCACCGACAACTACGCCGCCTCGTCCGCCAAATGGAGCAGCACTCCATCAAAAAAACGGACAAAACCTTTGGCGCGATATCGCATTCTTAAAGTGCGGAAAGTAAGTTACATGGGCGAGACGCCATACCTTTCTCTTGGGTCAAAGAGCGCCCACCGCGGCGCAGCCGCAGCCGAAGAAGAAAAGCCAAGGTGATTCTTAACCGCGAAGGGACGCTAATAAACGCGAATGGGAAAAACCCGAAGTTGAGCGATTCGCGACTGCACGGGAGAGGGAACCCGCCGGAGGGTGCTCCGAGTCGCTGCCTCGAATTCGCGTTTATTAGCGTCCATTCGCGGTTCAACTCTGGTTTGCAGGTAGGAACCCTCACCGGACGAGGACGCTCGCAAGAGAACAACATGCTCAAGGAGAGTGAACGGAGGTCGAACAAGCGGACCCAGAGCCGGCCAGACATACCAACAGTTGTCTTTCTCCGTGACCTCCATTCGCCCTCTGTGACCTCTGTGTCTCAATCACAAGACCTTTGGTTGCGGCCGGAGGCCGCGGTAGGATGTTTGCGACGATTCTCTCCAATCCATCAACCGCAGATTAGGCAGATTTTCGCAGATGGTCTTGTTCGAGTTATCCGCGCTATTTGCGCCATCTACGGTTAAAAGTTTGGTATCCGTCCGTCAGTTGCGGCGGAGTCGCGGTGGGAAATAACTGGGTCAGGAGTCTTCCAACTTCACACCCTGATCGCGCAGGAAGGGCACGAGTTCTTCGGTGCCGAAATCCGCCAGAATCCTTCCGTTCCAATCCATGGTCGGAGCTTTGGTCTGGCCGGATTTGCGCTGCATTTCACGGTGCGCGTCGGCATCGCCGGTGACTTCTTTCAATCGGTAACCCACTCCGTGGCCATCGAGGAATTCAATTGCCTCCTGGCACCACGGGCAGCCGCTTTTAACGTAAAGAATCGGAAGTTCCTTGGCCATCCGCCAACGGTCAGGATGGGCGGCAGTTTGTTCCGTCGTCTTCGGCTCCGTGCATTGCGCATCGCGCCGATTCTGTTCACGCTGCAAGGTTCTGATGTCCACGAAACCCCGCGTCCGCGTCCCACCACTGGTTCTGTTCTTCTTCGTTACCTTTCTGGCGGCGGCCCTTGGATCCGCGGCAACGTTTTCCAGCGTCAAGACGTGGTACCCGACCCTGAACAAGCCAACGTGGACCCCGCCCTCCTGGCTGTTCGGCCCCGTGTGGACACTGCTTTACGCCGGAATGGCGATCGCGGCGTGGCGCGTCTGGCGCGCGGCGGACGATCTCGGCGCGAAACGGACCTTCCGGCTTTTTCGAACCCAGCTGGCACTGAATGCACTCTGGTCGATTCTTTTTTTCGGTTTGCGCCGGCCCGATTGGGCGCTGCTCGATATCATCGCACTCTGGGCAATGCTCGTGATGATGATGATCTGGTTCTGGCGGGTGGACCGGATCGCGGGCGCGATCTGGGCCGTATATACAGCGTGGGTCACATTTGCCTTCGTGCTGAATGCGGCCGTTTGGAACCTCAACCGGTAACGGTTCGCCGGAGGCCGCGAGGCCCCCGATCGCGGCCGGAGCTTGCGAGCAAACTCGATTTATTATCTGCTCCGGCATGACTCCATCCAGCGTGTCTGAACGCACGGTCATTCGCTGGGGCATTATCGGGTGCGGCGATGTCACCGAGGTGAAGAGCGGCCCCGCGTTTCAACATGCCACCGGCTCCGCCCTCGTCGCGGTCATGCGTCGCACCAAAGGGCTCGCCGAGGATTATGCCCGAAGACATGGCGTGCCCCGGTGGTATGATGACGCGGCCGCTCTCGTGAATGACCCCGAAGTCGATGCCGTGTATGTGGCCACGCCGCCCGGCGCGCATCTCGAAGCCGCCCGGCTCGCGGCGGCGGCCGGCAAACCCGCGTATGTGGAAAAACCGATGGCGCGCCACACGGCGGAATGTGACGCGATGATCGCGGCGTTCGCCGCGGCGAATCAAAAATTGTTTGTGGCGTACTACCGCCGGGCGCTGCCCCGCTTCGTCAAAATCAAGGAACTGATCGAAAAGGGTTCGGTCGGCCGCTTGATGGGGATCAACTACCGCTTCTCCACCCCACCGCGGCCGGATCTCGTTTCGACCAGTCTTCCGTGGCGGCTGAACGCCGCTGATGCCGGCGGCGGACTGTTCCTCGATGTGGGTTCGCACGTGCTCGACCTGCTTGATTTCTATTTTGGCCCCCTCGAAAACGTGCGCGGCTCGGCCGCCCATTTCACGGGAACCGCCGACGTGGAGGATGTCGTCACGATGACGTTCCGGACGCACGCCGGTGTAACGGGCAGCGCGATGTGGGACTTTTCGAGCGCGGGAGCCGGGGACGAATTGGAGTTCACCGGCTCCAAGGCACGACTCTCCGTGGCGGTGTTGAACGGTGAACCGGCCGTGCTGTCGTCCGAGAGGGGCGAGGAAAAAATCGATTTGCCCAATCCGGCGCACGTTCACCAGCCATTGGTGCAAACGGTGGTGGACGAATTGCTGGGCCGCGGCTCGTGTCCGAGCACGGCTGAGTCGGCTCGGCGGACATCCGTCGCCATGGACCGCGTGTTGTCCGACTATTATGGCGGCCGCGACGATCGGTTCTGGGATCGTCCGCAGACGTGGCCGGGTCGTCATCGATAAATCGCCAACGGGCCCGCGCCGAAGTGGCTGCGAGGGTCAGCGTGGAAATGCAGCCACTCGCTGACGCTCGCAGCCACTGGTGATTACATTCCCAAGCCATTGACCACGCCCGACGAAAGTGTCGGATTGGCGGGATGAGCAAGCTTCTGGGCAAACGCGCGCTGGTCACGGCCGGAGCACAAGGCATCGGACTGGCCATCAGCCGGCAACTGCTGCACGCGGGGTGCGACGTGTTTGTACACTATCGGAGCAGCGGCGATGCCGCTCGCGCGATCGCGGACGAAGCGGCGAAGCTGGGCCGGCGCTGCGCGAGCGCGGCTGCCGATCTGACCGAAACCAGCGGATGCGACCAACTCGTACGCGAAGCGGTGGAGTTTCTCGGCGGGCTCGACGTCCTGATTAACAACGCCGGCTCGCTGATCGCGCGGCGCACGTTTGTCGAGGCCGACGACGATTTCTGGGCGGAAACGATGTCGTTGAACTTAGGCAGCGCACGTCGGGTTACGCGCGCGGCGCTGCCGCATCTTTCCGCCGCGGCGAAAGACGGCGTTGGTGCCAGCATCGTGAATCTTTCCTCACTGGCGGGGCGCAAGGGCGGCCATCCGGGCTCGCTCGCATATGCGACTTCGAAAGGCGCTGTGCTGACGTTTACGCGCGCGCTCGCGACGGAAGTCGCTCCGCTGGGCATCCGCGTCAATGCGCTGGCGCCTGGTCTCATTCTCGGCACGAGTTTTCACAATACCCACACGACGCCGGAGTCTGCCCGGGCGAGCGTTGCCGGCATTCCGCTAGCCCGCGCGGGTACGGCGGATGACGTCGCGCGCGCCGCGGTTTTCCTGGCCAGTGAGTTTGACGGATTTATCACTGGAGCAACGCTGGACATCAATGGAGGCGTATACGCCGGCTGAGGTTTTCGCCAAGTCCGGCTCCATTAACCGGCTACGGATTTCAGTGTGAAAACGACTGTCCGCGGCGGGATTTAGTTCGGATAATTTCCGACAAAACTGTCGAGATTCGCCGAAGCTTTCGTTGACAGAATTCCCGATACTGCCCTTCCGTGATGCAGTCATGTGGCAGAGATCAGGCGTTAAAATTCCAGCAAGTCTACACGAAAAATTGGCACCCTGCGCAGGGAGGACGCCGCGACTACGCCTGCTGCTGGGGCTGACCTGCGGAATCGCAGCTTTCGAGTTTTTCACTCTCGAAATCGCGCACCGCTCTGACCTTCCCGGGATTGCCGACCGGGAAAGCCCCGCTCCAATCCTCCCGTCCTTCACGACCGGGCGGGAGCAATCGCCAGGGGGAGAGCTATTTCACATTGTCCAACAGAGTCTGGCGGACAGAACGACTGCCTCCGATTCCGATGCTCTCGAGGCGCTGGCGGGTTGGGTCACGGCTCACTTTTCGGGGGCGGACATTCGACGAGCGCTCGATTTTCTTGGCCACAGCCAGCCCTCGGGCGCGGTGATTGAACTTCAGTTGGCGATGATTGGGGCGTGGGCGAAACAGGCTCCCAGGGACGCGGCAATGGCCGTGGCTGAAACAGATTTACACGACGGACGGCTGGCCGTTACCGCCCTGATCGGCGTTTGGTCTGAGATCGCCCTGTCGGATGCAATCGACTGGGCAACGGGTCTGCCGGAGGGCGAAATCCGTACTGAAGCCTTGCTGGCGGCGGGCTACGAGGCGGCGCGGACGGCACCGGAAGTGGCGGTCAGGCTCGCGCAGATGCTGCCCGCCTCGCGGGAAGCAAACGCGCTGCTTGTTCATGCTGTTGCGCAGTGGTCAGCGATCGATTCGTCAGCCGCAGCAGACTGGTCGCAACATGCGACGGATGCCTCACTGAAAGCGCAGCTTCAGGCCGCTGTCGCACAGGCTTGGGCCGACTCGGATCCGCTCACCGCATTGGCATTCGCATTGAGTGCCATGCAGACAGGTAGCTGGCAGGACGTGGCGGTGGCGGGCGTTGCCGCCCGATGGGCGCGACAGGAGCCCGCCGAAGTGATGAGCCTGCTGGACCTCTTTCCCCCCGGCGACCTCCATGATGCCACCTTCGAAAACACGCTGCGACTCTGGGCCAGCCGCGATGTGCGAGCGGTCGCAGACTGGTTAAGCACGCTGCCGGCAGGCCCCAAGCGCGAACGAAGCATTGGTATTTTCGTTGGTACGTTCGCGTCGTTGGAGCCTCAACTCGGCCTGGTTTCGGACGGCCACAACAACCGATGAAACCCTGCACTGACCGCTCTTCGACTCTGCGTGTGCCGGACCCGCCACCAAAGAATTTTTGACGGCGATCGGCCCGGCGACCGCCCAATCCTCCACTCTTCCACTCAACTTTTTATCATCATGTTATCATCCCCAATCGAACGGTCCTACAGAGCGGATACTACTTCATCCCCGGGTTTTGTTCATAGCCGCCCGGCCCGACGAACCGGAATCCGACTCCTGGCCCACGGGTTCCTCGTGGTGATGTCTTTGGTGGCTGCGAGTGCGCAAATCCGTCTGCAATGGAATGACAACTCCAGCGACGAAACTGGTTTCAAGATCGAGCGAGCACTCGCTGCCAACATGGTCTTCGCGCAGATCGGGATCGTGGGTGCCAATACCGCCACCTATGCGGATATGACCGTCGTGCCGTCCGTGACTTATAAGTACCGGGTGGCGGCGTTCAACGGCAACGGCACATCGGGTTTCTCCAACGTCCTCACCGCCACGGCGCCTCAGATCACCACCACGACGTCTCGCTTCACGACCTCGAACCTGCCGAAAAACGCGGTGCCCACCATCAGCGCGATTGCCAACCGTACCATCCTCGAGGATACGGGCACCGGAGTGATCGGCTTCACGGTGAGCGACGTGGATACGGCGGCAGGCAGCCTCGTGGTGTCTGGCACCAGCTCAAACGTGCAATTGGTGCCCCTCAACACGCTGGTCTTCGCCGGAACGGGAGCGAATCGGACGCTGACAATCAATCCCGCACCAAACCAGTACGGCACCGCAACGATCGGCGTCTCCGTCAGCGACGGAACCAGCGCGGCCTCGGCGGCCTTCATCCTTACGGTCACGGCGGTTAATGACCGTCCAACCATCGGTGTCATTGCCAATCAGACCATCGCGCAAGGTGCCAGCACCGGCGCCATCCCATTCACGATTGGGGACGTGGAGACTGCGGCTGGCAGCCTGACGCTCAGTGCGAGTTCTGCGAATAAAACGCTCGTCCCGGCGGCCAATATCATCTTCGGCGGCAGTGGCAGCAGCCGAACGATTTCCGTCATCCCCGTAGCCAGCCAAAGCGGGTCGGCCAACATCACCGTGACGGCAAGCGACGGAGCGCTGGCCGCATCGCGCACGTTTGCGCTCGTGGTCGTGGCCCCAAATCAAGCGCCGACGATCAATGACATAGCCGACCTGACCATCGCCCAAGAAACAACGACCGGTCCGCTGGCCTTCACGATTTCCGATGTCGAATCGCCAGCGGAAAACCTGACCTTGAGCGCGACGTCCTCGAACGCAGTGGTCGTGCCCGTGCAAAACATTGTGTTCGGTGGCAGCGGCGCCAATCGGACCGTGACCGTCACTCCCGCCTCAAATCAATCCGGTGTCATCACGATCGTCGTTACGGTCAGCGATGGCACGAAATCAACCAGCGACCCATTCGTTGTCACCGTAACCCCCAGTCTGCCGCCCCCATGGCTGACGGCTGCGGTTGGCAATCCAGCACTGGCGGGAAACGCGACGTATGGAGCCGGCACGTTCACCATCGCGGGGGCCGGCACGGATATCGCCGGATATTCGGATCAATTTCACTACGTCTTCCAATCCGCAAACGGCGACTGCGAAATCGTGGCCCGGGTCGCAAGCATGGGTAACACCAACGCCGAAGCAAAAGCCGGCATTATGATTCGGGAATCGCCGATTGCGGGCTCCCGTTATGCGGCCGTCTTGTTGATGCCTGACGGAGGTGTCCGCTCGCAACGGCGATCGGTGACCGGCGGCCGCACAGCCGGAATTCGCGTCAAGAGCTTCATCGCGACGCGCTGGCTCAAAGTGCGGCGCGTCGGCGATAGCTTCACCACCTTCTACTCATCTGACGGCATCAAGTGGATGCAGATCGAAACACAATCCGTCAGCATGAGCGCCGTCGTGACCATCGGTCTCGCCGTGACCAGCCGGAACACCGCCGCGCTTTGCACCGCGAACATCGACGGCGTGCTCGCGACGCCGTAGGCCCATTCGACTGCCTTCGGCCGCCCGACGCCAATACGGCGCGCAGCAAACGCGCCGATTTGCGCTGACTCACGCGTAACTACCGCCCGGCACGATTCCCAGTTCCTTCCGGCGCTGTTTCCGATCCGTAGCGGCCTGCTTCTCGTATCCACTTCGCCGATGCTCTACGAGGGGATCGGCCGGGAGCTGGCGTGACTTCCGCCACGACGCCAGCGCCGGCGCCACGTCGGTGAAGAACGCCCGCTTCAGGATCAGCTCTGCATCGACCACGTTGTTTCTCACTTGAGCGCGCCGCAGCGCCTCCGCGTCGACCAGCGCCGCCTTGGCGTACAGTTCCTGCGCCATCACAACCGTCTGGATCGTCGCCTCGATCTTCGGCTTCTCGTTGTGCGATTGATCAATCATGTACGCGATGCGCGGCAGGCGACCCCGATCGGCGGCGAAGAAATGAATTTCGTGGAAGATCCGGAAGACCTGATACGGGTCAATCGAGCCCAGCGTGAGATCGTCGTCGGCGTAGCGGCGGTCGTTGAAATGAAAGCCACCCAGCATGTCTTCATCAAGCAGCCACGCGACAATCTGCTCGATGTTTTGCGCGGCGTAGTGATGGCCGGTGTCGACGAGGACGCGGGCGCGCGGGCCGGCCTTCTTCGCCAGGATGTACGCCATGCCCCAGTCCGCGATGTCCGTGGCGTAGAACGCGGGTTCGAATGGCTTGTACTCGACGAGCATCGTCTGGCGCGGTCCCAATTTTTGATGCAGCGCACGCAGGGAGTCCTCGAACGTCTCCTTCCGCGCGCGGATACTGCCCTGCCCCGGATAATTCGTGCCATCCGCAAACCACAACGACAGATATTCGCTGCCGACGGCTTTGCCGATTTCCACCGAATCAACGCAATGCTGCAACGCCCGCGCGCGAACCACGGGATCGCTGTGTCCAAACGAACCCCATTTGTAGCATTGATCCTGGAACAGGTTCGGGTTGATCGAGCCGATCTTGACGCCATGTTTGCGCGCGAGTCGCGCGACCGGCTTCGGATCCTCGCCCGGCTTGAAATCCCACAACACGTGCACGGCCACCGTGGGGCAACAACCGGTCAGCGCGTGCACCTGACCGGCATCCGCCAGCTTGTCACCAAGATCGATCGCCGACGCATCCTGGAAGAATTTTCCAAAACGGGTCCCGGTGTCGGCGAAACCCCACGAGGGTGTCTCGATGACAAATTGATCAAGCGCTTCCCGCGCGCGTCGAAGTTGGGCCGAAGTCATGAAGACGATTTTCTGCCGTGCCGCCACAACCTTGTCAGCCGGGAAATGGCAGCCTCCCGCCGCGCGGAATTTTTTTCACCCCCGCCGCGCAAAGTGGCTGCCGCTGCCACTCGCAAGATCACGCGCTAAGCCGACGGCCTTTCGAGTCCACCACCCAGTGCTCGGTCGCCATTGCCGCGACGGCTGCTTCATTCACCTCCACGCCGATGCCCGGCCGCTCCGGAACGAGCAAACGTCCGTCGCGCTGCACGAGCGGAGTCTGCAACACCGCCCCCACGGTCTCGAAAAGTTCCTGCTGATGCTCCTGCGGGATATTGCCGGGCAACGCGGCGGCGACCTGCCACGTCGCCGCCATACCGATCCCTGTGCACACGCCCGTGTGCAGCGTCGTCGGCACGTGCATCACGTCGGCGAGCGCGGCAATCCGCAGCGCACCCGTGATGCCGGTGCGCATGATATCCGGCTGCGCAATCGCGAGCGCGCGTTGTCTGAGCCACGGCTCGAATTGCCGCGGCGTGCGCAATGTCTCGCCGACGGCCACGGGTGTCGCGATGGCGCGCGCCAGGGCCGCATGTCCCTCGATGTCTTCCGCGCCGAGCGGAGCCTCCAGCCACGCGGCCTGCAGGGAATCGAGCGTCCGCCCGACTTGGAGGGCACTTCCCAGATCGTATTTGCAGATCGCGTCAACCGCGAGGAACGCTTCCGGCCCGATCGCCGCGCGGACCTCACGCGCCTCGGTTTGAATTACGCTGACGGTGTCACCTGTGAACAGTTTTACCCCCGCAAAGCCCTGCGCGCAAAACCGCCGCGCGGCCTCGATTTTCTCCGGCAGACCTTTGACCCGCAACCCGGACGCGTAGGCCGGCAGTTCGCGCCGATAAGGGCCTCCCAGCAGTTCGAACAGCGGTGCACCATAGTGGCGACCCTTCAAATCCCAGAGCGCGATATCCAACCCCGCCATCGCATCGGCAAGAAAGCTGCCGGTGTGGCCGCGCGCGAGCATCAGATGATAAAGCCGATCATGCAAAGCCGAGGTCGCGAGCGCGTCCTGCCCCAGCAGCGCCGGGCCGAGCAGTGTCGTCATCAGGGCCGCCGGCGTCTGCGGCGTGAGTGGTGCCTGCACTTCCCCCCAGCCGATCGTGCCATCGTCCGCCGTGAGTTTCACGACACACGCCTCGAGCACGCTGCTATACGCATGCACCCATTGCGGTTCTATATAGTAGTCGGTGCCGGGCAACCGGCCGGGTGTCTCCGCATGGCCGGCGACCCGGTAGTGGCGTTGCAGCCGCAGAGGGAAGACGTCGATTTGCTGGATCTTCATAGGCGTGACGAGAATTGTTGATCCGGTTTCAGCTTCGCCACCGTATCAGGCGCAGACCCGATTCATGTTGCTGGCTCCGACTTCGCGCGCCGCCCCGACGCCACCGTGCGCCAGATCAGGATTAGAGCGATCGGATGGAGGAATCCCATGATCACAAATACGGGCGAATAGGAGAAATGCGTGACCAGCCGGCCGACCAGGTTCGTGAACAGCATGCCGCCCAGCCCGCTGCCGGCGGCGATCACGCCGAAAATCGAGCCCAGCCGGCTGGCTGGAAACAGATCAACCGCCATCGTGGTCAACGTCACCACCCACGTCATGTGAGCTAGCGCAATTACTGCTACGAGCGCGATCACCGCGAATTTCGAGGCAAACAACGACACGAGCGCGCTGCACGGAATCAGCACGGCGGCGATGGTCATCGTCCACTTCCGGGCTTCCAGCGGGTGCAATCCGCGCCGGATCAACCGCCCGGAAAGGAGCCCGCCCGCGACACACCCGATGTCCGCCGCCAGATACACCACCCAGGCGATTCGGCCCAACTCGGGCAACGACATGCCGTGCACATCGGTGAGAACCTTGGGAAACCAAAAGAGGACGAAGTGCCACACCGGATCCGTGATGGTCCGCGCCGCCAGCAGCAGCAGTGCCTCGCGACAGAAGAACACGTCACGCCAGCGCCACGCCGGCGTTCCCCTCGCGGGTGCCATCACCGCGGGAACCGCGGCGGCAATTCCGGTGCGAACCGCGGGCCGGTAGAATATCAACCACGGAATAATCCAGAGCAGTCCGAGCGCGCCCGTCGCAAAAAACGCGCCTCTCCAGCCCACGCTGGCCGCGAGGAACGCAATCAGGGGCGGAGCGATCGTTGCTCCAATGGTTGCTCCAGCCGTATAGATGCCCACCGCGACCCCACGCTGCGCCGGCGGAAACAATTCTCCCACCACCTTCGGGGAGACGGTGTACAGCCCGGACTCCCCGGCCCCGAGTAGAAATCGAGCGCCCGCCAGTGACCGCAGCGAACTGGCCAGCCCCGTGAGCATGTTCG
The DNA here is from genome assembly GCA_038204695.1 of Opitutales bacterium. GTDB lineage: Bacteria > Verrucomicrobiota > Verrucomicrobiia > Opitutales > Opitutaceae > ER46. Next base: position 1,938 of record JBBRCR010000243.1, on the reverse strand, counting down.
AGAGCGACCACCAGGCGATGAACAGCGTCATGCTTAAACGAATACCGAGTCGATCAGTGACCCAGCCGGCGCCCAGAAAGGACAGCATGTATGCGAACAGGAACATCTGCACGACCGTCGAGTAGCCGATATCCGAGATCCCCAGGTCGTCCTGAATCGTCCGCGCCAGAATCGAGAGACTCTGGCGATCGATGAAATTAATGACCGACGCGCAGAACAGCAGCGCGAGGATAATCCAGCGACGGGACTTCATGCGCGCACGCAAACGGCGTTCATTTGGTCCGTAAATGCAGGCTGCTGCCACCATCAACGAGCAGCGTCATCCCGGTGAGGTACGCCGCGTCCTTCGAGCAAAGCATACGCACGGTCCGCGCCAGCTCATCGGCCGACTGGAGACGCCCGAGCGGAATTTGCTTTTCGATGTGCGCGCGGAGCTCGGGATGGCGCTGTAAATTGTGGCTCGTAAGACCGGCGTCGACCCAGCCGGGGGCAACCAGGTTCACGCGGATGTTTTTCGCCCCGAGCTCGAGCGCGAGGCACTTGGCGAGCATCTTCAGCCCGCCCTTCGATGCGCAGTACGCGCCGATCGTTTCGCGAGGCTCGTCCTGCACCCATGAACTGAGGAACACAATGTGTCCCGGCCGCCCGGAACTGATCATCGCCCGCGCCGCCGCCTGACTGGTGATGAAGCCGCCGGTCAGGTTGACCTCGAGCGTCCGGCGCCACGCCTCGATCGAGAGATCCACCAAGGCGCCGCGTTCGACAATCCCCGCGTTCGCGATGCACACGTCCAACCCACCCAACTCGCGAACGGCATCAGTCACAAAACCGCTCATGGCGGCGGCATCGGTAACGTCCACGGACCGGTACAGCACCTTTGCGCCCAGTTGCTCCACCTCCGAGACGAGCGGACTCGCGTTTTCCGGCGAGAGTAGATCACCCAGCGCCAGCCGCACCCCCGGGCCGGCAAACACCCGGGCGAGGCTACGCCCGATATCACCACAGGCGCCGGTGATCAAAACGGTCTGGTTCGGGTCAGTCATGGGCGATGCGGGTGGCAGGTTTGGGGCTAACGTTTGATTGTCGGTGAGGCGCTTCGTTGGAGCGACGGGTTGCGTCGTCCCAACACCATCGCGAAGACGAGAATGGATTTCGTGAGGAGCCAAATACGCGCGCATCCCCCAGACAAGCACCGACGCACGAACATCGTTTCGCGTCAGTCACAGGTGGCCGCGAGCGCCAGCAAGTGGATGCTCGAAGCGCAGAGCGGGAGCGTCCCCTCGCTGGCGCTCTATCCGCCGTCCGCCCTCCGCCATCCGTAGTCCGTCCTCAGCCGTCCGCCCTCCGCCATCCGTTCGTCGTCCGTCCTCCGTCGTCCGTCCTCCGTCGTCAGTTGTCAGTCGTCCGTCCGTCGTCGGTCATCCGTCCTCGGTCATCCGTCCTCAGCCGTCCGCCCTCCGCCCGTCAGCCCTTCGCCGCTGTGACTTTGCTGAGTTTCGTGAAGCGGCCGGCGAAGTTCCAGTCCTGCACGAACAAATTCCCCTCGCGGTCGAACGAGACTCCATGCGGAGCCACGAAGATCCCATCGCGCCAGTGCTGCGGCTCGAGCTTGAAGGCCGCCCACTGCTTCTGGTCGGGATTGTCACCGAGCGTGGCCACCACTTTTCCCTGTTTGTCGACGATCGCCACGCGCCCCTCGAGCTCAGCCACGGCCGCGTAGTCCCCCTGTAATGAAATCGAACAGGGTCGCCGCAGCCCGGTCGCCACTACGCGCACGAAATTCCCCTCGAGATCGTGGTGCACGAGCCGCCGGTTTTCGCGGTCCGCCACGAGCAGCAGCGGCTGCCCGAACCGCGTATCCAGCGCGAGCCCGTGACACGTCTTGAACTGGCCGTCGCCCTCACCACGCGTGCCGATCGTCTTCACGTATTTGCGGTC
>JBBRCR010000242.1:0-12607 GCA_038204695.1 Opitutales bacterium | reverse complement strand
GACGCCAAGTCCGGCCTCGAATCCGGCGATGGCGGCATCACGCGGCTCTCCGGCTGGCAGGCGAAACGCCCATTCGGATGCCGCCTTCGCGTCGGTGGCGGCCCACGTTTGGGCAATGGCGTGGAACAACAGCGAGCGATCGCGTCCCGCCGGGAGACGCTCCGCGATGCGCAGCGCGGCATCGGGATCCGTTTGGGCAGCCTCGAATCCGATCGCGGTGATCATGCGACCTCGAAGCTCGCTGTCCGGCAGGGCATCGGCCCACGAAAGAGCGGCGGCGCGATCACGCCTGGCCCAATGGGCCGCGGTTCGCGCCAATGCCTGATTCCGTGCCGGCGAGTCGGGCAGCTTCAAAGCGAGCTCGACCGCTTCCGCCGGGTTCAGGCTCACGAGTTCGGCGGTGACCGCATCCACCGCCACGTCGCGCGCAGAGGAGTCCGCCTGGCTCGTGGCCCACGTGAGGGCCGCGGCGGGTTCGCGTTTTACCCACGCCCACATGGCGACGCCCATCGCCGTGATCCGCGCGCCTCCGGCGGGCAGGGTGAGCGCAAATCCCGCGGCGCGCGGTGGATCCTCTGCCGCCAGCATCGTGGCAACCCGCTCCCGCATCGCCGCGCGCTCCCCCTCCGAACGGATGGCGGTCGCCGCAAGGCTCGCCGCGGCATAATCGCCCTGGCGCGCTGTCGCCACCATCCGGGCGAAAATCTGGTCCGCCGTTTCGAGTGGAGTCGTGGGAGCCGCGGCGGGCGCACTGGTGGGCATGCGCGGCACTGCGGTCGCGGGCGGCTTGAGCGGCAGCGGCGGAATGGCGCAACCCGCGCCGAGCAGCCAGCCCGTCAGAACGAACGTTGCGAGTCCATGGTGTCCACGCTTCATCGAATGCGTGACGAGTGAACCGCGAAACGGATGCGGCGCAATGGTGCCGCCCCTCCGCTCAGCTCAACGCCTTCTTGATCAGCTGCTCGGTGGTGGCCGACGGACCGAGCGCGAGCCCTGCCCGGCGGACGCCCTGATCGGCATCGGCCGCCTTGTACCCAAGCGCCATGAGCGCCGCGACCGCATCGCGGTGGAGGCTGGGTCCGCCCGCGGCGGCAGCATCACCCAGCGCGGCGGCGGGCAGACCGGCGCCGCCGACCTTGGCCTTCAACTCGACCACGAGCCGCTCGGCCGTTTTCTTTCCAATGCCCGGAGTTTTCGCGAGGGTGTTGATGTCGCCCAGGCGAATGGCGCTCTCCAATGAGGGCAGCGAAAGCCGGCTCATGATCGTCAGCGCCATCTTCGGGCCAACGCCGGTCACGTTTTCGATCATCAGCCGAAAAAAATCCCGCTCCGGCGGCGTGGCAAAGCCGTAAAGGGTCTGGTTGTCCTCCCGATAAATCACGTGGGTGTGCAACTTCACCGTGGCGCCGGTCGCCGGCAGCTTTTCCGCAGTGGTCACCGGGATGTTCACCTCGTAACCAAACCCGTTGAGCTCGACAACCGCGTGCAGCGGCGTTGCGGAAGCGAGAGTGCCCTGAATGGAAGTGATCATTTAGCCGGGAATTGCACACCCTGTCCCCGCGTTTTCGCCCGTTGCGCCAGTCTCCGACTGGCGGAACGCCGGTCAAAGACCGGCGCCACTTCCGGCGGCTGCGTCAGCGTGTAGGATGTTGTCATAGGAGCAGTGAAATTTCCGGTTTGGAAGTGTGGCCCTCGCTATTTCAGCCCGAGGACGTCCTGCATGTCGTACACCCCGGGCTTTTGCGTCACGACCCACTGGGCGGCGCGGAGCGCCCCGCGCGCAAAAATTCCGCGATCACTCGCCTTGTGCGTCAACTCGAGGCGTTCACCCAACGCGGCAAAGATCACCGTGTGGTCGCCGACCACGTCGCCGCCGCGCAGCGAATGCACGCCCACTTCCGTCGGCTGGCGTTCGCCCGTGATCCCGGAGCGGCCATGCCGCAGCGCCTCCGCCCCGAGTTTCCTCTCCTCCAATATTATCTCCAGCAGTCGGGCGGCCGTGCCACTCGGCGCGTCTTTCTTGAACCGGTGATGCATCTCCACGAGTTCCACGTCGAAGTCGGCGCCGAGCACCGCGGTGGCGCGGCGCGTGAGCGCGAAGAGCAGGTTGACGGCCACCGAAAAATTTCCCGCCCACACGCAGGGCACTTGGGCGGCGAGCTCGAGCAGTTCCTTCTTCTCGGCCGCGCCGTGTCCCGTGGTCCCGAGCACGATCGGCGTGCGCTGCGCCACGGCGATTTCGAGCACGCCGCGGGTGGCGGCGTGCGAACTGAAGTCGACGATCACATCACAACCGCGGACGGCGGCGGCAATATCGTCGCCGAGATCGACGCCTCCACCCACGGTGACGCCGGTGTCTTTCGCCGCGGCCGCGACGGCGTTTCCCATCCGACCCCTGGCTCCATTAATCAGAATTGTGAGCGACATGTTTGACGACGCCGATCGAACGGCGCCGCGCTCATCCAAGAGCGCGCGGCCATCGCCGCAAGCTAAACGGGGAATCAGCGCGAGCGCGTCGGGCGCGCCATTCAATCGAGACAGGCGAGCACCTTCTCGAGCAAGGCCGCGTTGCTCTCGCTCATATCGCAGAGCGGCAGGCGGACTTCGGACGAACTGATGATCCCAGCGCGCCGGAGCGCGACCTTGATGGGCACCGGATTGGGTTCGATGAAGAGCGTTTTGAACGCCGGATACAGCGCGCGATGAATGCGGCCCGCCCGTTTGAAATCATTGCCGAGCGCCAGCCTCACCATCTGCGCGATTTCGCGTATGTAGAGATTGGATGCGACGCTGATCACCCCCTCCGCGCCCACGGCCATGAAGGGCAGGGTGAGCGAATCATCACCACTCAGGACCGTGATGTCACGGCCGAGCGCCTGTTTCATCTGGTCGACGCGATCCACGCTGCCCCCCGCTTCCTTGACCCAGCGGACATGGGCGTATTTCGCGCGCAGCCGCTCGATGACGCCGATGCCGATTTCAACGCCGCAGCGGCCCGGAATCGAGTAGAGCACGATGGGCTTGTTCGTCTCCTCGGCCAGCGCGGAGAAATGGCGGAACAGCCCCTCCTGGCTGGGCTTGTTGTAGTAAGGCGCCACCACGAGCATCGCATCCGCGCCCGCCTCGTGTGAAAGCTTCGTCAATTCGATCGCCTCGTGGGTCGAATTTGAGCCCGTTCCGGCGATCACCGGAACGCGTCCGCGCGCTTCGCTGATGACAAAACGAATCACCTCCATGTGTTCGTCATAATTGAGCGTGGGCGATTCCCCCGTCGTACCCACGGGCACCAGCCCATTTACGCCGCCCTTGATTTGGTGGCTAACGAGTTTTTTGAGATCGGCATAATCGACCTGGCCGTCGCGAAACGGCGTGGCGAGCGCGGTGATTGTACCGGTGAGCGGGCGGAGTTTCATGAGCAATGAAGCCTTGCTGCACAGAGCAGGGCGATTTACGGAATCCGCAACGCTATTTTCCCATGACGACACTGACCCCGCACACCGAAATTATTAACGATCTGCTCAAGCTCGCCGTGGAGAGTGGCGTGAGCGACGTGATCGTGAAGTCGAACAAGCCGGGCTATGTGCGGATGGCCGGCAAATTGAAGCCGGTGGACATGGATCCCATCACCTGCCCGGAGGCCGAGGCTTTCGTGGCTGAGCACGTTCCACGGGTCTTCCGCCCGCGCTGGGAAGAGGAGGGGCAGGTGGACTTTGCCTATACGGCGGAGGGCATTGGGCGATTTCGGGTGAACGCCTTTCACCAGCGCGGACTCGTCAGTGTGGTTTTGCGCCACATCAAAAGCAGCGTGCCTAATTTCAGTCAGCTCAACCTGGGCACGACCGAGGACGGGTTGATTAAACTGTGTCAGGCGAAGGACGGAATCCTGCTGGTGTGCGGCGCGACCGGTTCGGGCAAGAGTTCGACGATGGCGGCGATGTTGAACTGGATAAACCAGAACATGGACAAACACATCGTCACGATCGAGGACCCCATCGAATATACGTTCCAGGACGATAAATCGCTTTTCCAGCAGAGGGAAATCGGGCTGGACGTGCCGAGCTTCGGTCTGGGTCTCAAGGCCGTGCTGCGCCAGAACCCCGATATCCTTCTCAGTGGGGAAATGCGCGATCGGGAGACGTTCGAGACGGCGATTTCGGCGGCGGAAACGGGCCATCTTGTGTTTTCCACCATGCATGCGGCCACCGTGGCGCAGTCCCTCACGCGACTGTTTGAGTTCTTCCCCGCGGAGGAAGTCGTGCAGGCGCGTCGCGCGATCGCCGGCTCGCTCCGCGGATTCGTCTGTCAGAAATTGATTCCGACGATGGACGGCTCCGGCCGCGTACCGGCCAACGAGATCTTGAACGCCGATGCGACGATCAAGAATCTCATCCTCGAAGGGCAGTACGAGAAGATCCAGGGGATGCTGGAAAGCAGCGGTGACTCGAGCAGCTTCTCGTTCAACAAAGACATCTACCGCCTCGTCCGGGCAGGGAAGATCAGCAAGCAGGAAGCACTGAAGTTTTCGCCCAACCCGCAACAGCTCGAGATGAACCTGAAGGGGATTTTCATCAGGTCGTAGCGCCCCCGCCGACTCCGAATCGCGCCACATGTCACCCGTGTGTTCACGCTGGCTCCTGCTCGTGCTGGCCGTCGGTGCCATCAGCGCCGCGGAGACCACCGCGCCCCCAGCCGGTCCGCCGGCAGAGGATTCGATCGCTGTCGCCCGGCGAGAATTCGACCTGATCAAGTCTGCGCGTCAGCCGCAGCCCGCGACCCATTTGCCCCGGGTCTCCCTGCCCGAACTCCCCTCGGGCGCCATGGATGCGCCGGTAAGGAGCCAGCCGGCCGCACGTCCTCCACGCTCGAACTCCGCCAACTGGCTGGTCGAAGCAATGCAGAAGGCCCGCGGCTCGATCGGGGAAAACCCGCCGCGCGGCGACGATCTCCGGAGCGAGCGATCCGGCGATGAAGTCGAACGCGCCGCGGCTGATCCGCGCGCGGCCGCCAATCCGGCGCGGCCGCACCGTGATTCGGCTGACGGGATGAAGGAGCAGAAGCCGAACACGGCCGTGTTCAACCCATTGGCGTCCTATCTTGGCTCGTGGATGACGCCGCAGGATTACACACTGCTCGGCCCATCGATCCAGAACTCCGCGGGTTCGCGGGATGCATTGAATCCTGACTACGCAACGCCGAATTCACCGGTCGCACCGGCGACCTCCGCCGGAATCGCCGGTTCCGCGGTAGCGCCGGGTGAGATGAGAGGGTGGACTATGCGCAAACCCGCCGCACCGGCCGCCCCGCGGGAGAACCCGTACCTCGCGGGCCTGAATCCGATCGCGTTGATGCCGCCGAAGACACCGTCCGGTGGGCCGACCGTCCAGCCGCCGCCAGCGGGCAAGTCGCTGTTCTCGCCGCCCGCGCCGACTGAGCCCGGGCGATCGCCGCCCTCCACACTTCCCGATTTCGTCAAGTCGCAGGCCGACGAAAAGTATTTCAAGCCGCTGAAGCGCTTTTAGGGCTTGGATTCCGTTGCCGGGGGCCATTTTGTTGCCGGTTCCACCATGGCATTGGCTCTTTTATTTGCAGGACAGGGTGCCCAAAAGGTCGGCATGGGCCGATCCTTGAGCGAGCAGTCCGCTGCCTGCCGGGCTTTGTACGACGAAGCGAGAGCGGTGCTCGGCTGGGATCTGGCGAACGTGAGTTTTGAAGGTCCGGAAGCGGATTTGACTCAGACGAAAGTGTGCCAGCCGGCGCTGTTTGTACATGGGATGGCACTTTTGACGGCCCTGCGGGAGTTGGGGAAGGTTTCGTCCGGTGAGCCCAAGTATGCGCTCGGACTCAGCTTGGGCGAGCTGACGGCGTATTGCGCGGCAGGCGTGTTCGATTTTGCCACGGGACTGCGCATTGTGGCGGAACGCGGCCGGCTGATGCAGCAGGCCTGCGAGCAAACGAACGGCGCGATGGCGGCGATTGTGGGCGAGGAGCGCACGAAGGTGCAGGAGCTTTGTCGCGAGTTCGACATCGAGGCGGCGAACTTCAACGCGCCTGGCCAGGTCATCGTCTCGGGCGAGCAGGCCAAAGTGGCCGCGGCCGTGGCCGCCGCCAAGGAGCGCGGATTGAAGAAAGTTCTGCCGTTGAAAGTGGCCGGCGCTTATCACTCGCGGTTGATGGAGCCGGCGCGCGTGGCGTTTGCCGCGTTTCTCGAAGGCGTCTCGTTTTCGGCGCCAAGATTCACCGTGTTCACCAATACCACCGGCCACGCCATCAGCGATCCCGCCGCCATCAAGGCCGCGCTGGTCCGACAGGTGGTTTCCTCCGTGCTCTGGGAGGACTGCATGCGCAATGCGTCCGCCGCGGGCGCCAGTGAATTCTGGGAACTCGGTCCGGGGGGGATACTCAGTGGATTGGCCCGCCGCACCGAAAAGAGCTGGGCCGTGAAGAGTTTTGCTGAATTTTCCGACGTAGCTGCCGCCTGAACGATGTCCGCCCCCAACACCCGAAATTTCTGCATCATCGCTCACGTCGACCACGGCAAGACGACGCTTTCCGATCGGCTGCTCGAATACACGAACACCGTCGCGCACCGCGTGATGACGGACCAGCACCTCGACTCGATGGACCTCGAGAAGGAGCGCGGCATCACGATCAAGTCACACCCGGTGACGATGACGTACCCGGCGAAGGACGGGCAGGAATACAAGCTCAACTTGATGGATACGCCGGGACACGTGGACTTCTCCTACGAGGTTTCGCGCAGCCTCGCCGCGTGTGAAGGCGCGGTGCTGTTGATCGACGCGGCGCAGGGCGTCGAGGCGCAGACGGTGGCCAACGCGCACCTCGCGTTCGCCCAGAAGCTCAAAGTCATTCCGGTGATCAACAAGATCGATTTGCCGAGCGCGAACCTCGAACTGTGCCTGAAGCAACTCGAAGACATCCTCGCGATTTCCGCCGAGGAGGCGATCCTCGCGAGCGGCAAGGCGGGGATCGGCATCGTCGAGATTCTGGAAGCGGTCGTGCTGCGCGTGCCGCCGCCCCGCTGGACCGAGTATCCGCAGACCCGTGCGCTGGTTTTCGATTCGCTCTATGATGCGTATCGCGGGGTCATCTCGTACGTCCGGGTGTTTTCCGGTTCCATCAAGGCGGGCGAGTTCATGCTGCTGATGAGCAACGGAGTGAAATCCGAAGTGAAAGAAGTCGGCGTGTTCATGCCGAAGATGACCAAAATCGGTGTGCTGGGCGCCGGCGACGTCGGCTACATCGTCTCGAACATCAAGGATCCTGCCGAGATCAAGACCGGCGACACCATCACGTTATCCGCGAGGCCGGCCACGGTGATGTTGCCCGGGTACAAGGAAGTCCGGCCGATGGTGTTTTGCGGCCTGTATCCGGTCGACACGTCGGATTACGAGAAGCTGAAGGCGGCCGTGGGACGGCTGCGGCTCAATGACTCGGCGTTCGTGTATTCGTCGGAGAGCTCGGTCGCGCTCGGGTTCGGGTTCCGCTGCGGATTCCTCGGGCTGCTGCACATGGAAATCATCCAGGAGCGGATTCGGCGGGAGCACGACGTCGACATCATCTCCACGTATCCAAGTGTTGTTTACCACGTGGTGAAGCACGGCGGCGACATGATCGAGGTGGACAATCCCGTGAATCTGCCGGATCCCGGCACCATCCTGGAAATTCGCGAACCCACGATCAAAGCCGCCATCCACATTCCGAACGACGCGATGGGGGACATTCTCGCGCTGGTGATGGAAAAACGCGGGGTGCTGGATCATACGGACACCCTCGATTCCACGCGGGTGATGCTCACCTGCATTCTGCCGCTGAATGAAATCCTCGTCGATTTCAACGACCGGCTGAAAAGCGTCACGCACGGTTACGGCTCGATGGACTACGAACTCGGGGAGTACCGGATCTCGGACCTCGTCAAGATGGAAATCCTGGTCAACGGCGACCCGGTCGACGCTTTTGCGAGCATCGTCCACCGGGAGAAGGCGGAGGGCAAGGGTCGCGAGCTGTGCGAAAAGCTGGCCGAGATCATCCCGCCCCAGATGTTCAAGGTGGCGATTCAGGCCGCCATCGGCGGAAAGATTATTGCCCGCGACAACGTCAAGGAGATGCGCAAGGACGTGACCGCGAAATGTTATGGCGGCGACATCAGCCGCAAGCGGAAGCTCCTCGACAAGCAGAAGGAAGGCAAAAAGAAGATGAAGCAGTTTGGCCGGGTCTCCATCCCGTCCGATGCCTTCATCAAGGTCCTGAAAACCAACTAGCGCTCTTCAACCCCAATACGGCGGCGGCCGGAACCTCCCGGTCCGCTCCGCCGCCCTGCTGATTTCCCATGTTCGGCTTTTTCGCTTCCCAGGAAAAAAAGATGCGCGACAACGCGGGCAACTGGCTCGAGCTCGCGGAAAAAGTGTATCATTATCGTCGTGACGTGCTCCCGCCCGCCCTGGTGGGCGAGTTGCAGTCCCGCATGGGCGAACTGCGGACGCAGCTCAAGGAACGCGCAGGCGCCGAGAAGCTGAAGCTCGGCATCGAGCGATTGGAGGAGGTGCTGCGCCGGACGGGTGGGGCGATTTACCCGAAGACCGCGCTGGTCGAGAACGTCGAGTTCTTCCTCGTCGCAGCCATTGTGATCCTCGGCATCCGCACGTACTTCGTGCAGCCGTTCAAGATTCCGACCAACTCGATGTGGCCGACGTACAATGGCATGACGCCGCAGGCGTTTCCCGACGTGCGCGACGAACCGGGTCCCCTCGGCACGGCGTTGCGGTTCGTGGCGTTCGGCGCCAAGCCGCACCGATTGGACGCTCCCGCCAGCGGCGAAGTTTTCATTCCTTTGGGGAGCGACTCCCAGCGCGCGGCGGTGCCGTACCGCGAAGTCCCGGGCCGCTCATGGTTCGTCTTTCCGACCACGCTGAAGGAGTACCAGCTCTATGTGGGCGAGAGCGTCGCCACAATCCGGGTACCGGCGGATTTTGACTTCGAATGGGCCGTGCGGGACGCCTTCTTCCCGCAGCACAAGCGCGGCTCCGGCGGCGCCGACCTTGCGCGGTTGCTGAACGAGCAGCCGGAACGGCTTTCCAATGGCCGCCATCGCGTTCTGCGCACGAACAAGCAGGTGAAGAAAGGCGAGCGGGTGCTCTCGTTCGATATCATCACCGGAGACCAGTTGTTCGTCGACCGGATGAGTTACCATTTCGTGACGCCGAAGGTGGGGCAGGGCTTCGTCTTCCGCACCGATCACATCCAGAGCGATTACATGCGCGACGGCCGCACCGGCGGACAGCTCGAGCAGTATTATATCAAGCGGCTTGTGGGCGGCCCCGGAGACAAGCTGGAAGTCCGGGAACCGGTCCTGTACCGAAACGGCGAACCGATCACGGGCTCACGCGCATTTGCGGCGAACGCCAGGCGCGAGGCGAGCTATGGCGGCTACTTCAACCCGCCGGGCTTTGTCGGCGGTCACTTGAAGGCAGGTGAAACGATGACGGTGCCGCCGGATCATTATTTCGCGCTGGGCGACAATTCCGGCAACAGCCAGGACGGCCGGTATTGGGGCTTTGTGCCCGAGAAGGACGTCGTCGGCCGGCCGCTGTTCGTGTATTACCCGTTCACGCGCCACTGGGGTCCGGCGCAGTAATCCGCGTCCGGCCGGAAGACCGGCGACCTGGCTCACCCGCGCCGCCCGCGGGAGGCTGATCAAAACTCGACGTTCGTCGTCAGCCGCCTGACCGTGTTCGTATTCCGCGCGAATCCGCGTCTGATCCGAGAGCCGGTAGCTGAGCGCGAGATGGCCGCGGTTGTGCTCCTCGAACGCCCATTGACGGAAATTGTTGCTCTGGTTCGAAACCCAGTTGAACCGGGCGGCCAGTTTGTTGCCCATCAACGGCTGGTTCAAATCGAGGTGCGCGCGCCCACTATTTTGAACGGTTCATGGCGAGCTGGCGCAGTCAGCAGTCGGAGCCGGTGCGGATGCTCGGGTTTGCCAATTACGAAGAGGTGCTGCGGGCCTATCCGCGCGAGTTGTGTCGAACGGCAAACCGCGTTTTGGGTATCCCGCGCCATTGTCGAAGAGTGGCGTTCTCCAGCAGGGATGACGTTGCATGACGAACGAAGACGACAAGATCCAACAGGAGACGGCCCGGGCGGAACGAGCGTTCCGCCGCGAACACCTGGTGAAACAAATCCGCGAACTGGGCGGCGAAGTGCCCGACTCGAACTGCGAGATCTCGGAACTCGAGCTCTCATTTCTCGCTCGCGTGGTGGCGTGGGAAACGCGTCCGTTTTCAACGCACGGCGAGTGGCTGGCTCAACACAGCTATGTGTTCGATCCGCCTGATGAACTACGAGGGCCGGCACTCGAGAAGGAACTCGGCCGGCTGATCGATGCGCTCGCCGTCGCCCGCGTGTTTCTGATGCACACCGATCACCTGAGCGACGCGGAACTATACACGCGGTTGTGGAATGACGTCCTTGACGCGGATGCCCCGGATTTCGCCCGCACCGCCAGCGATGCATGCCATTGGGATTTTGCCGACGCGGGCGCGGGTGAGGAGCAACTCTGGCTCATGTATTACGCGTCCGAGGAACAGCGTCAGACCTGGGTGCATGAGTTTCCGGACGTCAAGCTGCCGCCGCGCAAAAACCTGCCCTATCGACGCGATCGACGCTTGCCAGTGGCGGAGGGCCCATCTTCACCGCCATGAACCTCCCCGGCTGGTCCTGCGCTCGACCCACATATTCGTCGCTGCGTATGGCATCGAGCCAGGGGCGTGGTTGATGGGAACGGGGACTTTCCAGTTGCCGATCGCCGGCGGAACCTGCCGGCGGCTGGAAGGCCGCCGCTCGTGCGAAGAACGACGTGCTTGGCGAGAGTTGTGGGTAATGCGCAGGCGCAATCCGACGCCGCAATCCCCGGCGATGTCGTCCCGTATCCATTCGCCCTCTTGGTGATTTTCGACGTGACGGGCAATGCACCTGCGTCAAGGCGGCGTGGGATGGGGAGGATGCTCTGCTAATTTCGATCGGGATCGTTCATCTTTGCGACGATTTGGACCGTCCAATCCTTTGGTCACAGAGGACACAGCATCTGCCTTTCTCCGTGACCTCCATTCCCCCTCTGTGACCTCGCGACCCCACCGAACATCGGATCCGCTGGTGGATTCTGCTGCTGCTGTTCTTCGCGATGGAGATCAACATCCTCGACCGGCAGGTGCTGTCCCTGGTGCCACCGGTGTTGCGCGACGAGTTCCACCTCTCCAACAGCACGGTCGGGCTGATCTGGCTCGTGCCCTGACTCCGGCACTATTGGGAGCCGGCGCGACATCCCCGGCTCAAGCGGGTCGCCGCGGCGCCGGAACCGGCCCCGCGCGCGCCCGCGGAAATTGGCCAGGCCACGGCCACACCGCACCCTTCCATCCCGTTGCTGCTCACCTTGGCCCCGGTCTGGGGCGTCGTGTTGATTCGAACCTTTGGCGGACCGGTGACCCATTTTTATTGGTATTGGCTCCACGAATACCTGAAGCGGGAGCGCGGGATGACGCTCGAGGCAATCGGGATGTTTGCCTGGATGCCCTTCCTGTCCGGCGGGATCGGCAACATCGGCGGTGGCTGGCTTTCCAGTCACCTCATCCGGTGTGGCTGGTCGGTGAATCGCGCGCGGAAAACGGTTTTCATTCTCGGCGGGTGTCTCTGCCTGCTGGCGGCCGGCATTCCCCTCGCACCTAACGCTGGCGTCGCCATCGCCATCATCTGCCTGGCGTCGCTCGGCATCAACGCGATGGCGGCCAATCTCATGGGATTGATCACCGATTTGTTTCCGCAGCCAATTCTCGCGCGCATCAGCGGTATGACGGGAGTGGGGGATGGCATCATGAGCATGCTGATGATGCTACTGGCGGATGTGGTGATTGATCGCTTTTCCTATACGCCGGTGTTCATCGCGGTGGGCCTGCTGCCGGTGCTTTCGCTCACGGCGCTGATGGTTCTGATCGGCCCCATCCAGCCGATTTCGCTGGAGGAAATCATGCAGCGCCAAAGAACGGGACGCGGCGATCGGCATTGAATTTCAGAGCGTTATCGTGGGCAGCTGATCCCCCTGCACCGCATCGAATACATTGTGGCCTCCTGCCGTCTCCGGGTCTGAGCTCTGGGTCCTCTGTGACCATGCCTTGGATTGGTTTGAGTGCGAAAAATTCGTCAGTATCGCGGTACCGGACTGACACGCGCGTTGCCGTACCACCCGGGCCGCATATTACTGAACCTACGTTCATGAAGCTTCCACGGATCTCCTGCGTCCTGATCGTCGCCTTTTTCACCGCCGCGCATCCCGTCGCGCAGGGCGCTGATTCCGTCCGGCAATGGGATCGCTTCGAACGCACACTGGAAAATTCGCGTTCGTATGCGGACCCGTATCGCGACGTGTCGCTCGACGTGACGTTCATCCGTCCTGACGGCACGAGCATCGCGTTCTGGGGCTTTCATGACGGGAGCCGCACGTGGCGCGTCCGGTTCATGCCGGACCAAATTGGCGGCTGGAAATTCCGCGCGGCGTTCTCCGATGGCGCCGCGGGCGCCAGCGGTACATTCAACTGTG
>JBBRCR010000241.1:0-12610 GCA_038204695.1 Opitutales bacterium | reverse complement strand
GGGGCTGGGGACATCGTGAACACGATGTCGAAGGCCGGCGGCGTGGGTGCGCTCCTTCAGATTGCCGATCACCCCGGCGGCAGAACCTACCTGCCGACGTACGATGGCAATGGCAACATTGCCTCGCTCCTGGACGCGGTGAGCGGGACCGTCGCTGCGGCCTACGAGGACAGGACGTACGGAGAGCCCTGGCGCGCGCAAACCTTTGATCCGACCAAATCGGCGGCTCGCATAACAAGCGCACGGTCGATCGTATCCAATGGACGCCTACGTGGACCTTCCTCGGGGCGGATGGCCGGGCCGGAACCGCCGACGATACGGCAGGGCCATTCGCCGATCCGGTCAACTTCGGGCAGAATGCGAAGTTCAACACCCCGCGCGACGTTCAGTGGCCGGATTTGCGCGCGCTGAACTCGCTCTACGCCGAACATCCCAACTACTTCAGTCTGGTAAACCCCACCTGGCCCAACCCCGGAAGATCCAGTTTCCTAGCAGCCAACCGATTAGCGACGGCGCTGCGAATGGCGGCGCAATCGCTGCACCGGGTGGAGTCGCCGCTGGGCGACTGGTTCCGGCGCATGAAGGCCAAGCTCGGCGCGCCCGGGGCCACCACCGCCGTCGCGCACAAACTGGCGCGCGTCCTGTATTCCATGATCAAATACCGCAAGCCCTTCGATCCTGCCCGCCTTGGCAATCCCGCCCTGCGCCAGGCGCGCACGGAGAATGCTTTACGCTGCGCGGCCAAAGAACTCGGATATGCGCTTCAACCGATCCAAGCAGGGGCTGTTTCTTAGCAGAGTAATTGCGCCGAGTGCGATTTGTTCCTGAGCGATATGGCGAAATGCGACGCGGGTGCCGGCGGAGTCCGGGCACGTGGCTGTTTATTGGGCCCGCCGGCGGAAAGCTACTTCGTCGCGGGCCGGAACCGGTCGAACTCCTTGGGAAGTAGAGCCAGCAACTCGTCCGCGGTCACGCCGTAGAGGTAGAACGTAAGGTCGAATTGGTTTAGCATGGAGGCCAGGCGTCGGGCGGCGCCCTTTACACTGGATCCGGCACCACGTTTGAAGGACTTCTTCGCCGGGTCGTAGTAGCGGCGGGTGGCGAACTCGGCCACGCCCCGATTGGTGACAAGAGGAAACAGTTCGCAAATCGAATCGTCGTTGAGCCTCCTGTTCGCATTCCCTGTCCCACATGGTTCGTAACTGCATCCGGCGCGCAAATGCCGCGACGGCCTCCTCAATCCAGGTTTCGCGTTCTTGCTTCTGGGCCGGCGGCGGCACCGTTGTCGGCCACCCAGTCCGCGCGTGAACTTTATCCAGGCTACCCTGCCTCGTTCGCCGCGCCGGGCCGGCTTGGCTGTGCCCGGACGATCTTCTCGCCATTCGCCGCCGCGATAATTCCGTCTCGGGCTGGTCCAGCTACCTGCAGCACCTTGCCCTGCTCGCCGACACGCCGGACGATGGGCGGCCGTTTTGCACCGGATGCGCCATCGGGACCGCCGGATGGCGGCGCGCAATCGCCCAGAAGTATCGGCAACTGGCACTGGCGCCGGACCTCGATGCGAAGGAAATTCAGACCCTCAGGGAGGGGCTTTGGGAAAGTTGCCGCGGGCCCCTGCCCATCCTTGGAGCCGAATTGGCCGGCGGTTCCCGCGAAGGTCGTGACCGCGCCCGCCTGCGTTACCTTCCGAATCGTGCCGTTCGACGCATCCGCGATATAGAGATTTCCTGCGCCGTCTGCTGCTACGCCAGTTGGATATGAAAATCTCGCCGCCCCGCCTGTCCCGTCATCACTTCCTGGCGACGCCCAACCGGCCAAGGTCGAGAACGCAAAGGCTTTTCCGGTAGTCTGTCCTGCCGACGGCAACGGCACACACGCCGCCATCAAGGCGAAACGCAGCATAAACGACCAACGCTCCCATTGAAGCCACCGCGAACATGAAGCCGAACGGCGACTCCGTCTGGAACACGTCTCTGAAATGTGACCAGCGTCGAGCGGGCGAGTTTGCAGCGCACGAAGATTCAAGAGGCAGGTCATCATTCGATCGTTCGTTTTTCAGGAAAGCACAGGCAGAAATACTTACTATTGTGGAATGAGTTACGGGAGCTCGTAGAGTTCCACGAGCGCTTCCCCCGAGCCACCGTCGGCCCCTGAAACTTGCACCGTGTAACCGCCAGGTGGAAGAGTAAGGATCAACGCAGCGTCTTTGGAGCCGGCCGGCAGCGCGAATGCACCAACTTGCGCGAACGCTGCAGTCAAAACGGCGGACCCGCCCAGTCGTTGTTCTCGCTTGTCTTCGTCAGGCCTGAGTAAAGCGCCAGCTGGGGATCAGTCACGACGCCGCTTACGTTGAACGGCGCGGCACCGAGTGTCGGGCCCACTGCACGGACTAACACCGTCCACGGCGTGGAACCACCAATGACGAAACCGATCGTAAGCTCTGTACCCAGGTTTTTCAAAACCGACACGTTCACCAAGCGCGGCGTGGCCGTGGTAAAGGCTGCCGCCGACGTGGCATCGTAGATTTCCGCGATGACGGCACCGGTGCCGCTTCCTGCGGCCGAGACTTTCACCGAATTATCGCCGCTCGGAACACTCGTCATCACGGCGGCGTCTTTGGATGCTGCGTTGATAAATGCAAAGGCGCCGACGCCCGCCATCCCGGTCGCGATGCTAGAAGCGCCGCCCCAGTTGTCGTTTTCACCCGTCTTGCTCGTGCCGGCGAAGACTTCGAGCTTCGGATCGTCGAGCGCGCCACTCACGCCCAACGGCACGAGCGAAGGACCCGCCGCGCGGATGATGAGCGGCTTCACGCCGCTCGTGCCTGCACCGCCCACGACAAAGCCGAGCGAGAAGTTATCCCCATCAGCAGCGACCGAGGTGAGAACGGAGAGATTGACGAGCCGGCCGGGATTGGGCGGAGCACTGATCACGACTGCAGGGTTGCTGGTGACCGAGCCGGCGCCGTTCGTAACCGTAACGGAATAGCTGGCCGCGGCGTTATTTGGACCAAGCGTGATGGTTGAACCGGTCGCACCTGCAATCGCCGCACCATCCTTCCTCCATTGGAACACCACGCCGGATACGTTGGCCACCCGAACGGTCAATGAGGTGCTGTCGTTGCCAGTGAGAACTTGTGACGCCGGTTGCGTCAAAATCCGTGGAAGCGCGCGGGCTTGGTACACGACGCCATTGGCGGCACCGGTTGTGTTCCCAACCACGACGATGGAGCCATTTCCTTCGGCGACGGCATTATAAATCTCCTGTACGCCAACTCCCAGCGTAATTGTTGCCCACACTTGGGCGTTTTCGGTTAATGCGATCGTCCGATCGTTACCTGCCACGACCAGGGCGCCATCTGCGATGCCAAAGCGGCCTTGTGGCGCACTCGTGTTGACTCGGGTCCATGTCATTCCATCGGGTGAACTATATAGGGCGGATGCCGCCAGGGCATACCAAAGTCCTGCATACCGCGCGACGTCTTCGAATCGCGTCGATGCGATCCCGACCATTCGAGCCGTCCACGTAAATCCGTCCGCGGACGTGAGGATCCGTCCGCCTTGACCAACGGCAACAAAGAGCCCATCGGCGAAACGCACCCGCGCAAGATGATCGACGACGCCCGTAGTACTCAGTTGCCAGGCGATGCCGTCGGAAGAAGTCGCGGCCGCCCCTGCCTCGCCCACCGCAACAAATCGGCCGTCGCCGTAGGTCACAGATGAGAAAACTCGAGGTCCCGTCGGGACGTTGCCGAATTGCCAATCGCGGCCGTTGATGGAATGGGCAGCGCCAGCAAAAATTACTTGCGAAGCGGCGCGGGCCCCAACCACCACATATCGCCCTCCTCCAAATGCGATCCCCCGACAGCCGATTAAACCGGTTCCCGCGGGGGCGGTTGTCCAAGTTATACCGTCAGACGACAAAATCGGCGGAGAGCCACTCGAGGCAACCGCGACAAACTGATTGCCCGCGAAAATGACATCGGACCACGCATCATTCACGGCCAAGCCGTCCGCCCGGCGCGTCCACGCGCCGACTGTAACATCGGACCTTACGTCGACATTGAAATATCGCTCTGCCCCGCCGCCCTTCCCATCGAGAGCGGTAACGTTAACGCTATATAGTCCACCGATGAGCCATCGGTGCGTGGCGGCTGGTGCCGTAACACCCATGCTGCCATCGCCAAAATTCCAATTGAAGGTTACCGCGTCGCCGTCCGGGTCGCTGCCCGTTGCGGTGAACGTGTAGTCGGTGCGCGCCGCGAGAGATTCGGTAGGAGCGCTGGCTTGGATCGTCGGATTTCGGTTAACCACCCCCTTACGAATCATATTGTTTCCTTTGTCCGAAATGAAGAATTTGCCGTTGGTGCCGATTGCGAGATCAGAAGGTTCAAGAAAACGTGCCACGGATCCCGTGCCGTCCGTGCCGCCTCGCTGCCGAGCGATGCCCGCCACCGTTGTCACCACCCCGGTTGGCGTTATCTTTCGAATCACATATTCGTCGCGGTCTGCCACATAAATATCATCGGCGCTATCCACCACGAGACCGGAAGGACTACTGAACCGTGCGGCGGCGCCCGTGCCATCCACACTTCCTCTCTGGCTCGCGCTGCCCGCGAGCGTTGTTACCTCTCCCTCTGCGGTGATCTTTCGAATCACGCTTGCATCTGCTACATAAACGTTGCCGGTGCTGTCGACCGCAACGGCTTGGGGTGAAAAAAAACGCGCCGCGGCTCCCGCCCCGTCGACGGTGCCGCGTTGGCGGGCGCTGCCGGCCAAGGTCGTTACGACGCCAGCCGCTGTCACTTTCCGAATGGTGTAGGCGGTGCTGTCAGCCACATACACATTGCCTGCGGCGTCCACGGCTAAATCCTGAGGCAAGTCAAACCGCGCTAATGTGCCAGGGCCGTCGACGGTGCCTCGATTGAGTATGTCGCCCGCCAGCGTGGTAAAGGTTCCCGCAGGGCTCACCTTGCGAATCGATCCGTCGAGCCCGAAATACAGATTGTCGTCGCGGTCAACGGCAAGACCACGCGCTGGACTCAATAGTGTGGCGGTACCGTTCCCTATCCCTGTGGGGAATTCGAACAGATTTAAGGCACGTGGGAGCGTGGTCACCACCCCTGCGATGCTTATTTTATGAATCGCTCCTTGGCCGACGAAGCCTGGAATAGTGCTTGAGTCCGACACATAGACACTTCCTTCACTATCGACCGCCAAACTAAAGGGGACGGGGATCGGCGCATATGTTGTAATCACCAACGGCGCTTCAATCGTCAGGACTGCAGGGGAGCTCGTGACTGTCCCCGATCGATTGGACAGGATCGCAGTATAGGTTCCCGCATTTCCTGAATGCACGTTCGTTAACGTGAGTTCGTGCCGGACACTATTGTTCTCGCCTCCGACTGATAGCATTCCATCCGTGACCGCCTGGCCGTTCTTCTCCCAGCGTACGCCAGGAAATGGAGAGCCGCTGGCCGATACAATGAAAGTGGCCCCGGAGGTTCCGACGACCGTCACGCTCTGCGGCTGCCGTGTGATCACCGGCGCCTGCGCCATCACAGTCATTGGCAGGAAAGCGAGCAGGGCCAATGGGGAAGAACAATGTCTGATCATGTTGGCTTTGAAGAACGCGGAAGAATCTTGAGCCCGAAAAGGATATCCCGGCCCCGAACGTTCCCCTAACGGCGAACGCTGCTTCCACGACTGCTCACGGCACTTCGTAGATTTCCACGAGTACGATACCGCTCGCGCCGGCTACCCCGCTGACTTGGGCCGTGTAATTGCCGGGCTGCAGCGTGGCCAACAGAGCAGAATCTCTTGATCCAAGCTCGAGCGCAAATGAGCCAACTTGAGTGAAGGCCGTGACGAGTGAAGCGGACCCTCCCCAGTTGTCGTTGGCGTCAAGGAGTGTCGGGCCCGAGTACAACTCGAGTTTTGGATCAACAAGGGCATCGGTTACCCCAAAAGTACGGAGAGTCGGACCGATTGCGCGGATGAGTACAGTCCTGCCGGTCGAACCGGCAACCACGAAGCCAGCGACCAGGGCGCTGCCACCGTCTCCAATTTGCGTCCGAGCGGAAACATTGATCAGGCGTGGGGTGTTCGCACGGTAGCTTTCCGCCGGAGTTGCGTCGTAGATTTCGGCCAGCGCCTCACCCGTGGTCCCGCCCACCCCGGAGAGTTGAACCGTATATGATCCAGCCGGAGACAGCAGTAGCACCGCCGAGTCCTTCGAGGTGCCTTCAAGCGTGAAGGCTCCCACTTGGCTAAATGCGTTACGTAGTTCAGTCGTCCCACCCCAGTTGTCATTTGCGGCGACATTGGTTGGACCTTGCCCCACCGTAATGGTCGGATCGGCGAGGAATCCCGTAACGCCAAAGTTGCCGAGACTGGGGCCGATGCCTCGGATGAGCACGGGCTTGGTTCCATTTGTGTCCGCGCCACCTAGGACGACACCCATGATCAACGTCTGGCCGCCCGTACCGGCACGCGTCCGAACGGAGAGATTGATGAGGCGACCAGGATTGGGCAGCGCAGCGGAGACAAGTGAGGGACTGCTGATCGTCGAGCCGGCGCTGTTTGTGGCTGTTATCGTGTAGCTCCCGATGGCACCAGCGGGCACGGTCAAATTCAGATCCAAGGCGCCAGGGATCGGAGTGCCGTTAATATTCCATTGATATCGAGCGCCAGATCCATTCGCGAGTTCCACCGACAGCACTATGCTGCCCCCACTGCTGGAGGCTTGCGCCACGGGCTGTCGGGAAATGACAGGCGGAATTCGACTATGATATACGAATCCCGTGACGGATCCCATCGTGGAATTTCCCACAATGACGATCGTACCGTCATGTTCGGCGATGGCATTGCAACTTAAGGTTGGGACACCACCCACTGGGACCGTTGCCCAGTCAACCGCGTTTTCGCTGAGCTCAAAGCCTCCCACCTGCAGATTGAGCCGGACAAGGACGCCGCCGACCGAATAAAAGTTTGAGGATATTTTCGATGAATTCTGCGCCCCTCGTGTCCAGTCAAAGCCGTCACGGGAAGTCCAGATCTCGACACCGACTCCAACATACCATGTCCCACTGTGGCGCGCAATTCCGGTGAGAGTGGACGTCGCACCCGGTATCGTATGAAGCGTCCAAGTAAGTCCATCGGGCGATGTAATTATACGACCTGCCTGGCCGACGGCGATAAAGAGACCGTCCCCGTATCGCACCCGGCTCAGGGCCGTCAACAGCCCCGTGCTGCTCTCAATCCAATCAATTCCGTTGGTGGAAACGATAGCCTTTCCCAATGAGCCAACCCCGACGAAGCGGCCTGCGCCAAAAACCACCGAGTCGATAGGGAGTGCGCTCGGCGCACCGCGACCAGCTTCCCAGACAAGACCATCGCTGGAATGGCTCATTTGCTGCCCGAGGCCGAATGCCCCTGCCGCCAAGTAGCGCCCGTTGCCAAACGCGAGACGAACGATGGGCTGGGAACTTCGAGGCCCCAGCGTCCAATTGATGCCATCGCGAGAAACGAGAGCCGTACGCCCCCCGGCGCTGGCGACGAATTGGCCGCCACCGTAAATCACGTCGTATATGAAGCCATTTGGGAGTGTGACGTCAGAACGATTCCACTCAACCATCGGATCGTTCAACGTGACGTCGAAAGTGTGGGTGGCGCTGCCGCCCCGTTCGTCGGTTGCCGTGACTTTGACGGTGTAGATGCCGCCTTTCAGCCAACGGTGTGTCGCCGTAGCCGTAGTCGCTCCAGGCATGCCATCGCCGAAAACCCACTGGTACGATATATCTTCGCCGTCGGGATCCGTGGCCGCCGCGAGAAATGTGAGATCCGTCCGGGCGCGAAGTATGGTCGACGTAGCGGAGGCCTGAACATTTGGATTGCGATTCTCCTGGGCGGATATCAATGCCGCCGTGCTGGTGACTGATCCAGCCGAGTTGGTGACCGTGACGGTATAACGGCTGAGCTGGGGCGCTCCGGTGTTCGGAATGACGAGCGACGCAGTCGTAGCCTCCGGGAGGGGCGAGCCGTCTTTGAGCCACTGGTACGTTACGCCTGAATTGATCCCAACCACGACCGATAATGTAACGCTGCTGCTGTTTCCGAATACCGCCGAAGTTGGCTGGGTTATGATGAACGGCGCATAGACTACCGGCACAGCTTTGCGAATCGTGTGATTAGACGTGTCCGCCACGTAGAAACACCCATCTGGAGCCTGCAAAATGCCAATCGGTGCGAAAAACCGCGCCATGGCCCCGGTGCCGTCCGCGCTGCCGCGGTTTGCATTGCCGGCGCCGCCCCCCCCCGCGACGGTTGTCATTACGCCATCGACAGTGAGCTTCCGAATACGGTTTTGGATCCGCTCGGCGATGTATACGTTTCCGTCAGAGTCGACCGCGAGCCCATGCGGATCGATCTCGGAGCCGGTGTTACCGGGAAGCGTGGTCACGTCACCGGCGGGACTGATTTTCCGAATAGAGCCGCGGTCGGAGACATAGACGGTTCCATGGCGATCGACCGTCAGCCCCAACGGTTCGGAAAAACGTGCTGCGTTTCCGTTCGCGTCTACGCTTCCGCGTTGTCCGGCAGCGCCAGCTAGGGTGGTA
This sequence comes from Opitutales bacterium, assembly GCA_038204695.1. Lineage (GTDB taxonomy): Bacteria > Verrucomicrobiota > Verrucomicrobiia > Opitutales > Opitutaceae > ER46. Next base: position 3,993 of record JBBRCR010000241.1, on the reverse strand, counting down.
ACATTGCCCGTCGGGGTAATCTTCCGGATAGTGTAGTTGTTCGAGTCCGAAACATACACGTTGCCTGCATCGTCCACCACAATGCCCGTAATCGAATTGAACCGCGCGGCGCCGCCGAGTCCATCGGCGCTCCCCGTTTCCGTCGCAGCGCCTGCGAAGTTCGTCACGACGCCGTCTAGCGACACCTTGCGGATCAGGACGCCGAAGACAACGTACAGGTTCCCTTCTTTGTCCAAGGCAATGTCTCCTGGCGGAGCGAACTCTGTTCTCGCCGGCCTTACCCCTTCAGGGATTGGCGCGGCAGGAAAGTCGAATCGCGTGACGGCGGATGCGAGCGTTGTGACAACACCGGCGGCGGTGATCTTGCGAATCGCCCTATTGCCTGTGTCCGAGACATACAGGTTGCCGTCACGATCCGCTGCTATCCCGGATGGAGAAGAAAATCGCGCCGCACTACCGGTTCCGTCCACATTTCCAAGTGGGATACCGGCGAGCGTGCTGACGACACCTCCTGAAGTGATTTTGCGAACAGTGTTATTGTTGGCGTCGGCGACATAGACATTGCCATCGCCATCGACTGCCAGTCCCCAGGGAAAATCGAATTGCGCCGCCCCACCAATTCCATCCGCAGCTCCTACTTTTGCCGTCCCGGCGAGGGTCGTCACCACTCCGAGCGCGGTCACTTTTCTCACAGTGTAGCTGTTATATTCTGAGCCATATACGTTGCCAGCGCTGTCCACTGCCACGCCCGTTGGGCGGCTGAACCGTGCGCCCGGGCCGGTTCCGTCCGCCGCCTGCTGACCCGCGTTCGACGTTGCGGTGCCGGCCAAGGTTGTCACCAGACCGGCGGGAGTTATCTTTCGAATCGTGCGATTATTCGAATCCGCCACATAAATGTTTTCCGTCGGGTCAATCGCCACGCTGTATGGAGCGGTGAAGCGCGCGTCGCCACCTACACCATCAACCGAACCGCGTTGGCCGGCCTGGCCGGCAAATGTCGTCACTACTCCTGCGGGAGTAATCTTGCGGATGGTGGAATTGTTGGTGTCGGCGATATATATGTTTCCATCTCCACCCACAGCCAAGCCCGAGCGATTTAAATTGAACCGTGCCCCGATGCTGACGCCGTCCGTGTTTCCTGTTTGCCGTGCCGCCCCTGCCAGAGTCGTGACGATACCCGCCGGCGTGATTTTCCTAATCGTATGGTTACCGGCGTCCGCGACGTAGAGTATCCCCGAGTTGTCCAGCGCCAAACCAGAAGGACTAAAAAAACGTGCGGCATTAGCGCTGCCATCGCTGCTCCCGGACAAACCGGGCGAGCCCGCGATCGTCGTCACTACACCCTCAGGCGTAACCTTACGAATCGTGTGGTTGCCAGAATCCGCAACATACACGTTCCCCGCGCCATCGCATGCCACCCCCAATGGAATAGAAAAACGAGCCACGTCGCGGTCCCCGTCGTCGCTCCCCATGGGTGCTCTCCCAGCAAAAGTGCTGATCGTAAGCGGCGGCACAACGGTTAGGATGGCTTGGGAACTCGTGACACTCCCGGAGCTGTTGCGGACGACAACCGTATAAGCGCCGGCGTGACTGACATCGACGATCGGCAACGAGAGTAGAGCCGTGGCCGGCGATCCTGCAATCGCCACTCCGTTCTTGTACCACTGATAAGTGAGAGCGCTGCCAGTCGCGGTAACTCTAAAACTTGTGGCATAGGTCGGCACCGCGCTCACATTCTGTGGCTGTGCAGTAATTGCCGGCCCTTGCCCGGGCGCCCCAATCACAAGCGTGCCACTGGCCCTCCCTGTATAGTTGGCGTCGTCAATCGTTGCGACGACCGCATACGACCCCGCATTCGTCGGCGGCGTCGCACTGCCGTTATACGTGAACGCAACCGGCAGCACGATCGGGGAGGTGGTCGCTGTCGCCCGTTTGGGCGAGCCATCGAAAGTCTGAATCAGGCTGCCGAGCATGATCGAGGCGATTGTTTTCGGGATTGTTAGCGTAATTCCGGCGGAGCCACGGCCTGCCGCATTTGATGCCGCGATGTTGACCGGAAAAACACCTGCCTGCGCAGGCACGCCAGAGATGAGGCCAGTGATCCCGTTAACCGAGAGAACGGGAGGAAGATTGAGCGCTTCGAAACCGGTCGGGCTGCCGGTCGCGGTAATTGTATAACTGAATGTCTGACCCAGAATGCCGCTTGCTGTGAAGGCACTCGTGATTTGGGGCACGGTGGATGCGCCCGGAACACTCTGAGTCGAATCCAACTGGAAGCTCAGAATCGCCCCATCGGAATTGTGGTTTCCATTCGGGCCAACCGCCACATACACGACGTCTCCGATATTCAGCATTCCCAATGCGCGGGTGAAAGGAGTAGCGGTCGACGACCACGGGATAATGAGCGCCGCGCCGACTTGAGTGTTACCAACGAATATAAGTAGGTCCCAGCCATCTGATCCCCCACCAGCCCCGTTTGGATTCTCACCCCGCAGGGATCCGTTGACCAGAGACACGAGTCCAGCTTGGCCGGCCTGAATGGTATAGGCAGTTATAACGCAACCCTTGAAAGCTACGCCTTGAACCGTGCCCCAGCCAGGGTGTAGATTTCCAGAGCTCGTTATATTGGTCCACACCGAGCCGGGCGCTGGGAATATAGAGCCGGTGATGTCATATCTCGCGTTTGTCGCGTCCCATAAGAGCGGAGTATAGTTCGCGCTGTTGCCGATGGGGCCGGTGTTACGCAGATATTGCCATCCCGCCGGGAATGAAACGGATCGAAAGTCTCCGGTTAGACTGGCGATTCTTATCGCCGGCGCAGTCTGCGCCTGGGTGTCGATGTACGCGCTCGACGCGAGCGCCAAAACAGCCCGGGTCGCACGCCATCGATTCCGGGAGGCACAACTCACAAGCGCGGGGAAGGTGACTGCGTGATAGATCATGATAGAAAAAACTCCCCGCAGACATCACAAGTTGAGTTTAGACTCTCACCCCAGAACTGCAGCGAACCCCTCACGGCATCTCGTAGATCTCCACAATCGCAATCCCCGTTGTCGTCCCCACCCCGGAGACCTGCACGGAATAGTTGCCGGCCCCGAGCGTGGCAACGAGCGCCGCATCCTGGGAACCGAGCGGCAGCGCAAAAGCACCCACCTGCGCGAACGCTGCCATCATCGATGTGTCTGGGGCGCTCGGCCCATCATCTGGCGTCCCAACTACGCCGTCCGGTCCGGCCGTCCGGCCGACGGCACTGCCCCAGTCGTTGTTCCCGTCCATCCTCGCGGCGCCGGCGTAGAGTTCGAGCTGCGGATTGGTCACAACCCCGCTGACATTGAACGGTGCGCGCCCGAGCGTTGGCCCGACCGCCCGGATCAGAACCGTCCGGGGCGTCGAGCCGGCAACCACGAAACCGACCGTCAGCCCCGGACCGAGATGCTTCAACACCGACACATTTACCAGGCGTGGCGTCGTAGTGGTGAAGCTCGCCGCTGGCGTGGCATCGTAGATTTCCGCGAGCACGGCGCCGGTGCCGTTTCCAATGGCGGAGACTTTTACGGAGTTGTCGCCTCGGGCAACACTCGCGATCAGGGCGGAATCTCTGGAAGCAGGGCCGGCAAACGCAAACGCGCCCACTCCGGCCATCCCGGTCGTCAGGGCCGGCGTGCCGCCCCAGTTGTCGTTCTCCGCAGTTTTGCTCGTGGAAGTGAAGAGTTCGAGCTTCGGATCCACCAGCGCGCCGCCTACACCCAACGGCACCAGCGATGGACCAGCCGCACGAACGATGAGCGGCTTGGCGCCTTCCGTGCCCGAACCGCCGACGACGAAGCCGAGGGAAAAGGTGTCGCCGGCCGACGCGACCGAAGTAAGCACGGAGAGATTAGTCAGCCGCCCCGGATTCGCGGCCGGACTCAGCGGGCCTGCCTGCAGCAAGAACGCCCGCTGTTGGGTACCGAAACGTCCGGTCCCCGCGATGTCGCCGTTGGTGTTGATGGC
>JBBRCR010000240.1:0-12620 GCA_038204695.1 Opitutales bacterium | reverse complement strand
GACATGCGCGCGCCGCTGCGGTCGATGATCGGGTTCTCCGACATTGTGCGCGAAGAGCACGGAGCAGCCTTGGATCCCGCCGGCCATGATTACCTGCGCCGGATCAGCGCATCGGCCGGCCGGCTCGATCGACTGATTCAGGACGTGCTGAACTACAGCCGGATCGTGCGCGAGGACCTGCCGCTCGAGGCGGTCGACGTGCGGGAACTCATCAACGAGGTCATCGAGAGCTACCCCAATCTCTCTGCGGTCAAGGAACGTATTCATGTGCAGCCGCCGATTCCGCTGCTGACGGGGAACCGCGCGGCACTGACGCAGGTGTTCTCGAATCTGCTGGGCAACGCGGTGAAATTCGTGGCACCAGGCACCAGGCCGTCGATTCACATCCGCGCCGAGAGCGACGCGCCACCGCCGGAAGGCGCACGCGGCAACCGGCGATGGGTCCGGATCTGGATCGAGGACAATGGCATCGGCATCGACCCGAACGTGGCGCCGCGTCTGTATCAGATGTTCCAGCGATTCACCCGGCCAGGACTGTACGAGGGCACAGGCATGGGTCTCGCCATCGCGCGCAAGGCAATGGAGCGGATGGGCGGGGCCATCGGGGTCGAGTCCACCCCGGGCCAAGGCAGCCGCTTCTGGATCGTGCTCCCGGCGGCTCCACTCTAGCGTTTTCCCCCTCATGCTTTCGGCCCCAAATCGCGGCGTGGTGTTGTTGGTCGAAGACGACGAGGACGACGCGTTTTTCTTCCGGCGTGCATTCGGCAAGACGGGATATGGCAATCCCGTTCACCGCGTGCCGGATGGGCTGGCGGCAATCCACTACCTGTCCGGAGAAGGTGAATACGCGGACCGTGCGCAGTTCCCGACTCCCATCATGCTCGTGCTGGATCTGAATACTCCGCGCCGCCATGGCATCGAGGTGCTGCGGTGGATTCGGAGCCGGCCGGAGTTCGCCTCTCTGGTGGTGGTGGTGCTGACTTCTTCGAACTCGGAGGTCGATGTGGCGGCCTGTTACGAACTGGGCGTGAACTCGTACGTGGTGAAAACGACCGAGACGGAGGGATTCGTCCAAAACGTGCAGTTGATGGCAACGTACTGGCTCGGGTTGAATCGCGCGCCCGAGTCCCGGAAGCGGTGACTCGAACGGAGCGGCCAGTCCAGTCGTGCGATCAAGTGGAGGTCGTGCGGTCCACTCGCTGGCGCTCGCAGCCACGATCGGATCATTCCACATCCACTCGCTGGCGCTCGCAGCCACTTGGATGCCCATGCCCACTCGCTGGCGCTCGCGGGTCACGATCGGATGCGCACCTCCTCTCGCGGATGCAAAGACGGCTCTTTTGTCAGACAAACACTGACACGGATACTTCCGCCAAACTGACAGGTTAATCAGACCCACACGGATGATGGAAATCCCCGTCCATCGGCATGCTAGGCACCAGCATGAGACAATATATCAGCGCCTTCCTAGCGCTTCTTTTCGCCCTCGCCTCCACTTCAGTCGTCCGTGCCGTCGAAAATACCTGGGACTATAGTGTCCAGGTGAGTTCATCGGTGCAGATGTCACCGGCAAGCATCACCCTGACCTGGCCGCAAGACACCAACGGCACGCCGCAGAGTTATACAATTTTTAGCAAGGCGCCCGCCACGAGTTCCTGGGGCGCCGGCACCGCACTGCCCGGCAGCGCGACGAGCTACAGCGACACGAATGTCCTCGCGGGCTCCGCGTACGAATACCGGATCGTGAAAGCCGCCGGAGGATATACCGGTTACGGCTACATTAAGACCGGGATAAACGCGCCGCTCGTCGACACGCGGGGCAAGGTTGTCCTGCTCGTCGACGCCACCTTCACCACCAGCCTTGCCGCCGAGTTGGGCCGGCTGGAGCAGGATCTCGCGGGCGACGGCTGGACCGTTGTGCGGCACGACATTTCGCGAACCGACTCCGTCGCGAACGTGAAGGCTCTGATCAAGGCCACCTACGATGCGGACCCGGTCAACGTGAAGTCCGTGTTCCTCTTCGGTCACGTGCCGGTGCCTTATTCCGGGCAGCTCAATCCGGACGGCCATCCGGACCACGTCGGTGCCTGGCCGGCGGACGCCTTTTACGGCGACATGGACGGACACTGGACCGACAGCTCTGTCAACTACACGCAGACGCTGAACACCGATCCGGCGGACGCGGCGCGGATGAGCAACTTTCCCGGCGACGGCAAATTCGACCAGACGACCCTGCCTTCCGCGGTGGAACTGGCGGTGGGCCGCGTGGACCTTTCGAACATGCCAGGTCGTTTGACCTGGGGCGGCCCGGCGACGTTCGCGAATGAGACCGAGCTGCTGCGCAAGTATCTCAACAAGGATCACAACTTCCGCCATCGGCAGACGAATCCCGCGCGGCGTGCCGTGGTCGGCGACTACTTTGGTTCCCGCGGTGGCGAAGCGTTTGGCGCATCGGGCTACCGCTCCTTCGCGCCGCTCGTCGGCGCCAGCAATATCCGGAATCTGAATATCGAGTTCAACGACCAGAAGGGCGTCTGGATTCCCCACGTCGCCCAAAACGACTACCTGCTCGCCTACGGGTGCGGGGCGGGCAGCTATGCCACCATGGCAGGTCTCGGCGCCACCGGTCTATATAACGACGGCAGCACGACCGAAATGGTGAGCAACAATGTGCGTGGCGTATTCAATCTGCTCTTCGGTTCGTGGTTCGGAGACTGGGATCACGAAGACAACTTTTTGCGCGCGCCCCTCGCGACGGATTACGGCCTGGTGTCAGCGTGGTCGGGCCGTCCGCACTGGTTCCTTCACGGCCTGGGCCAGGGCGAGACCATCGGTGATGCGGCGCGGCTGGCGCAAAACAACACCGGCGAGTACGAGACGCAGATCAACAGCTCGTCGAACCGGATTCACATCGCGCTCATGGGGGATCCGACGCTGCGCCTCCACCCCGTTGTTCCCCCGACCGACTTCAACGGCGACACCCACGGCAGGACTGCCTCGTTGTCGTGGACAGCGTCCTCCGACTCGAATGTCGTGGGTTATCACGTTTATCGCCGCGGCAGCGCCAACCCTGCGTTCACGCGGCTGACGACTTCGCCGATCGCGACGACCAACTACAGCGACGCGAACGCGACCGGGGACGCCACGTATATGGTGCGCGCCATCAAGCTCGAAAGCACGACCAGCGGCAGCTACCACAACGCCAGCCAGGGCGTATTTTATACCGTGGGCGGAACCAGCAACACGGCGCCCACCGTCCCGCCGGCCGACACGCCGGTGGCCAGGCCGGAACCTGCTTCCCCGGCGCCCGCACCGGCGCCCTCACCGGCACCCTCACCGGTGACGACGCCGACGACTGACACCGACGTTCAAACCATCGCCTGGCTGGACGACGCGCTACCCGCGGGCGCAGTCGGCACCACGAATGGCGACAGTTGGAACTGGGTGGATGCCGCGCCCACGCCGCATTCGGGCAGCAAGGCCCACCGATCGGATGCCAGGCCCGGGCTGCATGAACACGCCTTCAACTGGGCAAACCCGCTCACGGTCAACCCTGGCGACGCGCTGTTCACCTATGTTTATCTCGATCCGGCGAATCTGCCGAGCGAGATCATGCTCAGCTGGGCCAGTGCCAACTGGGAGCATCGTGCGTATTGGGGTTCCAACGACATCAAGTACGGGACCGATGGCACATCCAGCCGCTATTACATGGGACCGCTGCCGGCCGCCGGCCAATGGGTGCGGCTGGAGGTTCCCGCGAGCGCGGTCGCCCTCGAGGGCGCCAGCATCGTTGGCATGGGCTTCAGTCTGTTCAACGGAGCCGCCACCTGGGACTCCAGCGGCAAAGCGTCCGCCAGCGCGCCGGCCACCACGGGTCTGCCCACCATCACCGTGACCGCGACCGACGCGAACGCCGTGATCGGCAGCTCGTCGGATCTGGCGCAACTCACCTTCACGCGCACTGGCAGCACGGACTCGGATCTGTTCGTGAACTACACGCTCGGCGGCACCGCGGTCAAGTGGACCGATTACCGCAGCGTCGAAGGCGACATGCCGGTGACGGTCAAGATTCCCGCCGGTTCCGCCAGCACGACCATGACGATTGCCGCGATCGCCAACGTCACGGCGGCGAATCCCGCGACCGCGACGATCACGCTGGCGGCCAACGGCGCGTACGCGGTGGGCGCGCAAAACAATGCCACCATCACGCTCGTGACCGCCTCGGTGGCCGCGGTGGACCCGGCCCCCACGACGGAGACGACCACCGCCGCGACCGCGACGACCCCGAGTACCAACAGCACTGGTACAACCAGCGGGGCAGCCGCGACGTTGATCGATACCGTCTGGTTCGATGATGCCCTCCCCGCCGGCGCGGGTGGCAGCGCGACCGGCGGCGACGCGTGGACGTGGACGAGCACGAGCCCGGCACCCTACTCCGGTGCGGTGGCCCATCAGTCCAACATCAAGCGCGCGTTGCACGAGCACTCCTTCAACTGGGCGAGCGAACGCCTCGCCATTGCCCCGGGCGACAAGTTGTTCGCCTACGTTTATCTCGATCCGGCGAACCTGCCGGCGGAAATCATGTTGAGCTGGGCGGCGGACAACTGGGAGCACCGCGCTTATTGGGGAGCCGACAGCATTAATTACGGCAAGAAGAACACGCCTGGCCGTTACTACGCCGGTCCGCTGCCGGCAGCCGGCCAGTGGGTGCGACTCGAAGTGCCGGCCAGTGCCGTGGCCCTCGAAGGCGCATCGATCCAAGGCATGACCTTCAGTCTCTATAATGGCGGCGCCACCTGGGACAAAACCGGGAAGGCCTCCGTTTCGTCCAGCGCCACACCGCCTCCGGAAGGCGGCACGACCACTCCGCCGCCTGCCACCGCCGCCGACTTTGTCTGGGTGGAGGATGCCCTGCCCTCCGGCGCCGGTCCGTCTTCCGCGGGAGGCGATGCGTGGACCTGGGTTTCCAGCAGCCCGACGCCATTCTCCGGCAGCAGCGCGCACCAGTCCTCGGCCGGCGCCGGGCTGCATGAGCACTTCTTCAATTGGGCAAGCAGCCCAATGTCTATAGCCACAGGCGAAGTTCTCTTCACTTATGTCTATATCGATCCGGCGAATCCCACGACCGAGATTATGTTCAGCTGGAATGACGGCACGTGGGAACATCGCGCTTATTGGGGCGCGGACAAAATCAATTACGGCACGGCCGGCACGGCCAGTCGCCATTATGCGGGACCGCTTCCCAGCGCCGGCCAGTGGGCCCGGCTGGAAGTCCCCGCCAGCGCCGTTGCGCTCGAAGGCCGCTCGGTGACGGGTATGTCGTTCGGCACCTTCGATGGCCGCGTGACCTACGACCGCTCCGGCAAGGGCGCGGCGGGCGGCGGAACGGTGACTGAGCCCGGTCCGACGACCACTCCGAGCGAGGCGACCCTCGTGGCCACGAAGTCGACCGCGGTCATCGGCAGCACAACCGACGGCGCATTGCTCACGTTCTCGCGCAGCGGTAGCACGGCCGCAGCGATGCTCGTCAAATTCACCCTTGGTGGCACCGCGGTGCGATTGGTGGATTACCGCCGCCCCGAGGGCGACATGCCCCTCGAGGCGATCATTCCGGCCAGCGCGAGCTCGGTTGCGATGACGATTCTCGGCATCGCGAACAGCACCAATGCGAACCCGGAAACCGCCCTCTTCACCCTCTCGGCCGACGCCGCGTACACCATTGGCGCGGCGAGTTCCGCGACCGTGACAATCACGAGCAGCACCACCACGGTGCCGGCACCGACGCCCACCCCAACACCGGACCCGACCCCCGTTGAGAGCTCGAGCGCAGAAAACATGGCCATTCGTCTGCCGAAGGTGGGCGAGAACCAGCTCACCATCGTTTCGCCAACCGTCCTCGAACTGCGGCGGATCACGAGCAAGCAGCCGGATCCCGCGACCGTTACGGAATGGAACTTCATCAACAGCAGTGGCGTGTTCACCGCGCCGGCGAGTTCCGAGTTCAATGTCACCGTGAATGGCCAGGCCGCCGCGGTGAAGTCCATCGGCTTTCGCCGCCGCGCGGGTTATGCGCCGCTCGATGTGCGTGACCTCCGCGTGGATAACTATCTCTTCCTCGAACTGAACGGCACCGTGCCCGAGGGCGCGACGGTCGAGGTCAAGAATCCCAGCGGCGCACTCTGGCCATCCACGATGCCGTTCCAATCGACGGCAAACGCGCGGCGCTACAGCCCCGCCATCCACGTGAACCAGGAGGGCTACGTGCCGGCATTCCCGAAAAAGGCGATGGTCGGTTACTATCTCGGCACCCTGGGCGAATTGAACATCAGCGCCACCCAAGGCTTCAAGATCGTCACGGCATCGACGGGCGTCACGGTTTACACCGGCACGCTCACCGCGCGGCTGGAGACCGGATATGTTTACGCGCCGCTGCCGTACCAGAAGGTGCTGGAGGCGGACTTCAGCAGTGTCACGGCGCCCGGTGAGTATCAACTGGTGGTGCCAGGCGTGGGCGCTTCCCTGCCCTTCCTGATCAACGAGGGCGTGGCGATGGCGTTCACCCGCACCTATGGGCTCGGCTTGTATCACCAGCGCTGCGGCAGCACCAACGCGCTGCCGTTCACGCGCCACATCCACGATGCCTGCCACCTGCTGCCGGCCGAGGTGCCGTCACCACAATCGTCATACGCATTCACGTGGGCGACCATTGCGTCCAAGAATGGCGACGCGAAGAACGATCCGCGCCACACCGCGCCGCAGCTGAAGGACGAGGCCTCGCAACTGTACCCGTTCGTCAACAAGGGCACCGTCGACGTGACACTCGGCCACCACGACGCCGGTGATTACAGCAAATACACGATCAATGTCGCGCAATTGAGCCACCTGCTCACCTTCACGGCCGATTCGATCCAAGGCGCAAACGCGTTGGACAATCTCGGACTGCCGGAAAGTGGCGACGGCGTCAGCGACATCCTGCAGGAAGCCAAGCAGGAGGCCGATTATCTGGCCAAGCTGCAGGACGCCGACGGTGGCTTCTACTTCATCGTGTATCCGAAGAACCGGGAGTACGAGAGCGACGTGACTCCGGACAAGGGTGACCAGCAGGTGGTCTGGCCGAAGAACACGTCCGCCACCGCCTGCTCCGTGGCCGCCCTGGCGCAAATCGCCTCGTCGCCGCAATTCAAGCAGGCGTATCCCACCGCCGCAGCCGCCTACTTGAACAAGGCGAAGCTCGGCTGGGATTTCCTCAGCAAGGCGATCGCGAAACACGGCAAGGACGGCTCCTACCAGAAGGTGACGTTCTATGGTCACAACTACCTGCACGATGACGAACTGGCGTGGGCGGCCGCCGAGATGTTCGCTGCCACCGGCGAGTCGCAGTACCACCAGAAGCTGATGGAGTGGTTCCCGGATCCCTCCGATACGCGCACCTTCCGTTGGGGCTGGTGGCGCATGAGCGAGTCATGGGGCAACGCGATCCGCAGCTATGCGTTCGCCGCCCGCTCGGGCCGTCTCGCCGCCGCGCAGCTGAATTCCGCCTACCTCGCGAAGTGCGAGGAGCAGATCAAGCTCGCGGGTGACGATGCCTTGAAGTGGTCGAACCAGAGCGCCTACGGCACGGCCTTCCCCGAGGCCACGCGCCGCGTCCTGGCCGCGGGCTGGTACTTCTCGCTCGACCAGGCTTCCGACATGGCCGTCGCCTATCAGTTGAATCCGAAGGCTGAATACGTGACCGCGCTCGTCGGCAACATGAACTACGAAGGCGGCACGAATCCCGTCAACATGACGTACCTCACCGGACTCGGTCTGAAACGCCAGCGCGAGGTGGTGAACCAGTACGCCAAGAACGATCGGCGGGCGCTCGCGCCGGCCGGGATCCCGCTGGGCAACGTCCAGGACGGACCGGAATCGCTCTGGTACTATCCCAACTCGGAGCTCCGCAAGCTGAGCTATCCGGCCGACCTGAGCAGCGCCGGCCAGATCTTTCCGTTCTACGATCGCTGGACGGACACCTGGAATGTGACGACCGAGTTCATCACGGTGAACCAGGCCCGCGGGCTCATCTCCGCCGCGACCCTCGCGACGCTGACCGCGGCCAAATCGACCGCGTGGAAACCCGCGACCACCTTGCAGATTGTGGTGCCGACGGGTATCGCTCCCGTGGGTACACCGCTCACGCTTTCGCTCAACGCCGCGGGCCTTGACGTGACCGGCGCGCGGATTGTGTGGGAAGCCCGCGACCAGGAACCAGATTACGGTGCGACGTACACGATCGCGCCGAAGAACGCCGGGCCGCAGTGGGTGGAGGTGGAAGTCACCTGGTCGGATGGTCGCCGGATGGTGGGCAGCAGTTCGTTCGAAGCGAACAGCGCACTGATCACGTGGATGGACGACACGGTGCCCACGGGCGCCTCCACCAGCGCCGTGAATGATGCGTGGAACTGGATCAGCGCCAACCCAACCCCCAATTCGGGCACGAAGGCGCACCAGACAGCGGCGGGCGCGGGGCTGCGCGAACATGCGTTCAACTACGCCTACTCGCCGCTCCCGGTTGGTGTCGGGGACACGATGTTTGCCTGGGTCTACCTTGATCCCGCGAACATGCCGGAGGAGATCATGGTGCACTGGAACGACGGCTCTTCGTGGGACCACCGGGCCTACTGGGGTGCCGACAAGATCCAATACGGCACGGCCAACAGCGCTGGCCGCCGCAGCATGGGCGCGCTGCCCGCTGGTGGCGGTTGGGTGAAACTGGAGGTGCCCGCCAGCGCCGTTGGGCTGGAAGGCAAGGACGTCACCGGCATGTGCTTCTCCGCCTACGGCGGCGGCAAAGTAACCTGGGATGCCGCCGGCCGGACGTCGCCATTGAATTGATACACACAGGGCGGGTTTGCCCGTCCTATTTTCCTTTCGAGTCCGCGTTGCCATCACCAGGAACTCCCAACCGAGAACCAACTACTTTGTCATCGCGGGGCGCACGAAGCGAACGTTTGGCTGTCCAGCTCGACTCACGCCTAGATGCCGCCCCCCGGGCAGCCCCGCGGTGACATTCTGCTAATATAGTAAAAGAAGCGCCGGCAGGTGGCATGGGCGTCCCGCCCATGCCTTTATACACAAGTCGCACTGTTCATGGGCGGGACGCGCATGCCACATCAAGCCCACGGGCGGGACGCCCGTGCCACGTCGAACCATCGGGCCGGAGGCCAGTGCGTGATTCAATTCGGTGCGCGGAACGTGCCCGGCGTGGCATGGGCGTCCCGCCCATGGGACCACTGAGGTTCTCACGTTACGGGGCGTCCCGCCCCACGTCGAACCGACGGTCTTGATCCGCGTCCCGGCCACCAGTCCCTGCTATTTCGCCACCGTGCCGAGCAGCTGTTTCATTTCCCGGACGATCTTCGTGGACGCGTCGACTTCGAGATAGCTGCTGCGGGCGCGCCACGTTTCATATCCGCCGAGTTGGTGATGCGCGGGTGTGGGCAGGTATCCATTATAGCCATTCGCCAGCGAAATCGTGAAATGCTCCTCGAGCGGTTTTGTCGCTTTCAGGTCCAGTCCGATCTCGACGAACACCTCGCACGGGATGGCCGCAATCGTGAGCCCGCCAATCCGGTGCGCCTGCAACTTCAACGGCACGCGATCGGGATATTTGTCCAGCAGCAGCGCCTCGCGCGCGTAGAGCGCCTTCCGGTCGCCAATCTGGCCATCCTTGTCGAGTGGTGTCGTGGTGATCAGTCGCTGCGCCCGGGCGAGTTCCGCGGGTGTCGCCTTGCGCACCGCCAGTTGAATGTCGCGCTCCGCGGTGGCCAGCCGCCCGTCGGTTCTCCACGCCAGTTTTTCCCACGCGCGCATGGCGGCATCACCCACGCTGCCCGCCACGAGCTTAATCTGCTCACCCGGCGGTTTCCGGGGCAACGCGACGGGCGCACCATAATTGACGTTGTTGATGTTGCCGCTGGTGCCGTTGCTCATGATGCCGACAAAGGCCGGTTTGCCCGTGTAACGAGCGTCGCCGGTGTTGAGTCGCCGGCCAATTTCACCGGCGAACGCGCCGAAATAATCGGCCGAGATCGCGGGAAGTCCGCCGACATAGTGCAGGCTGTAATTGGCGAGTACCGCGATCGGCCGCTGATCCACGCGAGAGCGGGCGGCGAGGATACACACCTCGGGGTCAACCGGCCCCGCCGGCTCGGTGACCTTGGGATTTTTCACGCCAGGATTCATGAGCGCGCGATCGCCCACGCGGTCGAACGGGTTCTCGTACGTTTCGCCGGGTTTCATGAACCAGCGGCGATTGAACACCTGCGTCGGATCGGAATCCTTGCCCCACGCGATTTCCGCCGGCTCCAGGTTCGCGTGCGCCTGCGTAAGCGCGCGGGCAATCCGAGCCGGCAGTTCCGCAATGTAATCGGGATCCGGATCACTCTGGAAGACCGCGGTCATGGTGGCGCACGAGTGCGAATGGGTCGCGCTGATCAGCATGTGCGCCGCGGGAACCCCCGTCTGCTGTGAAGCGATCGCCTTGGCCGCCTCACAGATCTCCCGCGGAATCATGCACGAATCGACGACGCACAGGATGAGCGCGTTCTTGCCGTCGTGCAGCGCAAGCGCCCGCGCGTGCATCGGATCAGTGACCGTGCGGGAGAAGCCGCCCTTCAGATTTCCATTGATCGGCGAAGGCATTTTCACCGGGGTGATGTCCTGCGCGAAGGCCCCGGCCCTCAGGCCGCGCGGTTCGGCGGCGGTGGAGAGTGAAGCCAGGGAAACGGCCAGCAACAAGGAGCGGAGAAGGGGCATGGACCCGTCATGAATGGTCTTCGATTATGGCGCAATCCAAGGATCGGTTCGAAGGACGAGGCCGAGTGAGGTCATACCTTTCACCCTCCCGAATCGGGCGAGCGGCGGAGATGCCGGCAACTCTGGTTTCGCGATGTCGGCACCGGCCGCACCACGGTGATGCGATTCGTGAAGCCGGGGACGATGCTCGTCGTGGTGGCGTTGGGCACGGTGTTCTGGTTTTGGCTTCCGGTATACCCTGGCTGGTGACCATGCCACCGTCCATCGTGACGACATTCAGTCCCGGCCCCATTCCGCGAATGATAAATCCGCCGATTTCGCCGCCGGCCCCGGAGGTTCGGCGCGATTCCGGGGAGGCGGATCGCGACCTCGCCGGCGTTCATATTCGACAGATTGCCGAACGAATCCGTCGCGGCGATGTGCTTGAGGTTTTCGGCGTTGCGCTGCGCGGTGATGGCGGAGGCATCGCCCTCGCGTTCGCCGACGACCTTGAATTGTTCCAGTGTATAGATCGCCGTCGTGAGATCGAAGTCGTGGTTCGCCCGCTGGCCCGCGGCGAGGCTCACCTCGCGCCGGACGGCGTCGAGACCCGTGTAGGCCAATGATTAGGGCCCGAACTCCAGATACCCAAACCGCGCCGGCTGGTGAAAGCCGGGCAGGAGCGTGGGTGACCAGGCCACGCCTTCCGCCGGCTGACCGTTGCCGCGGTTGAAGCGATAAAAATTGGCGCGCCACACGTCCTTCGGCTTCGGCGATTGCCGGGCCAAATCGGCAAATGGAATGACGACTTCAACCTGCCAGAACTCGTCTCGATCCGACGAATTGCCAGCTGTGCCCGCCAGCTTGACGGCGCTCTTCATGCCGTTCGCAGTGAAGGACCAGTCTCCCTCGAATTTTCGCGAGACACCGCGCTCATCCATCGTGTTGGTGATGATCGCGTCGAAGACTCCGCCAAGCGGGTTCCACTGCAGTTCGAAGTAGCGCGTCAGCGACTTTGGCGTGATGAAAAACTCGGCGACCTCCTCCTCCCAAAACTTGCTGTCGCGGTTCGTAAACGTCGCCTGCACATCGGAGTCCGTGCACGTCCACCCGAGATAGATCGCTGTATCATCATACCAGATGCGCACCACCGTCGATTCGCGCTCGCGGCCGGAGCCGTCATTCTTCCGGAACGGCCCGAGCCGCGCCGCCTTCGCCCAGACCTCCTCGCGCAACTCACCATCCAGCGTCAGTGTCGCGCGCAACTTCGGCACGACGACCCGCTGTGGGGCGGGCAGAGTCTTGGAATCGGCCGCCTTCTCCGCCGCCGGCAAAGGCGCCACCGCTGCCAGCCACAGGAGCACGCTGGCTCGCGCGATTCGTTGCGCGACCCGATGCCACCGCCTTTTCCCGGCCGCTGCCGCGGCCGGCCCGAATGACGGCTGATTGAACAGAGTGGATCGCGAGAGGTGATCGGGCATGGCTGGCACGGGTTCGAGGTGGCGCAATCGCCGCGGCCACACGGTGGTGTTAAAGGCTGCCGCGGTGCTGGCGAGTCGATTGTGATTTGGCGGCACATTCACTACGCAGTTTGGAAAATGGCATGGGCGTCCCGCCATACCTTTATACACAACCTGTCCATGGGCGGG
Source organism: Opitutales bacterium (assembly GCA_038204695.1). Lineage (GTDB taxonomy): Bacteria > Verrucomicrobiota > Verrucomicrobiia > Opitutales > Opitutaceae > ER46. The sequence goes on along the minus strand of JBBRCR010000240.1, from coordinate 195 downwards.
ACGCCCAGTACGATCCGGAACATGGGCGGGACGCCCATGCCACATCTAACCCACGGGCGGGACACCCGTGCCACACCGGATCATTCAGGCGTGTTTAAAACCGGACTGCGCCCCACGCGACCAGGTTCGACTTCTGATGGATCTTCCTTCCGCCTCGGAGCGGGATTTTCTGAGCTGGTGCTGGACTGGGCGGTC
>JBBRCR010000239.1:0-12639 GCA_038204695.1 Opitutales bacterium | reverse complement strand
GCGCGCGAGCTCGTGGCGGAGGTGCAGGCCGGGCAGCCACGCGTCGTATTTGGCGCCGCTCGTGCGCGGGACGGTGGAATACACGTTGCCCGCCGCCGTCGTCGTGGTGACGACGCGTTTGTTCGTCCGGCTGAATTCGTTCTGTTCCCAGCGGACGCCGCCGATCACGGTGTGTCGCCCAAACTTGAAAGTGTCCATGACGTAGACCGCCGTGGTTTCCTCCTTCGCCGTGTAGTCGGCGAGATTGCTGCTGTTGAATGAACCGGGCTGCGTCGCGGTCCAATTCACGCTGCCCAGCGTAGCCCGGGCCGCGGACGGATTCACTTCGAGGTAGCGCTGCTGCCAGGGGAACGATGCGATTTTATTGGAATCGGGAATCAGCTGCGTGACTTGGGCGAAGGGGAACGTCTGCGCCGCGGCCGAGTTGGCCGCGACCTGATAGCTGACCTGCTCGCGCTCGAACGTGGGCTCGCTGCTGCGATATTTCGCGCCGAATTTCAGCGCGTGCGACGCGCGATCGCTGATGAACTTCTTTTCGAGGTCCGCTTGGGCGCCGTAAATTTCCTCCTCTTTCGTTTGGGCACGCAGGATGAGGTTGGTCGGACCTTGCCGGGCATAGGAAAAATCCGTCGGGCTGAGACCATTGATGATCGAGATGCGCGGCTCCAAGCGGTTGGTCGCGTCGTATTCCATCACGTAGTAGCCAGCAGTGACCGGATCCAGGCGCATGTTGAACTCATTGAAGTTCGGCACGACGTTCGTGCTGGTCGAGTAATTGAAGGCGTAAGTGACCAGCGTGGTGTCGCGCTCGTGCCGGCCGCCGACGGCCCATGACCAGAGATCGTTGTGTGAATCGTCGAGTGTGCCGATGTAGCCGAGAGTCGAGCGACTGCCGCTGGCGCCGGGCGTGCCGCGACCGCGCGAACCGTCCGGCCTCAGAGAGGCATACGTCTTCCGCCCGCCCGCCTCGTCCTGGAAGCGCGTGTCGATGTCCCAATCCGTCTCGTAGGTCTGGGAGGTCTGATCGTAGTGGCTGTAGTAGGGGCGGAAGTAGAAGGAGTTGTGGTCATCGAGACGGAAGTCGACCGAGCCGTTGAAACCCCACGCGCGTGTCGCGCGGTAGCTGCGCTCCATATGGCTCGCCTCGAGAAACTTCGTGGGCTGCGTCAGGTTGAGCGTCGGGTTGGTGGCGGACGTCACCACCACCCAGTCGACGTCGGAGTTTTCCGAGTATCGGTCGGTCTTGTAGCGGGTCGCCGTAAAGCCGATGCCGAGGTTCTTCTCTTTGCCGAGGACACTGAAGATGTCCGAATAGGTGGCGCGGGTATTGTAGCCCCATGTGCCGGAGAGGTCATTGTAGGAGCCGATGCCAACGAGCTTGTATTCGCGGCCGTCGCGTTGAAACGCGCTGCGCGAAACGACGTTGATAATCCCACCCACGGCATCGCCATCGCGATCCGGCGTGACAGCCTTGATTACCTCGATGTTGGTAATGCCGTCCGCGACGAGCTGCTTCATGTCCGCCGCGCGGCCCGTGCCGCCACTATTGGGCAGACGCACGCCGTCGACTTGAAACGAGTTCAGTGCCCCGGGGACGCCCCGAAGGTTCACCTGGCTGGGCGAACCGTCCTGGTCCTCGTCGACGCTGATGCCCGGGAGCCGCTGGAGCGCATAGCCCGGGTTCCCCCCGATCATGTTGCCGAAGACTTCCTAGGAGACGATGTTCACGATGCCAGCGGCGGTCTTCTGCTGATTGATCGCGAGCGCCTGACCACGCGCGGCCTCCTTCACTTCGAAGCTCGCGAGCAGGAGCACCGTGCTCTTGAGCGCGGAATTTGCGGTCGCGGTTTCGCCGGGCGAGATCGTGAGTTGGCGAACGAGCGGGTCGAGACCGACATATTCGATCGACAGCGTAACCGGTCCCGGTCTGACACCACTCAAAAGGAACCGTCCTTCGGCGTCGGTGTAGTCGACCAGCGACGTCCCGGGAACCGTTACGACCGCCCCTTGCAGGGAGCGCCCTGTCGCATCATCGTAGACCCGGCCTGCAATCGTGCCGGTCGCGGCGGTCTGCGCGAAAAGCGGGAGCGCGAAGAGAATCAAGCAGGTAGCCAGAAGCCGGCGTGCGTAGTTCATCGAAACGGACCGTGCCGGCCAGCGACTCGCGGTCAATTGATCGCCCAGACATGCGCGGAAGTCTCACCTGCCCGTCACAACTTCGACGCAATTGGTCGCGCCAAGTAACTCTGCAGTGACGGGCGAAATCGCACGGCTGCGCACCTTTCCCGCTTTCGTTCGAAAACGCGCTATCGGTTTCGGCGACCTCGACGCCCTCCAGCGGCTCGCTACGAGCCTGCGAGATAACGCTCCAACAGCTCGTCCGCGTCCTCTTCGCAGTCAAGAAACCGGCGATCCAACTCAGTAAGCGCGTGCCGAGTCTCTTCACTCAAGGCATGGACGAAAGCCCGCCGCGTCTCTCGATCGCCCGCCGGTCCAGCGGGGCCAAACATGGCGTTGGCTTCCGCGGCGATCGCCGCGAGTTCGCTCGCACCGATGGCGCGCAGCGCGGTCGGGGCGTTGAACGCAAGATCGCCGCGATGGCCGGACAAATATCCGGCGAACCCGCTGTTGCCGACCCCCGCCGCGAATTGCCAGACCGTCGCAAGTGTTTTCTCCGTTTCCGTGAGCGCGTCGAAACCTTCATTCGCCAACCGATCCAATGACTTTTGAGCGGCGAGGTCCGTGTTCATGACAGCATGAGATTGTCGAAGGTATACCGTCGGCCCCGCGTTTGGCAACCTTCAGCGAAGTGCGCCTTGTAACCGGCTTTTGGTTACGGCCAGGCAACAGCCGTTGCGCAAACAACGTCGTCGCGTTCTTTCTCGACCTGTGGGACAACCTGCCGCGGCACCTGCGGCGGCGCGTCGTGCGCGCGGATGCGGGCTTCTACGTGGCGGAGTTGTTGCGCTGCCTGGGTTCGAACCGGCAGGATCGGTGACAGACAAACCGGAGTGATGGGTTACACATACGGCAACGATGCCGTGGAAACATGTAACCCATATGGAAGAGATTTCTCGCTTTGTCCTGCTCGCGCAGACCGACCGTTTCACGGTCACGGAGCTGTGCGAGCCGTTCGGCATCAGCCGCCAGACCGGCTACAAGCACCTGGAGCGCTACGCCGCGACGGGTTTGAAAGGTCTGCGCACCCTCAACGGGGTCAGGGCGCTACAAGTTAATTTTCCGGGATACGTAGACGCGGACCGAGGCGGCACAACCCCTGTTGAGCGCTTCGGCAATCCACCGGTGTTGGGCGGCGGTGCGCAGCCGTAGTCGCACTGCGGCGTCTCGCAGCTTCGTCCAGCACACGCTCGAAGGCCTGTGCGGCGCCTGCCGAGCGAAAGAGGGCCGTGCGATAGTTGCCCCGATCGAGCACGTGGTAGCGGGCGCCGGGAAACTGGATGCGCCACGGTCGGGCCATGCTAAACAACCACGACGAAGTCGTGACGGCGACCCAAACGTTCCAAACCCCCCAATTTTGGGTATCCAATTAACTTTTAACGCCCTGACCCCGTTCGTCGCGGACCCCGTTCGTCGCGCCCTGAAACCCCACTCTGATGCACGAGCGGAGCCGCGGGCGCGCAAGGCGCCGCAGCTCCAGCGATCATACGTTGGGCGTGGCGACAAAATCGCCCCGGACGCGGAAATCGTAAAATCGCACCGGGATCAGAACGTGCCCTTGATTCCAAACGTCCACAGCGAGCCGAACTCGATCCGCTGCCGGAACTGCGCGTGCTCGGGCGTGCTCGGACCGTAAACCTGAACATCGTCCGGAGAATCGAGTACATTGCGCAACGCCGCATACAAGGCGAAGTGCTTCGACAGGTTGTACTCGGCATTCAGATCCAGATAAAGCCGCTTCGACCAATACGTGAACGTCCCCGGTTCGATGCTGTTGCCCGTCGATGCGTTTCGCCGCTGGTGGCCTCGATAGTTCCAATTGGCGCGCAGCCCGTACTTGGAGCGATTCAGGCTCACGCCCCAGCTGGCCGTCTTCGGGATGAAACCGGGAAAATTGGAGGTTGCCGGGCCGAGCAGCCGCTGGGCACTGCCATTGGCGAAAACCTGCACGCCGCGCGCCCAGTGCGGCAAAAACGTCAGCGCCTGCTTGTAAGCGACATTGATTCCCTGCATCCGCACGGTGCTCTCGATATTGTGCTGCGTGACGATCGGGTAATCTCCATAAACATTCGGGTCCAGGCTGTAGAGTTCGAGAAACTCGGGACTCGCCGGGAGGACCGTGTTGCCGAAGAAATTTTCGAAATCACGGCGGAACGCGCCGACCGACACCTGCCCGATTCGTTCGAAATAGTACTCGAGCCGGGCATTGAAGGTCCGGGCGCTCCACGGTTTGATCGCCACGTTGCTCACCGTGATTTGATCACTGGGCTGGGGGGTTTCCGGATCCGGCAATGACACGCCTCCGGCATATTGGTTGAAGTTGGGCCGCCCGACCGCCGTTGAATATGCCACGCGGGCGATCAGATTCTCGCGCACATTGTAGCTCAGGTTGATGCTCGGAAACCACCGCAGGTACTCCTTCTCCGTGCGGGCGGCGCGCTCGACAAACGTGAGTTGCGAAACCGCCAGCGCCCCCGTGGCAATCGGCAGCGGCCGGCCGTCCGGGCCCGGAATCGGCCGGCCTTGCGCATCCCGCTGCACGTTACGCGAGGGATCGGTCAGCGGCCCCTCCGCCTCGATATTGGTCTGCTCCGCCCGCAAGCCCGTGACGAGCTTGAGCCGGTTGTCGAGAAACTGCAGGTCCGCGCGGAAATACGCCGCGGACACGAGTTCCTCCGCCACCTTCGAGTTGTTCACCTCGGAGCGATAAAGCCCGTTCTCATTGAGCGTGAAATGACCCGGGTTGGCGACGTAGTCCTCGTGCAGCTTTTCGCTGCTGATACCTTCGATCTTGGGATACCCATAGGGTGCGACCCGGCTCGAAAAACTGGGATCGATAAAGGGTGACGCGCGGTCATCGCCCGTCGCCGTCGGCGTCGTGCTCGCCACGCGATCCGCACCGACATACGTGTAGTTCGGCGTGCCGAACCGTTGATCCCGCATGGCCTGGCGGAAATCGACCCCGGCCCGGAGCGTGACCGGCAGCTGCCAGTCGAGGTCGCGGCGAATGTTCCCGTAGGCCGTCCGCTTCGTGTCATCGGTACTGCGGGTGTTCCCGGTCGCCGCCGTCACCACGTAACTGTCCAGTGAATACGGGTCGACCGGCCGCCCGGCCGCGTCGCTGACCGTAATCACGTTCGGGCGCAGGTAGAAGATGTCGTCGAAGCCCACCGTCACCCCGGTGCGGCCGGCGGTCGTGGTGGAGAAGAAGCCGGAGCTGAGATTGCGCTGGCGGTTGCTGCTGCGCGAATAGCCCAGTCCCGCATCCATCTTCCAGTTGCGACCGTTGTGCCGCCAGATCAATGACGGCATGTAGGTCCAGTTTGTGCGGTCGGCGCCGTCCGTCTGCACCTGGATGCTGCCCGCGCCGGCGGAGCCCTGGGTGCGGGTGGTGGTGAAATTACCGGGGGCGACGCGACCGACGTCGAAGGTGAGGGTGTTGTGGTTGATCAACACATCGAAGGTCGAGTACTGGAAGGAGAACGAGATGCGGTCGTCCCGCGAGAGGCGGTAGTCCAACGTCGCCCCGAACGAGCTGCGCTTCGTATCCTTACCGCTGTTACGGACGGTGATGAGGGAAAGATACGGCTGGTCGAAGGTGGTGTGCGGAAACGCATTGCCGTTGGTCCCCGACTGGGCGCCGCGCCAGTTGTTCTGGATCCGCGGCTCACCCGAGTACTGACGGTTGAAACCGGCCGAAAGCGTGAAGCCGAATTTCTTGTTCACCGGCGCGAGGTAGGAAAAATCCGCGCCGGGATGGATCTTGCGGGTGGGATGGCGCGGCGCCGGCGTCTTGCTCCAGTTTTTGGCGTTGTCGCGCATCATCACGTAGGTGCTGAAATTGAACAACGGCCGCGTCCGCTCGAACGAGCTGCGCGGGATCATGTTCACGGATCCGGCCAGCGCGTTGCCCTGGGAATCGGGCGTGGGCGAAAAGGAAACCTCGATGCGCGAGAGATTGTTGATCGAGACCTGATCCAGGCCCACCGAACGGCTTGTGCCACCACCCCCGCCGCCGACCGCGCTCGCCAGGCTGAACCCATCGATCGTCACGGGCACGTAATCGGCCGGCACTCCGTTCAGCGAAATGTCGCGCGCGTTGCCGCCCGCGTAATCGATGTTCACGCCGGGCAGAAACTTCAGGAACTCACCCACGTTGCCCTCTGCGATGTCGCCGAACTCATCCGTCGCCACCACCGTCTTCATGTTCGGCGCGAAGCGCTGCTCGTTGATCGCCAGCGCTGCACCGCTCATCTCGCGTGATGCGGCCACGACAAACTCCTCCAGCTTGACCGTCGCGCCGCTCTGCGCCGCGCCGCCCATCGGCGCAAGCTGGAAGCTTTGTTGCACCGTCTGACCGGGAGCCACCGTGACGCTCGCGGTCGCCACCGGAAACCCGGTGAAAAACGCCCGCAGCTCGGACGTGCCGGCCGGCACGCGCGACAAGCGGTAGTAGCCGTCGGCGTCGGTGAACGCCTCCAGCGCCGTGCCCACCAGGGTCACGCGGGCTCGCTCCACCACCGAGCCTGTACTTGGATTAGTAATACGACCTTCGACCGTGCCGGTCGCCGGTTGCGCAGGCAATGAGAGGGAGCCTCCCAGCCAGACGAGGACGGACGCGAGCAGCCGCAACGAAGCCCGAAAGGGGCCACGAACGGCAGAAGCCTTGAGGTTCATTGGAGTTAAGCGGATGAATCGATCCGGGAGATGGACCCTCTCGATGGGCGGCAGTCGCCCCGCCCCGCCTGACATTTTCGTCAGCCTCCGAGCCGCCAATGATCTGCCCCCGCCGCCCCCGGCTTCGCCTCGGGTAACGACGTGCGGAGGCACGGTCCCCGCGACTCGCCATCGGTGCTCGTTTGCAGTCGCGCCGCGCGACCCAGCGCACAAACTGCCCGTCACCGACTGTGGACCTCGCAATCTTTTATCCGCGTCACGCCATGAACACTCCCCAGCGCTCCCTCGTCCCCGCGGCGCCAACCCGCCGCCGCTTCCTCCACACCGCCGCCGGCGTCACCGGCAGCCTGCTGCTCCTCCCGGGCTTTTCCGTCCTGCACGCCGCGGCCCGCCCGCTGCGGTTGCGCATCGGCTCCTGCCGTGTCGACTTGCCGCAGGCGCGCGAGGCCGGGCTGGACGGCGTCGAGATCCCCGTTCGCGACAACCTGGAAAAGCTGCCGATCTCCGACCCGGCGGTGCGCGAGAAATACAAGCGCCAGATGAAGGAAACCGGAGTGGTGGTCTCCTCGCTGATGATGGGCCTGTTCAACCAGTATCCGCTGGTCAGTGATCCGCGGGCGCCGGGCTGGCTCGAGCAGTGCATCGACGCAGCAAAGGATCTCGGGGCCGGCGTGATCCTGGTCGCATTTTTCGGGAAGGGCGATCTGCGGCAGCCCGACGGCACCCTGAAGACGGCCGATGTGGATCAACTGGTCGCGCGAATCAAGGCCGCGGCGCCGCGCGCCCAGAAGGCCGGCTTGATCCTCGCGTTGGAAAACACGCTCTCGGCCAAACAAAACGCCGAGATTCTCGACCGGATCCGCAGCGACGCCGTGAAGATATATTACGACGTCGGTAACTCGACCCGCAACGGCTACGACGTGGTGCCGGAGATCCGCTTCCTCGGCAAACGGATCGCCTGTATTCACTTCAAGGATGGCAAGAGCTACCTCGGCGAGGGCGAGATCAAGTTCGAGCCGATCGCGGCGGCCATCAGGGACATTGGCTACCAGGGCTGGATCGTACTGGAAACCTCGGATCCCTCGAAAAATCCCGTCGCCGACGCCAGGCGCAACGCGGACTTCATTCGCCGGCTCTTCGGGATGGTATAGCGCCCGAGCTTTCAAACGGGCGACACTGAGAGCACTGAGGCCAAATCCGAGTGCACAGGGTCGTGTGCTCCGCGACTCGGAGGCTCGTTCACTTCCGAGAGATCGAACAGCATGTAAGCGGGCGATACTATCACCACTACAGTTCCGACCACCAGCATCCAAAACATGACCCGATTGATCATGGTCCACCTCCAAATCCGAAGAATCGTTTAATATCGACCTCAACACCCACTTCCAAAAATAGCAGCGTTGTCTTTGCTCCAACCGTCGAAGTAGTCGCATTCACCTCGGCGTTACTAAACGCTCGTCTTACGTCCCAAAGAAGAACCGACGCGCTTCGGTCGTAAACATTGGTAGGTGCTGAACCCGATGCCTTTTCAATGCCATATTCACGTCCGGCACCCAGTCCGAAGGCGACGTTCTTATAGCTGAGCTTTGCGATATCCGCGGTAAACTCGAATCCGTATTTTCCGCCACCGTTGTTGTAGGCGGTAGTATTTTGACCTGCGGTTAAATTAAAGAATGATGATGCCTTTCCGCCAAACGCCTTGGTTTCGATAAGCGCGCCACCCGCTTTCACGTTGATCGGAAAGGTTATCGCATCGTTCATGTTTCTAAGCCCCTGAACGACCCCTTGGCCGATGGCCGTCAATGGTCTCACCGAATGTTAATCCGTTCGCCGCTGCGTTGTTTGGGTCTACAGCGCAGCCCAACGCAAAATCGTAGCCGCAGATTAAATTTTCCTGATACGTTCCAAGCGTTTGCGTCGCGTTCTCCAAGTGCGTTTTTGAGGGGGCAGCAAAAAAATCCCAGACGCGGTTTTTTGACCCGCGACGCGTTTTGCCGGGCGCGTGTGGCGGAAGCGTGGCGCGCATCGCTGGGCGCGTGAGCACGCGAAGAAGCGGCTTTGTCCCCGGTGTGCGGGGGCGCGGGTGCGGTGCTGGATCGCGGCCGTCATCGAGGCCCCCAGCATGGCGGCTAAGGAAGAAGCGGCCAGCGCGTTTTCGCTCAACGCCAGTCGAGCACCGTCAGGCCGGGCACGCGGGCAAAGTGTGCGTCGCGCGTGGCCAGCGGCCAGCCGTGTTCCAGCGCGACGGAGGCGATCCACAGATCGTTTTCCGGGATGGCCGTGCCCGCCCGTGCCAGCGCGCCGCGGAGACGCGCGTAATGCCGCGTGGTCGCAGCCGTGAGGGGCAGGAGCGCCACGGCGGACAAAAATGCATCCACGGCGGCACGTTGAGCCCCGGAGTTGCTCGCCAGTTCCACCCCCAGTTCCAGTTCGCCGAGCGCGACCAGCGGCAGCCAAAGCCTTTCTGCCTGATCCAGCTTTTCCTCGATGCCTGGCACGCGCCGCAGCGCCGCGATCACCACCGAGCTGTCCAGCACGAGGTCACCAGTCACGCGGATCGATCCTTTCGCAGTTTTCCTCGATGATCCGTTCCAGCTCCGCACCGTCCGCGTCGCTGAGGATCGATGCGCTGCGCCGCAATGCGGCCAACCGCTCGGAGCGCGCATTATCGCGCAGGCGATGAATGAGCGTCGCCGCTTCCTCCAGCTTCGGCGGCGGCAGTGCGCGCAGATCTTCGACGATGGTTTCCAAGGTGCTCATGGCGCGACACGCTACGTTTCGGACTCCTCCGCCGCAAGCTCGGCTTCCTCCCCGGCGAGTTCGGCCGCGAGTTCCGGGTTGTCCTGGGCGAGCGTGGCCGGATTGGCGGCGGCCGCGCCTTCGGGTGCGGCCGTCAAGCGCGCCGGGTGCGTGCGCGCGTGGACTTCCTGCAACATCCGGATCGAGACCTGGGCGTAAATCTGCGTCGTCTCCAGTTTTCGTGGCCGAGCAACTGCTGGATAAAACGGATGTCCGCGCCGCCCTCCAGCATCAAGGTCGCGCACGTGTGGCGGAAGAGGCACCCCCAACGGGGTCAGGGCGCTAGAAGTTAATTTTCCGGGATCCGTAGACGCGGACCGAGGCGGCACAACCCCTGTTGAGCGCTTCGGCAATCCACCGGTGTTGGGCGGCGGTGCGCAGCCGAAGTCGCACTGCGGCGTCTCGCGGCCTCGTCCAGCACACGCTCGAACGCCTGTGCGGCGCCTGCCGAGCGAAAGAGGGGCGTGCGATAGTTGCCCCGATTGAGCACGTGGTAGCGGGCGCCGGGAAACTGGATGCGCCACGGTCGGGCCATGCTGACCAACAACGACGAGTCGTGACGGCGACCCAGACGTTCCAAACCCCCAATTTTGGGTATCCAATTAACTTTTAACGCCCTGACCCCGTTCGTCGCGGCCCTTCATCGCCACATCGGCGTCCGCATAGCGGCCTACGGCCAAGAGCGCGCGAATCAGGAGCATGGACCACTCGGCGCTCCCCGCCCCATCCTTGAGCTCGCCCGTCGCCTGCTTGATCACCGCGGCATAATTGCCGGCCAGCAGCCCACGTTCCACCTCGCCCGGCTCCGCCGCCTGTGCCGTCGCCGTCAAACCTGCCAGCGCGGACAACATGGCCGCCATCCCAGCACGAAAGCCAGGCCCCTCCGGCGGAATTGCCGCCGAAGTTGCAGAAGATGACCGGATTTCGAACATGGGGGGATGCGAAGGGGGGCGAAGGGCATGAGTTGGGCCGCTCCCCTGCCCCCTCCCGGGGTTCCGGAACGTGGCTTGGGAATACGCGCCTAGTCCTTGCCCGTTTGGGCGCGAAAGTCGCTTCGCCATTGCTCCTGACGCAAATGTCATTTTCCCCCGCTTGCCCAGCATGCCGGCCCCGGCCCCACTCCCCACGTTGCTGCGCATGGTGCCCCCTTCTGCCCCGCTGGTCCGGCGACGTTTTGGCGGCGATCCGGATTCTTACTCCAAAAACATGAACCACAACGCCACCCCGCCATCCCCTGAATTCGTCCCCGGCTTTCAAGCCCTGCCTCCTTCAGGAGTGCCTGCGTTTCTCCGCCACGCCTTGCGTCCGCTTGCCCGCCTTGGCCTTCTCCTCGCAGCCTTGTGCGCTCCACTCGCGCACGCCGCCGATGTCGGCACGATCAGCGGCACTGTTAATAACGCCGCCACCGGCAACAACCTCGAGGGCGCCCGCATCGATATTCCCCAGCTCGCGCTCTTCGTCTTCACCGATGGCGCCGGCCGCTTCACGATCAACAACGTGCCCTCCGGCACGCATGAGCTCGTGGTCAGCTACATCGGCCTCGACACGATCCGCTCTACGGTGACCGTCGGCGCCGGCCACCGCGCCGTGCAGAATTTCGAGATGACCACCGGCATCTACAAGCTCGAGGCCTTCAAGGTCACGGGCGAACGCGAAGGCAACGCCGCCATGATCACCGAAAAGAGGAATGCCACCAACGTGAAGGACATCATCGCCATGGATTCCTTCGGCTACCTGCCCAACATGAGCGCGGGCGAGGTGGTCATGCGCCTGCCCGGCGTCGCCGGCAGCCCGACCAACGAAGGCCTGGCTTACCGCTTCAACATGCGTGGCATGGACCCGGCGCTCAACAATGTCACCGTCGACGGCGCGTCGATGGCCACGCTGGGCACGAACCGCAGCTTCGAGCTCCAGTCCATCACCGGCGCCATGTTCGAGGCACTCGAGCTCATCAAAGGCCATACCCCCGACAAGGGCGCCGACTCCCTCGGCGGCACGGTCAACTTCAAGACCCGCTCGACCTTCAGCATGAAGGAGCGACGCCGCACCACCTACAACTTCAGCACGCGGATCGCGCCGTCCTTCCTGGAACAGACTCCGCTCCGCTCGCAGCATCGCGCCCACCCCATCCTCAATCTCACCCACCAGGAGGTCTTCGATGTCCTCGGCGACACCCGGAACCTCGGCGTCTCGCTCAACCTCTTCTACAGCGAAAACGCCGTCGGCGGCTTCGAGAGCATCTACGACTACTCCAATATCGAGAACGGCCCGGCCCCGGTCTGGAGCTACCAGACCTGGGACAATATCAATAACCGGAAACAGATGAGCGTGAACTTCAAGGCCGACTACCGCTGGTCACCCACCACCAAGTTCAGCCTCGGCCTGGTCGAGAACGACAATTTCGAGCGCCAGCGCCGCCGCGTTCGCGTTACCGCCAGCGCCGGCAACAACACGACCCTGCCCGGCGCCAGCACCGCCATCGTGCCCGGCGGCTTCACCGACAAGATCACGACGGTGCGCCCGATCGCCGGCTCCGCCACCGCCGCCTCCAAGATCGATGTGCAGATGGACGGCCCGCTCAATTATTACGTGCGCATGCACCGCGCCGATTTCAGCGCCGAGCACAACTACCCCAATTGGCTGATCGAGTACGGCGCCAACCTCGCCCAGACCACGCTCAACAACGGCCAGGGCCGCGGCGGCCAGCTCAACATGCGCCTGGATGGCGTCGGCTGGATTCTCGACCGCACCCAGTCCGAACTGCACCCGCGCTTCATCCAGAACGGCGGTCCCGATTTCACCAACCCGGACAACTATCGTCCGCGTTCGACCACGCCGGGGATCAACGGGGTGGCCAACTCGAGCACCAACGACGGCCTCACCCAGCAGCGCAATGAACAGGATCAGGTGCTCACGCAGCTGCACCTCGACGCCCGCTACAAGTTGCCCGTCGCCGCCCCCAATCACCTCAAGTTCGGTTTCGCC
>JBBRCR010000238.1:0-12641 GCA_038204695.1 Opitutales bacterium | reverse complement strand
GTCAGCGAGTGGGGCTTTCCCCAGATCTACGGCAATTTCGAGCCGCACATCCAGAATTGGGCGCGGCGGAGCGCGCGGGCGTCGGTGCTGGGCGGAGCGCCGTCCGCATGGGCTGCCACGACCGAGTTCAACCTGGGGAAGGATTTGATGTATCAGTTTCTTGGGTGCGCCAATCTCCTCTGGTCGAAACACGAGCTGGCCGAGAACGATCTGACCGCGACCGTGCAGGCCATGATGCCGGTGGTGCGCCTGCGGCTCAGCGGCCGCCTGCCGTTCAGTTCGCTCGGCGATCCGCAGGTGGCGCTGAAGCTGCCGACGCCAGGGGCTGCGCAGACCAAGCTGCGCTCGGGTGCGGTGACATTCGAGGTCGGAGCCGCCGATGCGGTGATCAAGACACCGTCGGGGGCGACGAGCGAGATTGTGGCGGTCGGCCAGGATGTCAGCAGCCTGGTCTTTCTCCACGCCTGTGAGAAGCGGGCGCGCAATTCGATGTCGTACCGGCTGATCATGAATTTCGAAGATACGGCCGACCTCCTGGGGCACTATGAGGTGCGGTACCAGGACGGTTTTGTCGCCACCATCCCAATACGGTACGGGGTGAACATCCTCGAGCAGTCCTGGACCGCCGCGACACGGCCGCAGTCTTATTGTTACCTGGCAGATCCGGTGGAAGTCGCGGGTGGGGGGACGTTTTTCGCCTTTGAGTGGACGAATCCGCGGCTGGGCAAGCCGATCAAATCGGTCGTGTTCAAGGCGTCATCGGGTTTCAAGACCGCCATGGGGCCGCCGCTGGCCGAAAACGCGGTGTGGTGGAAAGCGCTCAGCGCCGTGAAACCGCGTCACGGTCCCGGCATGAAATCAAACACGGAAGATTGATGCGTTTGCTGCGATCATTCCTGTGTAGCGGTGAGACCCGTAGCGGCGAGCACAGGCTTGGATTGGAGAAACGTGATCTGGGTTTGGGCCATCAAGGAAGCTAACTCATGCCGACCGCCAAACGCACGAATCGCCGGCGAACGCGCCCCAACTTCACCGCGCGTCCAATCGGGGTCATCGGACTCGGGCTGATGGGCCGCGGCATTGTTTCCTGCCTGCTTTCCCAAGGGCTCGAGGTCGTCGCGTACACGCGTTCGGCCGCGACGCGCGCGGAAAGCGTTCCCCACGTCGACCGCACTCTCCGTGAGCTCGGCCGGCGCGGCATTGTCACACGCAATCGGATACGCGGTTGGAAACAACGCTTGACGCTGGCCGGCGCGATTCCGGAACTCGCCGCGTGCGGGTTCGTGATTGAATCGGTGAAGGAGGATCTCGCGCTCAAGCGGCAAATCTTCGCCGAGCTCGAATCGTGTCTCACGGCCGACGCGGTGATCGCGTCGAATACCTCGAGCCTGCCGATTTCGGTTCTCCAAGCTGGGCTCGCGCATCCGGAGCGGGTCATCGGCATGCACTGGGGTGAGCCGGCCCAGCTCCTGCGGTATCTCGAAATCATTCCCGGACGCAAGACGTCGTCGCGCACGCTTCGTCGGACGCAGGAGATGGGCCGGATTTGCGGAAAGGAGCCGACCGTATTGAAGGAGGACGTGCGGGGGTTTCTCTCGAATCGGATGATGTACGCGATGATTCGCGAAGCGTTTCACCTCGTGGAATCCGGGGTGGCCGATATCGCGACGGTTGATCGTTCCTTTCGCAATGACATCGGGTGGTGGGCGCTCCTGGCGGGCCCGTTCCGCTGGATGGATCTCACGGGCATCCCAGCCTATGAGCTCGTGATGGAGGGCCTGCTGCCGAAGCTCTCGAAAGCGACGAAGGTGCCGCCGTTGATGCGGGAGAAAGTCGCCACGGGCGCCAAGGGGATCTCCAACGCAAAAGGATTTTATCGGTACACTCCGAAGAGCGCCCATGCGTGGGAAAAAAAGTGGATCGATTTCACTTACGATATGCGCCGCCTGGCGGACAAGTATGGCGCTGGTGATGGATTTTAGGTTCCATGAAATCATGAGCACGAACTCTGAATTGCCGGTGAAATCGGCGCGGCGCGTCGTAATAAGTCAGACACGCGCACTGTGCCTGTCGGCCGCGGCGGCCGTTTTTCTGCTGGCAAACGTGCCCGCGGTGCGCGCCGCCGCTGATGCCCGCAAACAATTCCGCGCGGATGCGCCGGACGCGCCTGCGTACACGCTGCCGGATCCGCTGAAGACGAATGGTGGCCGTATAGTCACAACGGCCGATGACTGGAAAAAGACCCGCCGGCCCGAGGTGCTCGAGTTGTTTCGCCAGCACGTTTACGGGCGGGTGCCGGCGACACCTTACGCGAAGAGTTTCAAGGTCGTGCAGGAGGACCGCAATGCGATGAACGGCGCGGCGACGCTGAAGTTGGTCGAGATCACGATCACTTCAGCCGGCAAGTCGCTGATCATCCCGTTGTCGGTTTTTGTGCCGAATAAAGCACGCGGGCCGGTGCCGGCGTTTCTGCTGATCTGCAACCGCCCGGCGGCGGACAACATTGATCCCACGCGGCGGAAGAAGAGTGAATTCTGGCCGGCGGAAGAGGGGATTGCGCGCGGTTACGCGATGGCGGCGTTTTTCAACGGTGACGTCGATCCGGACGAGAAGAAAGACAGCGGATTCAATGACGGCATTCACGCCGTCCTCGACCGCGGACCGCGCACGCCGGACGCGTGGGCCACGATCGCGGCGTGGGCCTGGGGCGCCAGCCGCTGTATGGATTATCTGGTGACAGAGCCCCGCATCGCGCGCGACCAGGTCGCCGTGGTTGGCCACTCGCGCGGGGGCAAGACGGCCTTGTGGGCCGGGGCCGAGGACGAACGCTTCGCCATCGTCTGCTCGAACGATTCCGGTTGCGGCGGCGCGGCGCTGAGCCGGCGAAAAACGAAGGAGAAGGAGACGATCGCGGCGATCAACCGCGGATTTCCGCACTGGTTCAACGCGAACTATAAATCCTACAGCGGTCGTGAGGACGCGCTCCCCGTTGACCAGCACATGCTCATCGCCCTGATCGCGCCGCGCGCCGTGTGTGTCCATAGTGCGTCGGAGGATCTTTGGGCCGACCCGCGCGGTGAGTTCCTCAGCGTCGTGCAGGCGCGCCCGGTCTATCAATTGTTCGGCCGGCAGGCTCTCGGCCCAACGCCTGAGATGCCGCCGCTCAACGAACCGCGTCACGGCGATGCCGCCCAATACTACATCCGCGAGGGGAAGCACAATCTGACTCTGGCGGACTGGACGGCGTATTGGGATTTTGCTGACAAGCACTATGCCGGAAAGGGCTCACGTTAGACCGCCCGGTTATTGCTGCTCGTTTCACGTCCACCGTCCCCGCCATCGCTTCCACGCATGAAAACCGAAATCAAGCATCCCGACAAGAAGGCCTCCACGGGCGCATATTCCGCCGGCATCGTGGCGGACGGCTGGCTCTTTGTCAGCGGGCAGGGTCCGCTCGATCTGAAAACGGGCAAAGTGCTCCACGGCACGATTGAAGAGGAGACGCGGCTCACGATGCAGCACATCGGGAAAATTTTGGCCGCCGCCGGTTGCACATTCGCCGACGTGGTGAAGTGCACGTCGCACCTTGCCGACATCAACGACTTTGACGGGTACAATCGGGCGTACGCCGAATTCTTCAAGGGCGCCTTCCCGGCGCGCACGACCGTGGCCTCGGGTCTGGGCGGTGGCATTAAAGTTGAAATCGATTGCATCGCCCGCGTGCCGCGCCGGCGGAAACCCGCCCGCCGCGCGAAACGCTGACCGCCCTTTTCCAAACCCTTTCCTGGTTCCAGCGCTTTTCCTTTCATGACGTCTTCCTTTCCGAAATCCGCTGCCATTCTGGCCCAGAGCCGCCGGTTTATTCCCGGTGGCGTCAATTCGATCAACCGCGCGATCCAGCCGGAGATCACGTTCGTGCGCGGTGAAGGTGCCGCGATCTTCGATGCGGAGGGGCGGCGCTATCTCGACTACCATGCGGCGTTCTCGCCGCACTTCCTGGGCCACAACGATCCTTACGTGCGTGATGCCGTCGTCCGCGCGGTGACGGGCGGCGACAGCCTGTTCGGAGCCGGCAGCACCGTGCTGGAGGGCCGGCTCGCCGAAATGATCTGCACCCAGGTGCCGTGGGTCGAGTCGGTCCAGATTGTGAATACAGGCAGCGAAGCGACGTACCAGGCGCTCCGGCTCGCTCGCGCCGTGACCGGCCGCGATCATGTCATTGTGATGCAGGGCGGATACAACGGCTGGCACAACGACGTCGCCTGCAACCTGATGACGCCGCTCGCGCGTGTTGGTCCGCGGCGCTCCCCGGGTGAGTATCCGTTCATCCCGATCAGCGCGGGCATTCCCAAGCTGCACCAGCAGTTGGTCCACCCGATTAATTTCAACGACCTCGATTCCGTCCGGTATGTGTGTGAACGATACGAGGTGGCGGCGCTGATCACCGAGCCGATTTTGCAGAACATCGGGATCGTCAAGCCGCGTCCCGGGCATCTGGAAGGTCTGCGGCGGCTGGCCGACGAACTGGGCTTCGTGCTTATTTTTGACGAGGTGAAAACGGGTTTTCGGCACGCGCTTGGCGGCTACGCGGAGGTCTCCGGGGTCCGCCCTGATCTCGTGGTTTACGGCAAGGCCGTGGCCAATGGTTTCCCCATCGCGCTCATCGGAGGCCGGCGCGACTACATGGATTGGTTCGTGCACCCCGATCCTGCGAAACGCGTGCTTGCGGCGGGCACGTATAATGGGCACCCGGTTCCAGTCGCTGCGTCCATTGCGACGATCGAACGGCTCACGCAGAACAATGGGGAGGTCTACCGCTATGTGGAAACGCTGGGCGCAAGACTCCAGCACGGATTGGAGGAGCTGCTTCAGCGCCGTGGCATCCCTGCGCTCGTGGCGCGTCAAGGTTCGGCCTTCTGCCTGTATTTCATGGATCACCTGCCGGTGGACTGGCATGACCTCGCGGCGCATCATGACTTCGCGCGCGACGAGCAGCTCCGGCAAGCCATGATTGCCCGCGGGATTTTCTGCTTCCCCCTCGCGACGAAGCAGTGGTCGCTTTCCGCGGCGCACACGAACGACGACGTCGACCTCACGTTGCGCGAATTCGACGCGGCGTTCGGCGGGTTGCTTGCCTCGAATCCCGGCGCGATGGCGCTCGCCAGCTAACGCTCGCCGCCCGCCGCGATCCCCGCCGATGAAATCCTGGTTTCTGCTGTTCGCCTGCAACCTGATGTGGGCGCTTCAGTTCACGTGTATAAAGCTGGTCGAGGACAAGGTCGGTCCGCTTTTCACCGTCTGGGGACCGATGTTTATTGCGACGGTGCTATTGTATCCGCTGGTGCGCGCGGAGCCCAGGGCGCTTGATGCGCCTCGCCATTCGTTCCGCTCGAATTTCCTCCTGTACGGTCTCCTCATCGTACTCGGCGTTTTCCCCGGGCAGATGCTGATTACATGGGGCACGCGGTGGACGCTCGCGAGCAATGCCGCGCTGATTTCGCTCACGCTGCCGGTGTGCACGGCGCTCATGGCGTTCATGTTTCTCGGTGAACGCATGACGCGGGTCCGCTGGATCAGCTTTGTCCTCGCGATTATCGGCGTGGTGATGTGCTCCGGGCGGGATTTGGTGGGCCTCGATCTGAACCGCGCGAATTTCCTCGGCAACATTCTCATCTTGCTCGGGAATCTCGGCAGTGCGTTCTACAATTCCTACGGCAAGAAGGCGCTCGAGCGTCACTCGCCCCTGCGGGTCTTGTTCTATACCTATGTCGGCATGCTCGTGCTCATGCTGCCGTTCGTCATCGCGCAGGAACGCGATGTGTTCTCGCGCATGCCGGAGTTCACGACGCAGACCTGGATCGGACTGGGCTTGCTGGCCTTCTTCCACAATTTTCTCTCGATGGTCCTCTTCCTGAAAGCGCTGAAGGTCCTGCATGCGATTCAAGCCGCGCTGTCGAATTATCTCATCTTTGCGTTCGGGGTTCCGATCGCAGTGGTGTGGCTCGGTGAACGGCTCACGCCCCTCGGCATCGCGGGTGGCCTGCTTGTGCTCGGCAGTACTCTTATGATCACGATTTGGGAAGACCTCCGGCGGGTGCCCGTCCCCGCATGAGCTCGGTGGCGCCGTGGTATCGGGTCGCCAATGTCGGGGAGATCCCCTCGCCGGCGCTGCTTGTTTATCCGGATCGGATCGCGTCCAACATCCAGCGGATGCTGGCGATCGCGGGTGGGGCCGGGCGGCTGTTTCCACACGTCAAAACGCACAAGATGGCCGAGATCGTGCGGCTCCAGCAGGAGGCCGGCATTAACCAGTTCAAGTGCGCCACGATCGCGGAAGCCGAGATGGTGGCGGGCTGCGGCGCGGCGCGTGTGCTGCTCGCGTATCAACCCGTCGGACCGAACGTCGCACGGTTGCTCGAGCTGATGGCGCGATTTCCACGCACACGCTTCGCCGCCGTGGTGGACAATACCGCGAGCGTGCAGGCCATCGCCAGGGCCGCGCAGGGCCGGGGGGTGACGGTTGAACTGCTGCTGGATATCGATTGCGGCATGCACCGGACCGGGATCCCGGCCGGCCCGGGGGCGTTCGAGGTTTACGCCCTCATTGCGATTTTGCCTGGCGTCACGCCGGGCGGGCTGCACGCGTACGATGGTCACATTCACGATCGCGATCCGGACATTCGCACGAATCTGGTGCGCACGGCGATGCAGCCGGTGCGCGCGTTGCGGGCGGAATTGCAGGCGCGCGGCTGGGCGGTGCCGCGTATTGTTGCGGGCGGTACGCCGACGTTTCCGGTCCACGCGCGTGAGCCCGATGTCGAGTGCAGTCCGGGCACGTGCCTTTTGTGGGATTTCTCGTACGCCGGGCTGCTGCCCGAGTTGGGGTTCTTGCCGGCGGCGGTGGTGTTGACGCGCGTTATTAGCAAGCCGGGGGCAAGTCACCTCTGCCTCGATCTTGGGCACAAGGCGATTGCCTCGGAAAATCCGCCGCCGCGCGTGCATTTGCTGGAATTGCCGGAGGCCATGGCGGTGTCGCACAGCGAGGAGCATCTCGTGGTCGAGACGGCGCGCGCCGCCGAGTTCAAGGTGGGTGATGTGGCTTACGGAATCCCGCGGCACATCTGCCCGACCGTGGCGCTCCACGCATCGGTTGTAGTGGTCAACGCAGGACGTGCGGAAGCGCGCTGGAAGGTCGCCGCGCGCGATCGGATGATCACCATCTAATCATGTTCATCTTCGACGCCCACCTCGACCTCGGCCTTAACGCGCTGGAATATAACCGCGACCTGACGCGCCCGCTGGCCGAAATCCGGCAGCGGGAAGCTGGCCTTGCCGACAAACAGGGACGCGCCAACGGTACCGTTTCATTGGGTGAGATGCGGCGCGCACGCATTGGCATTTGTGTGGCGACGCAGATCGCCCGGTACGTGAAAATGGGCAATCCCCTGCCGGGTTGGAAATCGCCGGCGCAGGCTTGGGCCCAGACGCAGGGCCAGCTGGCTTGGTATCGCGCGATGGAAGAGGCGGGGGAGATGGTATCGATTACGACGACCGAGGCGCTTGACGCGCACGTGGCGCGGTGGACGGGCGAGCCGGCGGCCGATGCGCCGATTGGCTATATTCTGAGTCTCGAGGGGGCCGACTCGATCGTGACGCTCGCGCACCTCGAGCGCGCGTACGCGCAAGGGTTGCGCGCCGTGGGACCCGCGCATTACGGGCCCGGGACGTACGCGCAGGGCACCAATGCAACGGGTGGCCTGGGTCTCCGCGGGCGCGAACTGCTGAAGGAGATGGATCGGCTCGGGATGATTCTCGATGCGACGCATCTGTGCGACGAGAGTTTCTGGGAAGCGCTGGACCATTTCAGCGGCCCGATTTGGGCCAGCCATTCGAACTGCCGCGCGCTGGTGCCGCACAACCGCCAGTTCAGCGACGAACAGATTCGCGCGCTGATTGCCCGCGGCGCCGTGATTGGCGGCGTGCTCGACACGTGGATGATGGTGCCTGGCTGGGAACTCGGCAAAACGACGCCGCAATCAGCGCGCGTCCGCCTGGAGCATCTCGTCGATCACATCGATCACATCTGCCAATTGGCGGGAGACGCCCGCCACTGTGGCATAGGCACGGACCTCGATGGAGAATTTGGCCGGGAGCAAAGTCCCGCGGATCTGGATTCGATCGCGGACATTGCGCGTTATCCCGATCTGTTCCGAGCCCATGGCTATCGCGAGGAGGACATCGCCGCGATCATGCACGGCAATTTCCTGCGCTTCCTGCGCGATGCGTGGGCGTAACCGCGCCTCCGCGGTGGAGTTGGGAGCGCGAGCGACTGGACGAAGCGCTTGCCGTAGCGTGTGCGATAATTTCAAAGCACGATACGTATCGCGAGACGGGAGAAGCGTAGCTGCCGAAGACAAACGTACCCTTTACAGCGAGCGGCTGCTTTCTATCGCGTGATCGGAGCGGAACGTCCGGCGTAAGCTCGGTAAACAAGGGACAATCCGGACCGCGTACCACATTAGTGGGTACAGCTTGCATGGGTATCTGCGGTGGAAATGGCGGCTGGGGAAGCGGCGGTGGCGTGGGGACCAGCCGCTCGGGAAATACGGCCACCACCGACACGCGCCCTTTTGCATCCGCGTACAAAAGGGTGTTCCCGCCGGCATCGGTCACATACACACCGCCGCCCTGCGCATTCGCGAGTGACGGCAACCCGGTGACTATGCGTTCCTGCGTGCCCTTGAACACGCGGGTAATCGAACTGTTCAGCCCGAAGTATAGCAGTTCACCATCTCCGCCCATAATTGAAGGACCGCTCCCGCCGCTGCCGGATTCCGCTATATAGAGCGCCCCATTCGGCGCGAAATCGAGTCCGCGCGGATTGTTGAGTCCGCTGGCGACCACCTGCCAGTCTCGGGTTGAGCCGCGTTGGCTAAAGCGTACGCCGTGGCCGCGCCGGCGAGCGCGCCAATCATGCGCGCACGACGGGTCAGTCCGGGCGAGGCGGGACGAGGCACCCCGGCCCGCCCTGCTGCAGGACCGGTTCGGCGCCGCGCCGTCATTCCGTGGCTGCGAGCGGCAGCGAGTGGAGTCGAATCGGCAATTCGTTGTTCATCCACTCGCGGGCGCCCGCCGCCAGCTCACGTATCGAAGTTTGGAATACTCAAGAACGCGCCACCCTGCAGGGCGGATTGATGCGCCACAATTCCCGGTGCCGTGAAGGCCAGCGCCTGGTTCACATCAACCTCGGGTCGACGCTGGTTGATCACAGCATCGATGAACTCGTGCGTGATAAACGTGTGCGAGCCATCGTGACCACTGGCGTGGCGGAGTGGCTCGGGCAACAGGTCGGTCTTCCACCAAAGCGGTTGGGCATAAATCTCCTTCGTCGCTTCGGCGACCTGGAAGCCGCCGTCATCACGGCCGATCGTCCGGCCGGCGTGCACGAGCTGGGCGCCCGCCCCATTGGGATGCGGGGAAAAGAAACTCATTTTGTCGCCGCGCCAGGCGCTGCGCTCGGTTCCCAGCAGCGCTCCGCGCCAATACACTTCGACGCGAAACGCCGTGCCGCGATCGCTGCGAAACAGCGCGGTCTCGTTCCAGAATGGATTTCCATAGGGGTTGCCCTTCAAAAGCGGATCATCGTCGCCCCAACCCGTGCCGCTCACGCCCGTCAGTCGCTCGCGCGTCAAGCCCAGGAGGAAGGCGGTGCAATGCGTCGGATACAGCATCGGGGGCAGTCCGTGGCGCCAGGTGGGCTTGCCGTTCTCGTGCCAAAGCGTTTCGAGGCCTGGGTGATGATACTCGGCTTCGGCGCTGAAGATGCGGCCGAAACGCCCCTCCGCGTAAAACGTCTTCGCCGAGATCATGTTTTGCCGCCAGATGCTTGTCTCCGCCATCATGTAGGTGAGGCCGCTGCGCTTCACGGCGTCGCGCAATTGCCCGCAATCTTCGAGCGTGAGCGCCGCGGGCACGGCGCACAGCACATGCTTGCCGGCGGCCAGCGCGGCGAGAGTATGCGCCACATGGTCGGGCGCCGGCGTCGCGAGAAACACCGCCTCGATGCGCGCATCGCGCAGCAGTTCGGCGAGAGACGCGTAGCTTTTCGCGCAACGGTAGACGCGCATCAGCGTCGCGCGCCGGTCCGCCCTCAAATCGCTCACCGCCTCGACGGTGCAGTGGGGATGCTCGTGAAACTGAAACGTCGCGCCAAAGCGGCCACCGACGATGCCGACGCGTAATTTGCGCTCGGAGTTGCTGGCCAACGCGGAGCGCGGAGCGACTGAGAGGGAGGCCGCAGTGACGGCGGCAGCGCGCAGAAAACGTCGACGGGAAAAACGGTGGAGCGTCATGGTCACGAGGAGGACAAAAACATGGGCCGGCCGCGACGTCGATTTGTGTACGGTTCGCGCGGGGCCGATGGCCGCCGGATTTCGCGCGGGCAACCGGTGCAACTCGAAGCCTTCACCGAGGCCGCGAATTCCGCGCCCTTCAGTTCGGCGTCGAATGGGCGAGGCGCTTCCAAACGGGCGAATCCCGTCGAGAAAAGCGTTGGCATTTTCGCCCGGCGGTGGCGAGTCTGGCCCGGCTCAACCTGTGAATCCTAATCTTATGCGCACACTCTGGTGGTTTGGACTTCTCACGGCGGCGGCATCGCTGGCCGCAGCACCGCGTCCCAATGTCATTATCATCATGGCCGATGATATGGGATACTCGGACATCGGCTGCTACGGGAGTGAAATCCCCACGCCCAATCTGGATTCGCTGGCGAACAATGGCGTGCGCTTCACGCAATTCTACAACGGCGCGCGCTGCTGCCCGACGCGCGCCTCGCTTCTGACCGGTCTCTATGCTCATCAGGCGGGGGTCGGACACATGGTGGAGGACTTGGGCACGCCGGCGTACCAGGGCGAGCTCAGCCGCCGTGCGGTCACCATTGCCGAGGCGCTCAAGCCGGCGGGCTACCGGTGTTACATGGCCGGGAAATATCATGTGACGCCGGGCCGGCCGACCGAGGTGATGAAGGGGCGGAATCAGAACTGGCCATTACGGCGCGGCTTCGATCGCTTCTACGGTACGATTCACGGTTCGGGCAGTTTCTGGGACCCAAGTGCGCTCATGCGCGATGGTCAGTTCATCTCGCCGGCGAACGATCCCGAGTATCGGCCATCCGAATACTATTACACCGACGCGATCAGTGATCACGCGGTGCGCTACGTGAGCGAGCACGTGCGCGACCATCGCGAGCAGCCTTTCTTCATGTACGTGGCGTACACGGCCGCGCACTGGCCCATGCACGCGCGCGAGAGCGACATCGCCCGCCACCGGGGCCGATACGATGCCGGCTACGCGGCGCTGCGTGCCTCGCGTTGGGAAAAGCAGAAGCGGTTGGGATTGGTGCGCGAGGAATGGGGCCTGCCTCCGCCGGCCGAGGATTTTTCCAAGGTAAAGAATCCCGCCTTCGCGGCGCGTTGCATGGAGGTTTACGCGGCGATGATCGAGGTGATGGATCAAGGGATCGGCCGGCTCGTCGCGGAGCTCAAGGCGAAGGGGCAACTCGACAACACGCTCATTCTCTTCCTGCAGGACAACGGTGGCTGCGCCGAGACGAACGGGCGTACTGGCCCGATGGAGCCAAGAGCGGCAAAACCAACCCTGCCGCCGGTGCCGAAAGAAACGATTCAGTTCGCGAACCGTCCGCCGCAAACGCGCGACGGCTGGCCCGTGCGGCAGGGCTACGGGGTGATGCCGGGCGCGGCCGACACCTATATAGCGTACGGGCGCGGCTGGGCCAACGTGAGCAATACTCCGTTCCGTGAATACAAGCACTGGGTGCACGAGGGCGGCATTTCCACTCCGCTGATTGCTCATTGGCCGGCGGGAATTCCGCGCGCGCGCAATGGGCGGCTGGAGGCTCAACCGGCGCATCTCATCGACCTCATGGCGACCTGTGTGGATCTCGCGGGTGCGCGCTATCCCGACGAATTCGCGGGCGAAAAGATCACGCCAATGCAGGGCGTGAGCCTTCGGCCGTCGTTTTCAGGATCAAGTCTCGCTCGGACTGACGCGATTTATTGGGAGCACGAGGGCAACAAGGCGATTCGCACGGGTCCATGGAAACTGGTTTGCCGGCATAAGCAGGATTGGGAGTTATATAATATAGATGCTGATCGCGCCGAGCAGCGGGATCTGGCCGCCGCGCAACCGGAACGCGTGCGCACGATGGCGGCGCAATGGCAGACGTGGGCGGACCGCGTCGGCGTCGTGCCGTGGACCCACGACATTCCGGAAGGCTCCGGGACAAGTCCGAAGGGGAAGAAGAAGAAGTAGTCCGGCCTGCCTTGCCGCCTCGGAGCCATACAGCGGGTTCGAGTGTTTCGTGGGCAAGAATGATATGGATGGTTACAAATATCTCATATCAACGGAGTGATTATGGCGCACGAAACACACTAAACACACGAAAATCATGACGAGCGGGTTGTGGGGGGGGGGGGCCGCGCGGGGGGGGTGACCACGGGCACCCCACCCCCCCCCCCCACGCGCCGCCACCCCACCACCCCCACCCGCGCCGGGAGCAAGACTCACGCCCCACCGTGGCGCCCCTCCTGCAGCGCCACCTGCCCACGGGTGCTAACACAGTT
>JBBRCR010000237.1:0-12644 GCA_038204695.1 Opitutales bacterium | reverse complement strand
GAGAAATTGTGGGGCGACATGACGGCGCTCCCGGATGTGCCGGTGCGGTATTTTGCGGTGTCGCGCGCCCGGGGGCAGCAATTGAAGGATCAGGCCCAGCTCGACGGCTGGTTGCGCGACGGTTCGGCGAAAGGGGTGGAGGCGATTTGCGCGTTCGGCGACTGAAACGCGCGGGCTTCGCAGCTGCGGGCGCCCGTGAGTTTGAGGTCGAGAGATAGTGGATACAATCGGCCGTAGCGGCGGCGAGCGCCCGCGAGTGGATGCATCGATGACGATCTTGCCGGCCATGTCCTTGAGCAACGCGACGCCGAGCCTCACCGGCAGGCTGGTGGCGTCCGCACTTTTCACGGCGCTGCCAGCCCCGTCGACCATCGCCTTCAAATCGAGTTCGGCTTGGGCGACATTTGTGGACGAGAGCCCTGTGATGGTTCCGCCAAAATGGTTGACGGCCATGCTCACGTTGGGCTGTACGGAGCGATCCGTGAATCGGTAATCGCCGTCCGCGATGACGATGCGGCCAATCGCAATCTGCGACAGAGTGGTGGCGGCGGCAGCCGCGCCGGGCGGGGAGGCCGCAGGTTCGGCGGCCGGAGGCGGATTGACGGTCGGGGGCTCGCTCACGCCTTCGCGCTCGCGCACGGCGAAGTTATCGAGGGTCAGGGAGAGCGCGTACGGATTCAGGCGGACCCGCTCCACGGTCACCGGGCGGCCGAGTTCGGCGGAGAGACATTTTTCCAGCTGCCCCTTGAGGACGGGTGGCAGTATGAAGAATCCGGTGACGGTGAACAGCGCGACCACGATGACCGCGATGGTGAGCCGCCGCAGGAGGGGGATTTCGGCTTCATGATTAAATGAACCAGCCCGCCAACCGTGCGCGCAAGCCGGTTCAGCGCGGGCGGCGGATGACCAAGCCGCTGCACGGCGGCAGCTCATCTCGGGCCAACGCCTGGTGGGAAACCGCGGCCGGTCCGCGCGACCGGCCGCGAACCCGTTGTTATTTTGGAACGGCGGGCGCGACGGCGGGGGCGGCAACGGGTGCCACGACCGGTGCTGGTTGCCAGAAATAACGACCGCGACGGTTGTGATCCCACCGTATCCAGATCGCGACACCGACCAGTACGAGCAGGACAGCGAGCAGAATGACGCGCCGGGTCTGGTTGGCCGCTTCGTTATCCTGATAAGGATCATCCAGCGAGCGCTGCGCGCCGGGCGGCAGGGTGGCCATCCGCGTGAGGGCCGCGCCAAACGGGATGTTGATCTTTACGCGTCCGTTGATGGCCCAGCCGTTGCTCTCGAGGATGGGGCCGAGCGTCCGCTGACGGAGCTTGAGCGCGGCGATGAACATCGAGGGCAGCGATATCACCAGGATTATCGCCAGAAAGACCAGCGGCAATTGCCACGTGGGCAGGTCGACGAACTTGGTGAACACGGCGGCGATGAACGTGCCGATCGAACCAATCGCCACGCCGATCCCGGTGATGAGCGCGAGGTCGAATTTCTTACCCGCGGGAGGAGCCGCCGGCGGTGCGGCGGGTGCCGGTGCGGCGGGTGCCGGTGCGGCGCCGACGGCGGCCGTCTTCTCGGCGGCGGCAGCGAGTTTGCCGCTCGAGGCGGCATCGGCGGCGGCGGCGCGTTTGGCCACCTGCTCCTCAATCATGCGGAGGAATTTCTTGTACGGTGCCCAGAACGCCTGCCGGATGCTGATCGGGTTGTCGACGATGTTGGTGATGACCGCGTACCAGAGGCGGCCCTGCCGATCATAGAAGACGCCGTTGCGACCGACGAAAAGATAGTCGCTGTCCCCCTGCATGAAGCAGGCGGCGATGATCATCGGCGCGCCGCCGCCAGCGGGTGTGCAGCTGCAATACGCGATGTAGGATTTGCTCATCGCGGCGAGTGGATTCACCGCCTCCATCCGAATGCAAAGCTCGGTCGAGCGGCTGTCGAGGAAGAGCGTGCCCGCCTGGAAGGTCGCGTAGTGATCGCGCGAATAAAAATCGGAGAAGTTGACGAAGTTGTGCAGCAGCGTTCGCAGATCGCGATAGTAACGGGCGAGACGCTCGACATCGCTGATCGCCTTGAACTCCGGTTGCAGCGCCTGATCGCGCGCCACGAGTGCGGTGAGGGCGGTGCGCGTGTCGGCGCCAAGAATCGCCTTGATCCGGGCGAGCCCGATTTTCTCCACCGCGCTGCCGGCTTTTCCGCCCAGCCAGGTTTCGTAAGCGGCAAACTGCGCGTTGAGCGTGGCCCACTCTCCCGCTGTGAGGCTGGTCTTGTCTTCACCGAAAATGGGCGTGACGGCCTTCAGGTGCAACGTGGCCAGCGCGCCGGACCACGCGGGATTCACGTCCCGGAGAAGGGGAAGTGGCTTGTCCGGCTCGACGCGCGCGAGGGGGAATCCGCGCACCTCGTCGGCGGAGGCCTTCATCTCGGCCACGGCGATTGGGAGGTATTCGGCCTCGTTGCGGTTCAGCGGCCCAATTGATCGGTGGTCGAATGCCGCCAGTCGCGTGCGGGCGAAATAGTCATCGACCTTCGGGCGCACGGCTTTCAACGCGGTGCAAGCGGCATCGGTCGCTTCACCCAGCACCGCAATCTCCTTGGTCGCGCTCTTCTCCGTCCACGCCACGTAGGCCTCGAGTTCGCTGAAAAACGCGGTGACCGAAGCGGCCGTGACGCCAATTGCGCCGGACGGGCGGGCCGCCCCTCCGCCGCACGCGATGATGTCCTTCATCAGCGCCTGCACCGCGGGATCATCGGTTGCCTCGGGCGGGATGATACCGTCGCCGTTGAGTGGATTGGCGGCGAAAATTCTGGCCGTGTCGCTCGCGTCGGCGACCGTGATTTCAGCTGCATCCCGCCGGCCCAGGCTGGCGAGGATCTGCTTGGCGGAGGCGAGCAGCACCTTTCCGTCCGGCTGGTCGGTGTTGATCGCGGCCAATGGAAGCACCACCGAACCTTTCAGCAGTTCACCCGGATCCCGCACGCGGGCGCAGGCCCACTTCACCGCGGCGATAAGATCGGGGACGCCAATTCGTCCGTCTTTGTCGGTGTCGATGAGGGCGAGTGTCTTTTCGTCGAGCGCAAGTCCCTTCACCGGGCAGCCCAGGGCCACCCAGAGCTTCTGATCGAGTTCGTCGAGAGCGAGCAAATCGGCTCCCGTTTCGAGGCAGACCTGATCAAGTCCGCCGGTGCGGAAGAATTTCCAGACGTGAGGCGAAGCAGCAGTGGCAGGCATGGCGTGTAAGAGAAATGTCCCGGACCGCGTGGCATCCCCGCGGGATGTTGGTCAGGGCTGGTTCGGATTTGGACGGCCGAAGAGGAACGAAGCCGTCCGGCCATGACCGGACGGCGCAATACAATGGCGCCGCGCAGGAACGTGGCGCCGCAAAAGGCAGCTTACTGCCAGGTCAGCACCAGGCGTGTGAAATAGGCGGTGTCGAGTTTCTCGACGCCTCTACCGGGCATGCTGTTATAATCATTGCTGACGCCCATCCGCAGCTTCCAGGACGGGGCGGCGAGCGGAACCTCGTAGAATGATTCGTGCGTGAGGCGGTAGTTGCCGAAATCCTCGAAGGTCGGGACAAACGAGATCCGATTCACGATCTTGGAATTCTCCATCGTGTACTCGTGGGCCAGGCCGAAATCGAGACCCGCGCCCTTCACGTCTTTGGTCAGCGGGTTCTTGTAACCTTCATAGCGGAAGGAGAGACCGGCGCGCGTCGTGAGGACGTGTTTCGGCTCGCGGATGACATCATAGCCGAAGCCCGCGGCGGCCACATTATAGAGTTCGATGTCCTTCACGCGGTCGAAGCCGCCTTCGTCGCGGACGTACCACGATACTCTGCCCCTGAAGTTGTTTTGATAGTCCACGCCGGCCTTGAACTGATCGGCGGACTTGGTGCCGTCCACAATCTGGCGATCATAAGCCGTGTAGAACATCAGCGTATCCTGGGGGGTTTTCAGCGTGGCGCGGAGGGCCGCGGCCGTGCCGAGTTGTTCCCGGTTGCCCGTCTTGCCCGCGATGTCGACGGCGGCGTCGTAGGCCCAGTGGCGCTCGAGAGCGGCGATGCCAGGATCCTTCCCGCCGGCGGCCCAGCTGGCGGCGATCTTGTCGACCGAGGTGGAGAGTGCGCCGTCGGCCCCCGCGATTTGTACGCCAGACGGACCACCCGTGACTTTTCCGTCGAGCCGCGTGCCGGTCGCGAGCCGCACCGCGATCGGAGCGTCGGTGCTGAACGTCGTTACCTCCGATTGTTTTACGGCGAGCGTGCCAGCGTAGTCGGTTTCGACGGCGATGGCGCCATCGGCGATGCGCACGATCTTGCCCACAATGCGGGCGCCATTCTTGGTTTCCACCACGTCGGCGGACACGGCGCTCATCGAGAGGAGCAGCGCGGCGGCGAGCGTGGTGGTTCGGAGGAGTTGGTTTCTATTCATCGTTGGGTTCTTGCGGAGGGAATGGTTGAAACAGAAGGCTGTGCGGTGGAGTCGGATCGCGTGCTGGGCAGCCTTCGTGTTGCCGAAACTTCGGTTAAGTCGTGTCGTGCCTCGGGGCGAGATCAAAATTCCGCTCGAGTTCAATGCCGCGTATCCGTGTCCTGTCGACATACGATTGACTGCTTGAACGTGGCCGCGTGACGCTGACATTTTCGCCCTGATGAACCTCATGTCTCGAACGGTTGACCTTTTCTTTCCTGATGCGGTCGGCCTGAAAAGTAACCGCTTCCCGCTTGCGCTCGGATTCGTGGCGCTGGTCCTTGGATTTGTCGGCTCGCTCTCCGCGCAGGATGTGCCGGCGGGTCCCGCCGTTGCGAAACCGGCTGCTCCGGCCCTCACTTCTTCTGGCCGGAGCGCCCCACGCCCTACTATTACACGACCGCGCTTTCTCAGCGCGCGGCGCTGGTGACGCTGAATACGAATGCGAGCAAAGCCGGGGATCAGCGCGAGTGGCTGGCGGCGGAACTCATTCGGCAGCGGCAGGTGCCGGGGAAATTGATCGCCGTGCAATACCACGTCCCGGCATACCCGTCGGTCAAGCCGCTCGAAAACGGTGCCCAACAGCGCCAGCATTGGGTCCCCTTGTTCGAGGAACACCAGGTGGACCTCGTTTGCGAGGCTGACGATCACATGCTGAAGCGGACAGTTCCTATATATAAAGACAAACACGACCCGGCGCGCGGCATCATCTATATAGGAGACGGTGGTGCGGGTGTGCCTCAACGCGTGCCCGATCTCACGCGCTGGTATCTGAAGTCACCCGGTTTCGCCAAACCGGCGCATCATGTGCACATCATCGATTTCGGCCCGGAAGGGTTGAGGGTCACCGCGGTGGGTCTGGAGAAGCAGGTGCTGGATCAGTTTGTGGTGAAACCCAAAGCCGCCACGGTGGCGGCGGGCGACTGAAATGAGTCGGATTCGAGCAGCAGACGTGGCGATGCCCGACGTGATCCCGCCGGCTTCGTGTGCCGCGCCCGCGCGTGATGTGCCCCTCGTCATTCTGGGCGTCGCCGTGATCGCCACGGCGTTGGCGATGACCGCGATGGCGTTTCGCGGAAGCGGCACCGCAATCAATGCGTTTCTTTTTCTGGATCTGGGATTGTCGCATCCGCAAGCAGCCTGGGTCGAGCGTCTGGTCGTGGTGCTGATGCTGGCCGCGTCGGTGAGCGGGGTCGTGTGGCGGCGCTGGCCTTTGTTCCTGCCCGCGGCGATTTATCTGACGGCCGAATCGGTGGCCCGGTGGCATGTGCAGGGGCAGGCGTTCAGCGACTGGGTTCTGCTGAGTCACTCGGCGCGTTATGTGACACCGTGCGCGGCGATAGTGCTGATCCTCGCGGCGCGCGGAAGCGCGTCGGCGGCCCGCCGTTTCGAAACGGCGGGCGAGTGGGCCCTGCGGATTCCGCTCGCCGCGGTGTTTGCGGCCCACGGAACCGAGGCGTTTGTGGGAAACCCCGGCTTCGTTGATCTGATCATCAGCAGCGCCGCAAACCTGACCGGGATGCGGGTGACGGAAAGCGCGGCCCTCACCGCGCTGGAAGTTATCGGTTGCATGGATGTGGCCGTGGCGGGCGTAATTCTCACGCGGCCCGGACGACTGGTGCTCGGCTGGGCGGCTGGTTGGGCCAGCATCGCGGCGCTCTCGCGGATCACCGCCAATGGCTGGAGCGCTTATCCGGACGTGCTGGTGCGGGCCTCCTATTATTTTGGGCCGATCGCGCTCTGGTCACTGCTCGTGAGGAGAGCGATGCACGCGAAGCTGCCGCCGCCACTTGCGCGTACTCCCGATCGAACCGGCGGAGGCTGAAGCTTCATCCCCCCGTCAGGAAGCGCGATCGGGACAGTCGCGACGGGATCGCCATCCGATCCTGCGCCGGCGGTATTGACGCCCGCGTGTGGCCCGCGAGCCTTGGTCACCATGCCTACTGCCATCGTCCTGTTGAAAATCGACCCGCGAAAAGTCACCGGCACGGCGGAGAAAATCCTCGAGTTACGTGACGTCTCCGACGTGTATTCGGTGTCGGGTCGCTACGATTTGCTCGTGATCATCAAGTGCGACTCACTCGACAAGATCGAGAGTGTCATCACCGACGAACTGCTCCGCACCGATGGGATCACCGCCAGCGAAACAATGTTCGCGTTTCGGAGCTACGACAAACGCGAGGGCGGCCGTGCCGTCGACGTGGACTGACGTCGCGGGGCGGTCGTTAACGTGCCGCGGCGGCCGCGGCGGCGCGCGGTTTGAGCCAGCCGAGTGAAACCAGGAACTGGTCGGTGGCAGCGACCGTTTCATCGTAGCTGCCCTTGGCCCGTCCGGCATTGAAGAACCCGTGGCCCTGGCCGTCGTAGCCGACGAGCTCGCAGCGATTGCCGGCGGCTTTCATCACGCGGGTAAACGCCTCGGCGGTGGCGAACGGCACGGTCGTGTCAGCGCGGCCATGAAAGATAATCGTCGGCGGCGTCCCGCGCTTCACGTGATGCGTCGGCGAGAGGTTGCGCGGTTCGGTGCCCATGCGCTCGGCGGGAACACGGGTGCCAAAGCCCTGGAGGTCGAGGCCGTCCAGTTCGGCCAGCACGAGCGCCGGATTGAAGAGCACGAGAGCGTTCGGCACGGAACTGATTTTTCGATCGTCTCCCGTCTCATCGAAGTCCGGCAGTGTGCCGGTCGCCGCTGCGATGTGTCCACCCGCGGAGCCACCACCGGCGGCGACCCGCTTTGGATCGATGCCGAGACGCGCCGCATTCACGCGCACCCAGCGGATGGCGGACTTGGCGTCCGCGACGCACGCGGTCGGCTTCACCTGGTGGCGTGACGCGACGCGGTAATCGGCGGTGATCGCGACCATGCCCCGCGAAGCGAGATAACGGCACTGTTGCTCGAACTGGGTGGGCGAGCCGCCGGTCCAGCCGCCGCCAAAGAAAAACACGATCGCCGGGCGGTCTGTCTTCGGGCCAGCGGGTGGTTCGAAGACGTACAGCGAGAGTTTGGTGTCTCCAATCGTCTTATACACCTCGGCCCGGGCGCCGGGCATTTCCGGTGGGTACTTGAATTGAGCCTGCAGATGCGGGCTCGCCCAAAGCGACAGCAGCAGCGTGAGGTGAAAGACGGTTCGTTTCATGGAGAGTGGGGGGAATTCAATATGCCGTCATTGAAGATGTCCCGAAGTCGATGCTTTTCCGGGTGCGCTCGGCGAGGGCGCCGCGCGCGCTGTCACGGCGAGCGCCTCGCTGGCGCTCGCCGCCCTGCGCGATCAAACCGGCTTCCGGGCGGTCATCAGGCTGCGATCGGCCACGGTCGGCTCGAAACACGGGTCGCGGAATCCAGCCTCGCGCAGCAGCGATTCCATTTCGAGGGTCGAATAGCATTTCCCCTCGGTGACCGCCATCATCAGGGCCGAATATTTCGCCACGGCCAACGGACCCGTCTTGTCGTCATTCAGGTGCGCATCGTGGACGATCAGCAAGCCGCCGCGATCCAGCGCCCGAAAGGAAGCCGCCAGCAATGCCCGCACTTGAGGGACGTCCCAATCGTGGAGCACATTGGAAAACAGGTGCGTGTCGTAGCCTTCCGGCAGCGGTTGGGCAAAAAAATCGCCCGCCATCACGGATACCTTGTCGCGGCATCCGCGTTTTTCGATCATCGTGCGGGCAATCTGATCGACCGGCGCCCGTTCGAAGACCGTTGCGGCCAGGTGGGGATGACGGGCCGTAATCGCGCAGGCATAAATCCCCGAGCCTCCCGCGATATCGAGCAAACGCGCATGCTCGCCCAAATCGAGTTTCCGGGCCGCGGCCGCACCCAAATAGGCCCCGCGGCAATCCATTGCGGCGGTGAAGGTGGTGGCGAACTCGTCCGTCAACATCGCGTGGCTCCACTCCTTTTGATCATGGTAGCTGCCCCAGTTTGCCGGCCGGCCGGTGCGGAGCACTTTGAGGAAATCACGCACGACCGGACGTTCTTTCAATGATGCGTAATACGGACCCAGAAACCAGGGTGACGTGCTGACGAGGTGCTCCGCCGCCACGGGGGTAACGTGAAACACGTTACCCGATGCTCGAATAAAGCCCTCGGCCGCAAAGAGCGTGAGCATGACATCCGTGGGTCTCTCCGTGATGCGCAGCGCACCGCAAATCGTCGCCTTGTCCGACGGGTGCGTTGCCAGCCAGGTGAAAAAATCCAACTCGGTCAGGGCGACGGTGAGGAGATCCGCGGCATACAGGCCGTCGCGGTAACGATAGATTTCGAGTGGATCGGTTTCGGGGAGACGCGTCAGGTCCATGGCGGGTGCGGCAAAGGTGAAACGTAGCTCCCCCGTAAATGCACGCGAATTTGAGGCCGTGAAGGAAATCGCGGCCGTTGGTGTCACCACGATGCCACTACAATAAAAAACTCCGTGCCGCGGTCACGCGGACACGGAGTCGAGGCTGGTCGGCCAGCCAGGTTACAGGCGCCGCCGGCGGAACATCAGGCGATAGAGCAGCAACAGCACGATGGCGCCGACGACCGAGGCGATGAAGCTCACGGGTTCGCCGGTGTTGTACCAACCCGCCGCCCGGCCAATATAGCCCGCGACAAAGGAGCCGGCGATACCGAGCAGAATGGTCATGATGATCCCACCGGGATCGTCGCCCGGCATCAGGAACTTGGCAATGATGCCGACGATGAGACCAATGATGAGCATGGTGATGATTTCCATGGGAATTTTCCTTTTTTGATTAGGTTGGGTTGAGAGAGTAAAGACGGCAGACCGACGCAGGTGGGGGCCGTTCCGCGGCTGCCTCTGGGAATGGTCGGAACCACGCATCGGTGATTTTCCTACGCGAGCCCTTGGGATTCGTTTTCGCGGCGTAAGGGGAGCGAATGACATCACCAACGCGCGGACCGACTGCTGGCCGGCGCGCGTCGCGCCCCGCCGCGTTGTCGCCGGGAAGTCAATACAGCCTCACGGGGGCGGGCGGGGTGGCGGAGGAGGGCCGCGGCGCTGCGCACTGGGCGTGCCGGCCCGCGGTGGTGATGTGCCGGCCACCAGCAGGGTGCCGGCA
Organism: Opitutales bacterium; assembly: GCA_038204695.1. Taxonomy (GTDB): domain Bacteria; phylum Verrucomicrobiota; class Verrucomicrobiia; order Opitutales; family Opitutaceae; genus ER46. The sequence goes on along the minus strand of JBBRCR010000237.1, from coordinate 3,104 downwards.
TCGAGTCGGACCGCGGGAGGCTGGTGTTAGGGGCGATTCGTCTCCAATGGCGCTCGAATAAGGATCGACCCGAAACCGGCTCCCGCTAGAAACGCGCGGCATGACCCCACTGCTGCGCCTCGTGCTGCTTGCTTTCGCCGGCCTGTCAATCGCCCGCGCAGCGGAATGGCGGATCGCGACGTTTGCGGGCACCGGCGTGGCCGGGTTCAGCGGCGATGGTGGGCCGGCGACGGCTGCGCAAATCAATGAGCCCTTCGGCGTGATCCGCGGGCCCGACGGCGCGATCTGGTTTTGTGAATACAGCGGCCAGCGGATCCGGCGGGTCACCGCCGGGGGCATAATCACGACGGTTGCCGGCAACGGGGACCGCGGTTACACCGGCGATGGCGGACCGGCGTTGCCGGCGTCGTTCAACCGGCCGCACGAACTGCGCTTCGACCGCGACGGCAACTGCTATGTCGCGGACATGATGAATCACGCCGTCCGGCGCATCGACGCGAAGAGCGGCGTAATCACGACGTTCGCCGGGAACGGCCAGCGTGGCTACTCGGGCGATGGCGGGCCGGCCAGCCAGGCTTCGTTGTCGTCGCCGCACAGCATCCAGTTTGGTCCGGACGGGCGCCTCTTCATTTGCGACATTGGCAATCACGTCATTCGGCGCGTGGACCTCCCTACCGGCGTGATCGAAACGTTCGCGGGAACCGGCAAGCCGGGCGACACGCCGGACGGTGCGCCGATTCGCGGAACGCCGCTCCGCGGGCCGCGCTCGATCGATTTCGATCGCGCGGGAAATTTGTGGCTCGTGACGCGCGAGGGCAATCAGGTGTTCAAACTGGATTTGCCGGCCGGCCGGATCCACCACGTGGCCGGAACCGGCGCGAAGGGCTTCACGGGCAATGGCGGACCGGCCCGGATGGCCACGTTGAGCGGCCCGAAGGGAATTGCGGTCGACGCCGACGGGAACGCGTGGCTGGCGGACACCGAGAGCCACACGGTGCGGATGATTGACGCGCGGACCGGCAACCTCGAGTTGATGGCGGGAACGGGGAAGAAAGGCGATGGAGCGGATGGCGATCCACTCCGGTGCGCGCTGGCGCGGCTGCATGGGATCTTCGTGGATGCGGATGGCGCGGTGTTCATTGGCGACAGCGAGGCTCACCGGGTTCGCGTTCTGCGAAAAATGGGCCCCTGACGAATCGCGGCACGGGATGGGCGATTCCGACGGGGTAAGCGGGTGTTATTCCGCAAAGGTGCGAACGTCCGCCGCCGTCGCGGGTCTTTCGGGGCATGCCGCGCCTTGCAAAAAACAACCCGCGTCCGGTTATGTTTTCCAGTCTGGACAAGCCTTACTTCCCCGGCGGTTTCACGAAGGGCGACATGATCCGGTACTATCTGGAGGTTGCGCCGTACATCCTGCCGCATCTGGAAAACCGGCCGGTGACGCTCATCCGGTTTCCCGACGGCGTGAAAGGCGGCAGCTTTTACGAGAAAAACGCACCGAAGCATGCGCCGGACTGGATCACGACGTTTCCCGTGCCGCGCCACCACCACGATGGCCACATCAATTACATTCTAGTGAACAATCCGGAGACGCTCGCGTGGTGCGCGAATCTCGGCGCGATCGAATTGCATCCGTTTCTTCACCGGGCCCCGGACATCGACACTCCAACTCATGTCGCGTTCGATCTCGATCCGGGCGACGGCGCCGACATTTTCACCTGCATCGAAGTGGCGGGAATCCTGCGGGAAGTGTTCGATGGACTGGGGCTCGAATCACACCCCAAGGTCTCCGGCTCCAAAGGTCTCCAGATCTATGTGCCACTTAACACGCCGGTCACTTATGACGCCACGCAGCCATTTGCCAAAACCGTGGCGAAGCTCCTTGAGCGCCAGCACCCGGATCTGATTGTGAGCGCAATGTCCAAGGCCCTGCGGAAGGGCAGGGTGATGATCGACTGGTCTCAGAACTCGCAATCGAAGACGACGGTGTGTGTCTATGCGATGCGGGGAAAACGAGACGAACCCTTCATCTCGATGCCACTCACGTGGGCGGAGTTGGTGAAGGCCGGAAACTCGAAGGACCGCGGGGCGCTGTTTTTCACGCCCGACGAAGCCCTCGAGCAGGTGAAGAAACACGGGGACATCTTTGCCCCGGTGCTGTCGACCCGGCAGAGGCTGCCGGAGGCGTTTATGGAACTTAAATCACGCGCACGATCGCGACGCATCGCCCGCGCTGATGAGCAGAACGGTACTTCCGCCGTCGCGCCGAAGGCGCGGCCAGCGGGCAAGTCGACGCGCGCGGCGCTCGCGCGGTACGCGGCCAAACGCGATTTCACGCAGACGCACGAGCCCAGCGGGGCGGTGACGTCGGCGGGGCGCGACGCCGCGCGGCGCTTTGTGATCCAGAAACACGCGGCGAGTCATCTGCATTACGATTTCCGGCTCGAGATGGATGGCACCCTCAAGTCATGGGCGGTGCCGAAAGGACCACCCTATGAACTCGGGGTAAAGCGCGCGGCGTTCGAGGTTGAGGATCATCCCATCGACTACCTCCAGTTCGAGGGGACGATTCCGAAGGGGCAATATGGCGGTGGCACCGTCATGGTATGGGACATCGGCACCTACGAATTGCTGGGTGGCAGCCATGAGAAAGGCGATTTGAAGCTGCGGCTGATGGGCCGGAAGCTGAAAGGCGAGTGGCATATTTTTCGCATCAAGAGCGATTCCCGCAAACCCATGTGGCTCCTCGCGAAGTCAAAGGTGGCGGCGAAGCCCATCTCGGCGCGCCAGGATGACGCGTCCGTCTTGACCGGTCGTTCGATGGCGAAGATTGCCGCGGACAACGATGCCGAGTGGCAGAGCAACCGGACCGAGCCGGTCAAGAGCGGGTCGCGGGATAGGTCTGAAATCACTCGGTCGCGGCGGGTACGACGGAAACCGGCGGCCGGAAAACTGTCGGTTGGGTCGAGTCGGAAACGGCGACGAACTTCACCGCGGCAGCAAAGCAAGCGGGCGGGCCGCCGGCCGGCGCGTGCGTAGGCCGCCGGCTAGCGCTGCGCTTGCCCCACAGATTTGCCATCGCGTATGGCGTCGCGCCAAGGGCG
>JBBRCR010000236.1:0-12683 GCA_038204695.1 Opitutales bacterium | reverse complement strand
GGCTCTACGATACCTCCCTGATTCGAAACAGCTACGTTTACGCCTTGAGCAATAGCATCGGCCGCTGGGCTCCGCGCACGATTCCGGTCGAGGTCTTCCTCAATACAGACGGCAGCGCGCTCGACAGTTCCGCATATGTCGGGGTGTACGCGCTCACCGACAAGGTCAAGATTGCCCCAGGTCGCGTGGACATCGCGGAATTGAAGGCGGATGCAGCGAACGAACCCGACATCACGGGCGGCTATCTGCTGAAAATCGATGTGCCGGACGAGAATGAGTTCAGCTGGCGGACCGACCACGGACTGGACATCGACACATTCTCCTCGGTCGTGGTGTCGTCGCCGAAGATCGACAAACTCACTGCTCCCCAGCGGGCATATATTCGTGATTATGTGCAGAAAATGGAAAACGCGTTGCACGCCGATCGCGAACGCGGCTGGAAGACCCGCAGCTATCTCGACTATATCGACCGGCCGTCGTGGGTCGATCACCACATTCTGAATACGTTCTCGGCGAACCCGGATGCCTTCGAACGCAGTGCCTATTTCTCGAAGAATCGCGGGGGAAAGCTCGTAGCCGGTCCCGTGTGGGATTTCGATCGCGCCCTGGGCTCCAACGAGGATCTCCGTTCGGGCTGGGATGCCTGGCGCGGCGAAAATGCCACGCAACCCTGGCATTTCGGCTGGTGGGGTATCCTGGCGACGGATCCCGAATTCATGCAGGACTGGGTCGATCGCTGGCAGAGTCTGCGCCGCAACGAGTTTGCCGGCCGCAACCTCACGGCTCTCGCCGACACCCTGGCGAACGCCATCGGCCCGGAGGCCGCCGCACGCGATGCAGCCCAATGGGTGGACAACGTGAGCGCGTTGGATGGCACCCATGCCGGCGAAATCACGCACCTCAAAACCTGGCTCCTTCGCCGAGCCCAATGGATCGACAGTCAGTTCGTCGCGCCTCCAGAAGCGTCCGCCAACGGCGCCACGATCGCACTCGTACCGGTGTCTGGTGCGCAAATAGCCTACACTCTCGACGGCTCCGATCCGCGCGCGCTCGGCGGTGACATTGCACCCAACACGATTCTCTCATCGGGCCCCGTGGCCGTGCCGGCGGCGAGCAACCTTCATGCACGCAGCTACCATGAGGAGATGAAGGATGCGTTCCCTGGCAGCCCGTGGAGTTCCGCCGTCGGCGGTCCCGCTTCGTCGCCGCTTTCACCTGGCTCCCGGTTGAGCAACATATCCACCCGTGCTCTGGTGGGCTTTGGCGAGAACGCGCTCGTCACCAGGGTCGTAGTTGCCGACACCCAAACCAAGTCCTATCTTGCGCGAGCCATTGGTCCCGCCCTCGCGGCGTTGGGCTCGGAGGGCACCGTAGCCGACCCACAGTTGAGCATTCTTTCCGCCGACGGCGCGGAGTGGTTACGGAATAATGGCTGGGAAAATGGCCCGGACCCCGCGCAAGTCGCGCAGTTCACCCGGCGAGTCGGGGCGTTTCCACTGGCGGCCGGAAGTCTCGACTCGGCCGTCTCGGTGGAACTGTCCGCCGGCCCGTTTACGGTGGAAGTCAGCACGCCAAACAATCAGCCCGGTGTCGGTCTCGCGGAACTCTATGAGTTGGATACAAACGGCCGCACCGCCAATCTTTCAACCCGTGCCTTCGTTGGCGTAGGAGACCATGTCCTCGTCAGCGGTCTCGTCGTGCAGGGTGTCGCCCACAAACGCATGTTGATTCGCGCCGTCGGGCCGACCTTGGCCGAACTCGGTATCTCGAATGCCCTGGTCGATCCTGTCTTGACGATATTCTCCGGCGACACCGTTGTCGCCACGAACGATCAGTGGTCCGGAGTTCAGGGTTCCGCCAACGTGGCGGCGGCGACCGCCCGGGTTGGCGCGTTCAACCTCGGGTCGGACAGCGAAGATGCCGCGTTGCTGATCACCCTGGCGCCAGGTTCGTACACGCTCGACGTGCGGGGCAAGGCCGGCGCCGAGGGTATCGTGCTGCTCGAGATTTACGAGGTCCCGTAGCCGGCGTTTTCGTTACGGCCCGTTAGAAAGGACCCGAGGCGCGGCGCGGCCGGATACGAGCGCAACGGCTGACGCTTGCCGCTTTTCTCCGCCGGCCGTTTCCGGGCCGCTCCGCGAAACAAACCCGGCTCGCTCAAAGATAGTGCCGCAGCTCGGACCGGTAGTAATCCAACGTTCGCTGCAGCGCCGTCCTCAGATTGGTTCGCGGTTTCCAGCCCAGGTCGCGGCCAATCAAGCGGTCATCGGCATGGTAGTCTCCAATGTCGATTTTCTTCCGGTCTCGCGGAAATTCCCGCACGGTGAATACCCCGCCCCCGTTGATCGCGACCAGCTGTTCCGCCAGGTGCTGCAGAGTAACCGGGGGAGGTCCCCCAAGATTGTACACCTTGCCCTCGCCTTCCGCTCGCGCGGCCGCGAGGAGAAACGCCTCCACCGCGTCGTCCACGTAGGTGAAATCGCGAAGTTGCTCGCCGCCCCACACCTCGAACGGCTGGCCTTCGAGCAGCCGCCGGATCCAGACGCCGACAAACGTCTGACGCGCATCCTTAATTCGCATACGCGGGCCAATCGTATTCGTCAGGCGCAGCGCGGTGGCGCGGATTCCGTGCACCCGCGAATACAGCAGGTGAAACGACTCGCCCGCGAGTTTGTTGATCCCGTTCACGTCGACTGGCCGCAGTGGATGCTTCTCGTCGACCGGCAGATAGTCGGGCCGTCCATAAATCTGGCGGGTGCTGGCAAACACGATTCGAATGCCGGGGTTGTGCAGCCGGCACGCCTCGAGGATTGCCAGCTGCGCCCGGCAATTGATGTCGAGATCCGTTTGCGGATCCGTCATCGAGTCCATGTGGCTCGTCTGCCCCGCGAGGTTGAAAAGAAAGGCCTGGCCATGAACGAGGGTCGGCAGTCGCGGCCAGTCGCGCACATCAGCAATGTGCACCTTCACCCGGCGCGCGATCCCGACGAGATTGCGGCGATTGCCCCCATAATCGGGCCCGAGGCTGTCCAGCAGCGTGACCCGAGCGCCCAGTCCGACCAGCGCGCGCGCCAGGTTCGAACCGATAAACCCGAGCCCACCCGTGATCAAAACGCTTTGGCCGGAAAACCGCCGGCGGAGATTAGTCGAAGCTAACATTGGCGAGCTAGCAAACACGGCCGAGCCAACCGGCGCCAAGTCAGAAAGCTATGGGCCGAGCACCTCGAGTTGAATCCGACGCACGTTGATACCCAGCAACCGGACGTCGCCCGGCACGCGCGTGGACGGCTGCGGCGAACGCAGCGTGATCGTACTGCGCCCCGGCGGAAAAACGAATGGCCCGAGCCGTGCCTCGGCTCGACCGTCGGGCAATAGAACCGCCGGCGCGTGCTGCGCACCCGCGTGCGCCGCCAGCTCGCGCGGGCCGACGGACTGTGCGTCGAGTACCAGGCGGACGCGCAACGCATGCGACTGCGGATTGTCAATGGTCAGTTCCGGCTCCGGTTGCGACCAGCGCCAGCGCTCGCCCGTTTCAGGATTCTCCTCCTCCGCATGCCAGCCCCGGCCAAATGCCGCGCGCAGGTACAACGGGCTTGCCCGGCGGATGACGCCGTAACCCGAACTCACGCGGCGCGATTCGCCCGCCGGAAGCCGGACCTCGATCAGGCCGCCGACGAGGTCCCACTCACCTTTCAACTCCGTGTTTCGCCGCGCTTCATAGGTGTGCGTGGCGAAGTACTGGGCCTTCCGCAGAAGAAATGTGTTCGCCCACAAACGGGACCACATGTCCGGGATCAGCAGGTTGAGGGAGGTGACGTCGGGCATCGCCTCGATTTTTCGGACATCACGCAAGGCGAGCGTGACCCGGAGCGGCGCCGATTTCAGTGCGTGGTAGAACTGCGACACACTGCGGAGATGCGCCAGCAGGATTAAGGTGAGCAGCACCAGCGCGAGTCCTCGCCAGGGGGAATTCTTCCGCCCCAACCACCGGAGCCAGATTAGGGACGCCGCGAGTATCCCCGGGAAAAATACGGCAAGGAGCTTGTACGCATCGTAACTCGCATTCGTCCCAAGGAGCGCGCCCCGTGCCTCCAAATAGCCGTAGCCGGCCAGCGCTGGTATGGCGACGCTCGCTGCCCGCCAGCCGATCGCCATATGCGAGCGCAATGCGATGACAACCACCGTCCCGAAAACGACGCCCAGTACGACCTGCCAGAGCGGCGCCATTGCGCCAAGAGCGGGCGCGACACCGACGAAACCGAGCCAGCCTTCCGGGGTGAGCATCGGAATGCGCCAACCAAAATCGTACGTTCGTAGAAGGGTGATCCGTTCGAGCAGTCCCGCAATGCGGCCGTAAAACAGCCCGGCGACCGCCAGCAACGGGGTCAGCACCATTCCGGCCCAGCGGCCGAAAGCCGGCACTTCGCGTCGTCGCACGGCCATGAGACCCACATACGTGACCGCGGGGACAAGACACACCAGGAGAATGAAGTTGTAGCTGCCCAATATGAGCCAGTAGCCACCCGCGAGCACCCCACTGAGCCGCCACCCGGCCGCCCCGCGCCGCCGCAATCGCCATACGCTGATGGCGCTCCAAGTGATCAATGCGATGCCGAGCGCGGCGAGCAATTGGGCGGGAGCGACATGCCCTACGGCGTACCAGGTTACCGGACTCATCCCGTACAAGAGTGCCACCACCACGGCGCTCGAACCGCGCAGTCCGATGACCGCACGCGCCATCCAGAAAACCACCGGCACCGAGCCCGCCAGCAGCAGCATCGTCAACACGGTCGTCAGCTCGTGGGGTGCACAGTCGAGAACCGACCCGTTCAGCGCGATCAATGCCGCGGGCGTGAAATGATTCAGTCGAAGCCAGTAATCGAAGAAGTTATCAACCGAGTGGACCCGTACCACTTCAGCCAGTCCCAGAAAGCCTTCCCGATCGGTTCGGGCAAACTCCATCAGCACCCGTGCGCCCGCCGCATAATCAGCTGCGTCGCAGCTTCCCAATGACACCGTGGTCAATCCGCGAAAGCCTACGACGAGGGGAAGAACCAGGAAAACCAGGCAGATGCCGGTGACCGCCCACACCGCTCCGAAGCGCCTCAGCTCTCCGTACGGCCGAATGAATCCATGCCGGCTCCAGGCCACGATGAGTACGGCCAGTGGTAGGAGCAAGCTGACCCACGCGTACGTACGCGTTCCCTCCAGCCCGGCCATCGCTCCGGCCCACACCACGGCAGATTGCAGCGCAAACCCCGCGGGCATGACGAGAATCGGCCAGAATCGCTGCCAGGGCCTCGGCATCGCCAGTGACGCCAGACCCGCACCCCAGAATGCGACGTGCAGAGCGAGAGCCAACGCGACGAGAAAATAAACCATGCGCTCATGTCATGCTTCTGACGGAACCTTCGGCTGCAAAGCCAATATGTACTTCCCGCAAGGCGTTCCGGCACCCGCGGCCATGGTAGTAGCTGGAAACTGAGCGAACGTTCGTCCTCCGCATGACCGCATCCCCTCTCGGCCGGTCCCGCAACATAACCCCACACTACACGTCTTCCCACCGACTCAATGCACCACGCCAAGCCGCGCGCCCATGCCATCGCCGTCATCCTGTTCCTTTTCGCCCTCGCTGCCGCCGCGCAGGAGCCGCAGTTTGTCCTCGAGAGCGAGCACGGCGCCAGGGCGGTGTTCTCCCAATCAGCCGAGGGCGAAGAGCTTTGGTCATGGACGGAGCTGAGCGTCCCCGGTGCGACGGAGCCGCTGGCGATCTCCATTCGCGGCACGCTCATTGTCAGTTTACAAGGAGAAGCCACGCTCGCCCCCAATTGGACGCTGGTCGAGCAGGCGGAAACCCGCGTGGTCCTGGAACAGGACGCGACGGCCGCCGGCTTGCGCATCAGGCGCGTGTACTCGTTTGGTCCAACCTCGAATATTCTCCGGATCGCCACCTGGGCTCGGGCCCTGGAAGACCCCCGGGTCCTCAAACAGGCCGGTCTCCTCGATGTGCGCGTGAGCGGGGAATCATTTCGTGAATCCGGCTCGGCTCCGGCGTCGTTCCCGCTCTTCAGCGAGAATTTTTTCGTCGGCATCGAGCACGTGTCGGGCATCTGCCAGGCCGATGGCGAACGCCTCTATCTTTGGCAGACTCCGAACACGACCGTGGAGCAAGACTGGCAGTTCATCGCCAGCGCCGTCGTAGGCTGGCCCATCCCCACCGATTGCAGCCTCGTGCCGGCGGACCGTAGAATCCGCGCCGCGTTCCTGCAGTACCTCGACACCGTTCGCTGGAAGCCCACGGATCTGGAATTGCACACCAACACGTGGTGGACGCTGCCGTTGCCGTTTTCCGAAGCCGATGTGTTGAAGGACATCAACGCGCTGGCCGCGGGCTTCCGCGATCGCACCGGGATGTTTTTCGATTCGTTCGCACTGGACCTGGGATGGTCGGATGCCCGCAGCATCTGGAAGGTTGACAGCCGGCGCTTCCCGAACGAATTCCGCGCGATCAACGATCGGCTGAACGCCCTCGGTTCCCGGCTGGGACTGTGGGTATCACCCAGCAGCGGGTATCCACCCGGTTTGGACAACAAGTGGCTGGCCTCCGCCGGTTACGAAGTCTCCCCTTTTCCCCTCGATGACTTGCCCACCGTCGCGTGTTTCGCCCTGGGAGGCCGCTATCAGCGCGAGTTCAAGGAGAACCTGCTGTCGCTCGTCCGCACGTATGGCATTCGCCACGTGAAGCTCGATTTTATGACGTACACGTGCGATGTCGCCACTCACGGGCACCCCACCGGCTTCGCCTCGGCGCACGCCATCGACGGGGGGCTCGCCGATGTGCTGGACAGTTTGCGCGCCGTGAACCCGAACATCGTGCTGGAACCCCTGTGCACCGGGTATCCGCCCAGTCCGTGGTGGACGATGAAAACGCCGTATGTGCTCGGGCCCTACGGCGACGATGTTCCGTATGGACGCGTGGCCTGCCCGGAATGGATGGAGTCGCTGATCACGGCGCGCGACATCGCGTACCGCGCGGATCGGGATCGTTGGATTATGCCGACGCAGGCGCTCGAGACGATTGACATCGTGGTGCAGAGCCCGGGTGACTTCGAGAATCTCGCCGTGATGGCGATTGGCCGGGGACGCTGGTTCATTTCGACCTACCTGAAGCCAGAGCTGATGCCGGCGAAGAATTGGGACTTTCTGGCGGCACTCGTCCGATGGGCGCGCGCCAACAAACAATTCCTGGGCGATGCCCAGATGATCGGCGGTAATCCTGAAGAGCGCGAGGCCTACGGCTATATGTTTCACAACCCGGACAAGGACATTTTCTGCTTGCGAAATCCATGGATCGAAACTCGCGAAATCGAGCTACCCGCCTGCACGAGCGTGCGTGAGGCGCGCGAGCTTCGGATGATCTACCCGCGCCGTGAGACCGTTGCGCGCCTGGAACCGGGCGGGGAGCCACGCCGGTTTGTACTCGGACCGTATGAAACCGTGATGTTGGAAACGGTGCCGGCCCCAGACGAGCCTTCACCGATCGCAGCGTCGTCGGACGCGAAGGCAATTGTCAGCGAAAGCTCGCCGAGTGTGGCGGTCGAAGGAATGAATGAGGATGCTCCCGCCCGACTCACTCTTCACTGGCGGGGGAGCATCACTCTCCCTGAGATCACCAACGCTGAGATTTACATTCTCGTGGAGGGCGAACCCGCCGTGAATGGCTCGAACGCCGCCGTGCTGATGGACAGCGTTTTATCAATAACCACGACCTCGGCCAGCGCCGGGCAATTCGGGGCGGCGGGAAGCCCGTCGCCAGAACACTGGAAGTGGTTTTCCGCACCGATCGCGCCCGGGACGCATACGCTGGAGATTCAAGCGGACGTTCCGGTCACCAGTTGTTCGATCGGGATCTACCTCCGCGGGTCCACCGCCACCTACAGCGAAGAAGCGCCGGCGGACAGTGTGGCCTTCCCCCTGTTTCGTCCTCAATCGCGCGGCTGGTCCCAAACGGTTCTTCCGCTTCAGCTGTATCCATTGCCTCCCGACGCTCCGGCGGTTGAACTCGACGCCGAGTTCAGCCGAAATTGAGTTCGACGGTTTTGGGCGGACGCAGCTGCGGGAAACAGAAAGCGGACATGCGTCCGCGCTATGGCTTGCGCGCGACGGCGAAGACCGACGTCCCCCACGCCCATTTTCCCCCGCCACGAAGCCACGCGTGTTCGATTGTCATCATGCCGCGAAACATCGCCTCGAGGGGCGCCGGATACGTCTTCACGTCGCTCGTGTCGCCATTCATTCGAAAGAGTTTCCGCTTCGCCCAAATCAGTGGAAATGGCAGCGCGTTCCAGTGCGTCAGCCGCTCGACGCTAAATCCACCGACGCCAAGCAGCTTCGCAATCTCCGGCCGGGTGTAACGGTGCTTCGTCTGCACCGTGTCGTCGTGATACGACCACATCCACATGTAGGCGGGCACATTGATGATGAGCAGCCCGCCCGGCCGCAGCACACGCGAAAACTCCGCCATCGCCACCTCGGGATTGCCGATCTGGCAGATCACATCCGCGGACACCACCACATCGAACATCGACGAGGCGAAGGGTAGCGCCGTAATCGAAGCCTCGCGGATGTCGACCGCCGCACCGCACCGTTTTTGCGCGAGCTCACACGCCAGCGGCATGAAATCGATCCCGCTCCAGGCGGCCTTCAGCGGCCAACGGCGTGCCCGCAGGATTAATCCGCCGGTGCCGCACCCGGCATCGAGAATGGCAGCGGCAGGTTTCAGCCCCGCTGCGGTGAGTTCACGGCCAACGTGCGCATGGAGCGAATAGAAATACCACATTCGATCCTCCACCTCGGCCATTTTGACATATTCGTTCCGGTCCATGCGCAGCTGTCTAACACCGCCAGTTCCGCCCGGGAATTTCAACTGCGATTACGCCGGCCTACTCGCTCGAGTCTGTCGAGCCGCCCGCTGCCACGGCCACTTTGATGGAGGAGTTCAGCAGCCCAAACGTTCGCAATTGGTACCGGCCCGGGCCGATTCTGACGCTGGGCGCCTTCGAGCGCAGCGACAACACGTTGACGCCCGGTGGCAGCATGAGATCCTTGATCTCCACCGCCACGGGCGAACTGCCGACGTGGACCGAGCGGACAACGCGTTTACCCAACTCGATCGCGACGGTGCGTTCATCGATTCCCACCAGCGTCAGTCGCACCCGCGCGCTGATTGGGTGGTCGTACGGATTGAAATACGACAGCATGGCATCGCCATTTGACCAGCGGACACCCTCGATGCTGCGCGGGTGCCAGCCGCTCCCGTGGGTGAGGGCACGACCCAATGGCAGGACGGGATGAGCCTGCGGCTCGAGGAGGACGACAATCTGGTGGCCATGCGTACCCTCGATCCGTCGCGTGTAGCCGAGTTCCGCCAGCTCCTTCAGCAATCGATCTCCCCTGTCCTCGAAACCTTTCCGATTCAAATACAGCGCGGCAAAGCCGTAGGTTTCGAGCCGCCGTACCAGGTTCGCCGTGGATAGGCCCTCGAGATCCCGCTGCCATCGACTGCGCGCTCTTGATTTCGCCGCGCCGTAACTGAAGCGCAACGTATGCGTGGTGAGGTACGGCCGGAAGAGTTCGTAATCCCCGAGCGCTTGCGGCGGCACCACTTCAGGGAAACCGAGTACCGGCAGTTGAAACACCATCGCTCCGGCCGGCAACGCCGCCTCCAAATCCCGGCCAAGCTTAAGGTCGGATGTCGCGTTAGCCGTGATCTCCTCCTGTTCCGCCGCGCTCAGCGACCGGGGAACTTGATCGAGAATTCCGACGCCAGCGATGACCAGCGCTGCGGCCATCCGCAGCCAGGCCGGCCAGCGCCCGGTAAGTCGCGACACTCGCATCACGACAAACACGAGCAGGATGGCTGAAATGAAAATTGCGACGCGGTTTGTCGCGCGGAAAATCTGGAATCCCGCCACGAGCGCGAGGATGTTCGTCAGCCCTCCAATCGTCGCGTAGGCAATCAGCCACCCCACCGACAACGCCTGGCCCGGCACGGGTCGTCGCCGAAAGATCCGGAGCGCTGTCACGACCGAGAGCCAAAGCAGACCGACGATTCCGATCAGTCCAACATACGGCAGGTAGGCCTCGCCGCGCCAGGTCGACCACCGCACGTAACGATGGCCGTAAAACGCCAGTGCATCCCAGCGGTGAAACACCGGCGGAATAAACATCTCGATCGGCTTGAGCGCGTAAATTTCCGTGCCGGCGTAGTTGCGCGCAATCAGCGCCGCCCCCGCCGGCTCCTGCACGTGCACCCACACTTCGAGGTGGCTCGCCACAAATGTCAGCCCCGCGAGGACAATCGCGGCGAGGCCGATTGAGAGATTCACCGTGCGCCGCTGATCAAACCATTGAGCGACCAGCGCCCAGCCCATCAGTTGCAGCCAAAAGAACAGGTTGTAGGGATTGCTCACCCCCAGCGCGACGGCGACACCCAGGCAGACCACCACACCGGCGCGGTGCCACTCCAGGCGCCGACTCTTCGCCACCAGCCATACGGACAACAGCGCGATCGGCACGGTCCACGTGAACGCGATGGAAAAATGCCCGAGCCCGCGATGAAACGTGTGATAGGTATACGCGAACAACAGGGCGCCCGCCCACGCCCATTCCCAGCGGCAGCGCAGCCATCGCGCGACAAAATAGAATGCGAGCGCGGCACTGATCGGAGCGAGCAACATGACGATGTTGGCCGCAGCGAACAATCCCACGAAATGAGCGAGCGCGCCCGTCAGCAACAGGAGTGGTTTGTCCGGAGTGGGAAAACCGTTCCAATGCGCGCCAAAGGGAGCCCCCAGCCGTTGGATCACCTTCGCGGTCAATGGAAGGATGTCACCCTCCGCTGCGGCCTGCATCTGCGCCAGGATCTCGGGGGCATCACCGCGATACTCAATTGGGATCGTCCAGCTCGCCAGCGTCCAGCGTTCAAAGTGCGTGCACCAGGCGATGGTCACGACGAGGACCAGGAGGGCAATGCGCCATGGACCGGCTGCGCCAACAAATGATGTTCTGGGGGTTAGTCGCACGCGACGTTCGCTTCGCCTGCTTCAGGCACTCCCTTCATGAAGGGCGGCCCCCTCATCTGCGCAAGCCTGTCGTTGATCAGCCATGCTCACGCGCGCCTATATCGAGCGGCCTCCATCGCCAGCGGAGGGCGCATCTCCACTCGCCCTCGCCTCGCTCCGGAATATTTCGCGCAGCTGTAATCGATGATCATCCTCCCGTGGCGCTCACGTCGAAGCGGCGCTCGGGCGCTACCTTTGCCGCCGGGCTGTTCTCGTCGGCCGGTGAAACTCTGATCAGGGAATTCTTGAGTCCAAACGACCGCAGCTGATTGCGGCCCGGGCCCTGCCGAATCGCACTTTCGGGCGAATAGATCCAAAATCGGTTTACGCCTGGCTTGAGCATCACCCCCGGAACAACCACCGCCGAGGCGTCAGTCCCAACCAGCATGGCCTGCAGCGGCTCGTCCTCCAGTTCAAGCACGACGCTTCGCTCTGCGACCGCCGCCAGCGTCAACCTGATATCCACTTTCAAGGGCTTCGCATGTGGATTGAAAAATGAAAGCGCGGCCTTCTCATACGCCCATCGAACCCCCGCGTCAGGTTGGATGTGCCAGCCCTGCCCGATGGTGAGCGAACGCGCCAAGGGTGGCCGCGGCCGCTCGGACGGACGCAGGAGCACGGCAACTTGATTTCCCGTGCGGCCCTGAAGTCGTCGCGTGTACCCCATGTGCTCCAATTCCCCGAGCAGGATTTCGCCACCGTCCTTGAAGCCGCGCCGGTTGATATACAGCGCGGAAAAACCGTACTGTTCCAACTGCGCGACAAGTTCACGCGTGGGCAGCGCCTCGACTTCGCGCTGCCATCGGCTGCGGGCGCGGCTCTTCGCCGCGCCATAGCTGAAACGCAAAGTCTCGGTCGACAGAAACGGCCGGAAGTGTTCGTAGTCGTTCAACACATGCGGCGTGGCGACTTCGGGGAAGCCCAGGACCGGCAATTGAAAGACCATCGCGCGCGACGGCAGGGCGGACTCCAGCACGCGCCCAAACTCAGTGTCGGCCCGTACCGTCGCCGCCAGCGTTTGCAACGATTCCGCGCTTTCGCGCCGTGGCAACTGATCGAATACACCGACTCCGGCGATCAAAGCAGCCCCGCCGTAACGCAGCCACTTTGGCCACCGACGTGATACGCGCGAAAGCCGCGTCACCAGGAAAAACAGGACAATGGCGGAGACATAGATGGCCGCGCGATTCGTCGCGCGGAACAGCTGGAATCCCGCGAAGAGCGCAAGAATATTGGTCACGCCGCCGATGGCCGCATAAGCGACGATCCAGCCAACTGAAAGGGCCTGCCCTGGCAGTGGCCGCCGATCGATGATCCGCCGGATCGAAGCCACGACCAGCCACACGAAGCCCGCAATCCCCGCCAAACCCAGATAGGGCAGGAATATCTCGCCCCGCCAGCCGGACCAGCGCGTGTAGCGATCCCCAAAGAAGGCGAGCCATTTCAGGTGATGGTACGACGGCGGAATGAACATCTCCACCGGTTTCAGCGCATACATCTCCGTGCCGGCGTAATTCCGGGCGAGCAGCGGCAGCGCACCGGTGTCCTCCACATACAACC
>JBBRCR010000235.1:0-12736 GCA_038204695.1 Opitutales bacterium | reverse complement strand
CCTGCCCAGGCGACGCCAGGAACGCCCCACGGAAGTCCGACGCGTGCGCCACCGCCGACAAAAGTTTCCCCCGCTCAAAGGCAGCCGAGCCGCCGCCAGAGCACGCGATCTCGCAACGAAATCTATGTGACATTAGGCGGGGAACGCGTGCGCCGCTACACCGTCGAGGGCGAGACGCCGGACGGCTCCTGGCAGCCGTTGGCCGCTGGCGAAAGCATCGGGCACCGCCGTCTGCAGAGGATTCCTGCCTTCGTGTCTGGTCGCCTCCGCTGGCGCGCCACGGCCGCCGTCGGCCGTCCGCTCCTGCGCGAATTCGCCGTGTATTCGCCCTAATTCCTGCGCCTGCGCCAGAATGCGTGCGAGTGCCGGTTCACCGCAGCGCTCCTCGTGAAACCGGAGAATTTCGCGGCCCTTCATCCAACTCACTTCGCGTCGGAGTCCTTCTTCAGCCGCCATGAGAATTGCCCATCTCCCGACCTGACCGCTGAAGATCCAGTTTCCTTCCAATGGATCGACTGGCGCGGGAGGGTGCACGCTTCGCCCAAGCATATAGCGCCGGCTCGGTGTGCTCGCCGACGCGGGCGAGTATCATGACGGGGAAGTATCCCGTGCGCACAGACGTTACTGATTTTATACCGGGGCTACCCTCCGAAGGTCGCAAACTCGCCACCCGCCTAACGCGGACTGAGCTGGCGCTGAAAGAGAAGACCATCGGCGAAGCTCTCCGCGAAGGCGGATATGAGACGATCTACGTTGGGAAATGGCATCTCGGCGGCGCCGGTTTCGAGCCGTCCGAGCAGGGTTTCGAGCACTACGTGGCCACGGAACGCCTCGGCAATTATGGTCGCGACTGGCAGGTCGGCCAGCGCATCGCGGAAACTACGGTCGATCTCATCCGCCGGCGTGACCCGAAGCGACCGTTCTTTGCCGTCGCGTCTTTCCACGAACCGCACACGCCGATCGTCGAGTATCCTGCGCACATTGCGCACTTCCGCACCAAAGCAGCCGGACTGCCCGCTCTCGCCGAGCCGACCGCGACGGAGCACGAAGGCAGGGTCCGCGTCCGGCAGGACGACCCCGTCTACGCCTCGGAGGTCGCCGGACTCGATGCCTTCGTCGGACTCATGCTCGATGCGATCAACACGCCCGAACTTCGCGAGAACACGATCGTAATCTTCGTCTCGGATAACGGCGGGCTGTCGGTTCGGCCGGCTCCCGGCCCGACCAGCAATGCTCCGCTTCGCGCCGGCAAAGGCTGGCTCTATGAGGGCGGCATCCGCGTGCCGCTGCTGGTACGTGCGCCGGGAGTGACGCGCCCCGGCGCCATCATCGATGCACCAGTGCTCAGCACTGATTTTTACCCCACGCTCCTCGCGCTGGCCGATCTGCCCGCGGCCGAACCGCAGACGATCGACGGCGTGAGCTTCCTCAACCTGCTCCGGGGCGAAACCCCGCCTGCCGAGCGCGCGCTGTATTGGCATTACCCACATTATCACGGCTCGACGTGGGCGCCGGGTGCCGCGATCCGCGTCGGCGACTGGAAACTCATCGAGCAACTGCACTACGGCACCGTCGAGCTGTTCAACCTGCGCGACGACTTGGAAGAACGCCGCGACCTCGCCGCCACGCAACCCGCCCGCGCCGCACAACTCCTGGCGCAGTTGCACGGCTGGCAGACGTCGGTCGGAGCTTACCTTCCCACTCTCAACCACGCTGAAGCTGCGCGCCCCGCTGCGCCGAAACGAAGCAAGAAAGAACGCACCAACTCCGAACCTTGAAATTCCCCACTCCCATGAACTGCCCCCAACTCCCCTTCCGTCCTTTTCTACTGAGGCTTTTCTCTACCCTAACCCTGGCCCTGTTTGCCGGGGCGCTTGCCGCGGCTCCCGCTCCCGCGCCCACCGGCATGATCGAAGGTCGTGTCCTCAACTCGCGCAGCGGTGCCGTCGCGGAAAACGCCCGCGTCAGCATCGAAGGCACTTCCCTCGTCGCGTTCACCGATGCGGACGGTCTCGATCGATGGCGCCCCGGCGGAGAACACCCCGATCACCCTCGCCGGCATCAGCCTCCCATCCAATAACGACACCGGCCGACAGGTGGAGGTCGGCATGTTCAACCTCAACAACGTCTCGCGCATCGAGGTGTCGCTTTCACCCACGCCCGATTCCCCGGGCTCCGCGCTCGCGGGTTCCATCAACATGGTTCCGCGCAGCTCGTTCGAGCGCTCCCGCCCGGTTTTCAACGGCAGCGTGACTTCCGGCAGACCAGCCGCGACATCCGCAGCGGCGCTTATACTTATAGCTATCAGGGGGCAAACGTCCCCGGCAGCGCCGGTCCCTTCGTCGAGGAGACCACCAAGCAGCGCGCCGGTCCTTACGGTTTCCCTGCCCTCGAGAGCGCCGATTTTAAGGGCACGTTCGACTACTTCAAAGCCCACCCGGAGGAGTTTACCTTCGACGCCAACGCCAACTACCGCGCCCTCGTCAACAACTCCAAATACGCGCGCGAGATGATCTCCTCGGCCTATCTTCGCGGCGACATGGCGCTGCTTGACCGCCGGCTCAATCTCGTGGGCGGCGTGCGCGTCGAGCAGACGAATATCGAGGCGAACGGCCCGCTCACCGATCTCTCCCGCAACGTTCAGCGCGACGCCTCCGGCCGTGCGATCCTCAACGCCGCGGGCCAGCCCGTGCCGATCACAACCGATCCGCTCCAGACCGCGCGCCTCACGCTCATCGATCGCGGCACCGACGTGAGCAAGGAATATCTCCGCATTTTCCCCAGCCTCAACGCCAGCTACAACATCCGCGAAAACTTCATCGCCCGCGCCGCCATCTCCACCTCCGTCGGCCGCCCCGATTTCGATCAATACGCCGGCGGCGTTTCCCTGCCCAATCTCGAGAATCCGCCGAGCGGGACAAACCGCATCGCGGTCAACAACGTCGCCATCAAGCCGTGGAGCGCGACCTCCTATCGGGCGCGGCTCGAATATTATTTCCCCGGCGTGGGCCAGTTTTCATTCGGGGGCTACCGCCGGGACTACGAGAACTTCTTCGGCAACACGATCGTTGCCGCCACCCCCGCCTTCCTCAGCCTCTACGCCTTGGATGCCTCCGAGTATGGCGGCTTCGATGTGGCCACCCAATACAACGTGCCGGGCACCGTGCGGACGACCGGATGGGATGCGAGCTATAAGCAATCCCTGACGTTCCTGCCGAATTGGGCGCGCGGTCTGCATGTTTTCGGCAACATCAGCTTCCGTCGCACCAAGACCAACGATCTCGGCGCGCGCGGCTTCAACGACATTCCCAAGAGCGGCGCCTGGGGCATCAGCCTCACGCGGCCGCGCTTCAACCTCCGCCTCAACGTCAGCTTCCGCGAGTCCCAGCGCCAGGGCCGGGTCAATGGCCTCGGCATCGAGCCCGAAACGTTCAACTACGTGCCGTCGCGCAACACCGTCGATGTCCTCGGCGAATACAACGTCTGGAAGCGCTTCACCCTTTTCGCGAATCTCCGCAACGTCGGCGATGTGCCGAACGAGACCGTGACCGAAGGGCCGAACACACCTGACTACGCGATCCTGCGCTTGCGCCAGCGTTATGGCTCGCTGTGGACCTTCGGGGTCAAGGGCACGTTCTGAGCGCGCTCCCGAAAACCATCCCCCTTGGCGCCGGGTCGACCCCGCTGCTTTTCCCCTCCCTGCCTCATGCGCCTTCCCACCGTCCTCTTCATCACGATCCTGCTTCGTGGCACACTATTCTCGGCGCAGGAGCCGACGGTCGATCCCAAGACGTTCAGGGTTCTTCCGCTCCGACCTGTGGCAGGGAGGGGCGTTGGCCCGCTGCGGGATTACCTGCGCGGCCAGACGCGCGTTGCGCTGGACCGTCGCCGCGAAGTCTTCGAGTCGCTCAAGACGGCCGACGCGATCCGCGCGCGAAACGGCATCGCCGTTTTCTGCTTCGATCCCATCGGCCAGAGCGAGCGCCGGCAGCTTCCGGCCGACATCAAATTCGGCCGGCGCGGCGGGCCTCCCGTTCCGCTGAACCCCACCAGCGCGCGGAAGAACGAATCGCCGGGGCCCGGGGAGGGTGAGCAGAACATCTTTGGGCAATACACCTACGGACTCGATCGCCCCGATTTCCTGACGCTGGCCGCCCCGCGTCCCGTCGTGATTCTTTCCGCGACCCGTGACTACGTGCCGATCGCCGGCGCCTGGGAGGCGTTTCGTGACGCCAAGCGGATCTCCCGCGCGGTTTGAGCATCCGGAACGTATCGATCTTGTGGAGACCGATGCGAGCCATGGCTGTTGACGTATTTGCACCCTTCGCCCGTGTTCATGCATGGCGTGATCGACCCAGCAAATCACCGATGCGGCACTCCAGCTCCCGGAGCGGGACCGCCTTCGCGTCACCACCGCTCTATGGAAAAGCCTCGTCGAACGCGGGGAACGGGGCCTGACCGACCGCCCGATCAACGTGATGATCGATGCCGCGTGGGTCGAAGGCGCGACGTTCCGCAGCCAGCCCGGCTTGACGCCTTCGGGCGATTTCACGCAATGATGTGCGCCATGGCAAACTTGTCAGCGCGGAGCGCCTGACCCCATCGTCCCCCCGTGTTAGCAAGTGGCCCCGATCACTTAGCCCGACCCTCCCCCATGAAACATCGCAAGTCCTGTCGAAGCCCGTTTCGAATCGCAATGTGCAGTTGCCTGTTCGCCATGGCATGGTTGTTGCCATCGAGTGTTCCGGCCCAAACCGGCAAAGGCACCGGCACCATTGAGGGCCGTGTGTTCAACACCGCAACCCAAGCTTACGTCCGCAATGTGCGAATTGAGATTCCGGGTACGAATCTGCAGACGTTCACGGACGACTTCGGCCGCTATAGTCTCACCGGCGTTCCGGCCGGCGAGGTCGCGCTGCGGTTTTTCTATACCGGCGCCGGCGAGCAGGCGCTTCAGGTGAACGTGTCGGCGGGCCAGACCGTCCGTCGTGACATCACGATTTCCGGCCGGCAATTCGTGGCGGAGGACAGTGACCTGGTCGCACTCGACAAGTTTGTCGTGGCCGAGGCGCGTCAGATGGACACCCGGGTCATCGCGATCAACGAGCAGCGGTTTGCGGACAACCTGAAAACCGTGGCCGCCGCCGACGCGTTCGGCGACAGCGTGGATGGCAATGTGGGCGAGTTCATCAAGAACATGCCGGGAATCGCCCTCGATGGATCAGGAGTTTCCGTTCGCGGACTGCCCGGGAGCATGACCCCCGTGATGATCGATGGCGCTGACCTCGCGAGCAGTTCCGGGATCAAGGATACGCGGGCCATCGGGCTCTCGAATCTTGCCATCAACAACATCTCGCGGGTGGAAGTCACCAAGTCGCCGACGCCGGACATGGCGGCGAGTTCCGTCGGCGGGTCGGTGAATCTCATTACCAAGAGCGCATTCGAACTGGGCCGCCCGCAATTCAAGTACCGGGCGATGGTGACCTTCAACGAGGAGTATATGGATTGGGCGAAGACGCCGTATCCGGGACGGAGCCCGAGCTATAAATACAAGCCGAGCTTTGATTTTAGCTATACGGTGCCCGTCAACCGGAAGTTCGGGTTTTCGATCAATGCGATGCACAACCAGCAGTTCAGCTTTCAGCGAGCGCTCCGAACCCAATGGAACAGCACCACGACCCCCGCCTCACCCACGAACCCGTTCATGGATCGGTTCGAGTTTAATGAAGCCCCGCAGGAGCAGAGGCGGCAAACCGTCGGCGTCACGGCCGACTGGCGCGCCTCAGACCGCGACACGTTTTCGGCTTCAGCGCTGTACAACCCGTCGCGTTCCCAGTCGGCCCAGCACGTGATGCTCTGGAACAGCGGCGGCGTGCTGAACCAGAGTGCCAGTTCCTATGGTCCCACCTTCGCCCTCGGGCGCGCCGGCTCGGGATTTCTGGATGGCAATGGCACGCACAGCATCGTCCGCGAACTGACGGCGCAGCTGACGCTGCGGCATCGCCACCGTGGCGAATTCTGGGAGTTCGAGAACAGCGCCTACTTTGGCAAAGCGAAGACACGGCGGGGCGACCTTGAATATGGCATGGTCGAGCAAGTGACGCTTGCGCGCCGCAACCTGACCATCAACTACGAGGATATCCGCGCGGATGGCCGGCCCTACAAAGTGACGGCCCGCGACGCGACCACCGGCGCCAATGTCGATGCGTACGCGCTCAAGGACGTGATGATTGACACGTTTCGTTCGCGGCAAAACCGAAATACGGACGACACAACGAAGGGCGTGAAAGTGCACGCCGCCCGGCGGTTCGATGTCGGAATTCCGATCAAGGTGAAGGGTGGGTTGGACCTGCGGCAGCAGATTCGCGATCACGATGGTCCGACCCGCGTCTGGTCTTTCGTTGGTCCTGACCGGATCAAGAGCAATGCGGACGATTACGCCCACCTGTACGGGCTCCAAACGCCGGTGAACACGTCTCCTGGTTTCGGTCTCGCTCCGCGGGAGCGGGTGGACAACTGGAAGATGTATGAACTCTTCCAGGCGCATCCGGAATATTTCGTCTTTGACGAGGCGGCGTTCCTGCTTTCCCGCACACGGGAGAGTTTCCTGCTGGACGAATCGGTGAGTGCGGCGTTCGTGATGGCGGATACCACGTTGTTCTCGAACCGGCTGCGGCTGGTGGGGGGCGTTCGCTACGAAAAAACGGAGGACAAGAGCCTTGGTCGTCGCACCGACCCCACGCTGGGCTATCAGACCGATGCCAGCGGGAAGGTTCTGGTCGGCAGCAATGGGCGTCCCCTCCCGATTGCCGACCCAATCGAGCGTGCCCGCCGGATCAATATAGTTCGCGGGTCCTCGACGAAGAACGACTACGATGGCTATTACCCCAGCTTCAACGCGCGCTATTCAATCCTCGCCAATCTCGTGGCGCGGGGCAGCTATGCGCGCACCCTCGGCCGGCCCGATCTGCCGCGGATCCTGCCGGATATCGACATCCGGGATACGAACAATCCGCCGCTCATCAATACCACCAGTGCCAATCTCAAACCGTGGGAGTCGAACAACTATGATGTGGCGCTGGAGTATTATTTCAAAACGGCTGGCGTCTTTTCGGTCGGTGCGTTCCGCAAGGACATCGAAAACTATTTCGGGCTCGTGACGCAGGACGCGACGCCCGCGCTGCTCGAGGAATATAACCTCGGGCCTGAATATGGGAATTACCGGTTCAGCCACTACCTGAATGTCGGCGACGCGCGCGTGAGCGGTGTCGAGATTTCCTATGATCAGGCGCTCACCTTCCTGCCGGCGTGGGCCAGCGGCTTTTCCGTTTTTGCCAACGCCAGCCGCCTCCGGCTGCAGGGCAACAATACAGCCGATTTCAAGGGTTTCGTGCCGAAGGTATTCAACACGGGAGTGAGCTACGACCGGGGCAGGCTCAGCTTGCAGGTCAAGCGCAACTACCGCGGGCTGCAGCAGGGCAGCCCGCAGAACTGGCCGAATTCATTCGAGTTTCGCCGGGCGAGCGTGAGTTACGATTTGACGGCTCAATTTCGGATGACGCGTCGTATCGCGCTTTTCCTGACGGGACGTAACGTCACGAACGAGCCGACGCTCACGGAGTGGTCCAGCCCCGCCACGCCCGACTACGCCCGGCTCCAACGCTATAGTGAGTCCGGGGCGCAATACGCCGTCGGTTTCAAAGGAACATTTTGAGCATGCAACACATGAAGCCACTACCTTCCTGGATGCGGGCCGTTTTATTATGCTGCCTGGCCGTTTTGCTGCCATTCTCCGCGCCGGGCGTGGCGTTCGCAGCGCGGTCCGTCGCGACAGCGCCGCCGGCCCCGCTGGCGGCTTTTCCGGGCGCAGAGGGATTCGGGCGATGGGCGAAAGGCGGCCGGGGTGGCGATGTCTATATGGTCACGAACCTGGATGACTCCGGTCCAGGCTCGCTCCGCGAGGCAGTCACTTCCGCCCAAGGGCCGCGCACGATCGTCTTTGGAGTGTCGGGATCCATTCTCCTGAAGAGCCGGCTCGTGTTGGACAAATCCTACATCACGATTGCCGGACAGACTGCGCCGGGCGATGGCATCACGATTCGCGATTTCACGTTCCAAATTCGCAACGCCACCGATGTCGTGCTTCGCTACCTCCGGTTCAGATTGGGAGATCAGAACAAGGTGGTGGGCGCAAAAGGCGGCGACGATACGCTGAACACGGACGACGTGGATCGGGTGATCATCGACCATTGTTCACTCAGCTGGGCGATAGATGGGACACATGATCTGCGGCGGGGCGGGAATTTTACGCTCCAATGGAGCATCATCAGTGAAGCGCTGAACGAAAGTCTCCATAGTCACGGCACCCATGCGATGGCAGCGTCATACCGTGATTTGACCGGGGACGTCTCATTCCACCATAACCTGATTTCCACCTGCCGCGACCGCCACCCGACCCTGGGCAGCGCGCAGAAGCCGCCCCGCTACATCGTGGATTTCCGAAACAATGTAATCTACAATTGGAGCAGCGGTGGCACCGCCAATTTCTGCGATCACTTTATCAACTGTATCAACAACACGTGGCGGCCCGGCCCAATGACGGATCCATCTCAGCTGCCGATTGCGATGAAAGGCAGCCTGACCGATCTCGCGAAGGGGCACATGAGCGGCAACGTCTTTGAAGGCCGCGATGATCTCACGCGCAATAATTACGGCGCGCTCGACTTCAAGCGCTGGCTCGGCACGCCGAAGGATAATTACAAGTACCGGGGAAAGGTGGACGATTGGAAGACGGCGGAGCCACCGGCCCTCGGCGCGTTCCTGCCCCAAACGCAGCCGGCGCGGGAGGCGTTTGAGTTGGTGCTCGATCACGCCGGTGCATCGTTGCATCGGGACGCCGTCGACATTCGTGTCACTGCTGACGTTCGCCAGCGTCGCGGGAAGTTGCTCAACTCGCAGCAGGAGGTGGGCGGGTGGCCGGACCTGCACAGCAGTGCCGCGCCGCAAGATTCCGACCAGGACGGCATGCCTGATGCCTGGGAGCGTGCCCGAGGGCTCGACCCCAGAAATCCAGCGGATCGCAACGCCGATCCTGACGGCGACGGCTACACTCGGCTCGAGGACTATATTAACAGCCTCGTTCCCGCCTGGCCGGCGAAGCCGTAGCCGAGAGCGTGCCGCTGGCAGTTCGGAATTCGCTCTGCTCCCGCCCGTGGCTTTACCCGGCGTTCACGGCTCACCGAGGCAAGATCGCCATTGAACGTCGGGCAACGCCCCCATGGACCCATCGGGTACAAGGTAAGGCCTGAGGTCTTCCGGTCTCCGTAGAATGAGCCCACCCCGCGCCTGCGGAAGCGGGCATCCGGATCGCAAGGTGTCGGTGTTCATCTGCATGGTTACTTTCTCACGAGCTTCGCGCCGAGTTGCGTCGCGTGCCGGCCTTGAAACCTAGCGGTGCCAAGTTCGTTTTCACTCGGCATGCGTTCGCCTTTGGCATTCGTGATGGTGCTGGCCCCGTAGGGCGTCCCACCCGTGATATCGCCCATGTGCAAGAGGCGTTGCTCAGCATAGGGGACGCCGACGACCACCATACCTTGGTGAAAGAGAAACGTCATCATGCTGAACAGCGTTGTTTCCTGGCCGCCATGTTGGCTGGCCGAGGACGTGAAGACACGGCCGACTTTCCCGACAAGGGCGCCGCTGTTCCACAATGAACCGGTGGCCTCAAAAAACGCCTGCATCTGTGCGGTCGCACTCCCGAAGCGAGTGCCGGTCCCGAAAAAGATAACATCGGCTTCGGCGAGTCTCCTCGGGTCGGCGATCGGAATGTGTGCGAACGCTTTCTTGGCGTCGATCGCGCCCATTTTTCCGTGAACTTCCTGGGGCAGAGTCTCTGCCACTTGTAGCCGCTCCACCTCTGCGCCAGGCACTTCGCGCGCGCCAGCGGCGACAGCCTCTGCCATGTGGTAGACGTGTCCATACAATCCACTGCTTCTGTGGCGGCCGGCGCCAGTCGTAGTCATAGCTTGGCTCTGTCTCCCGGAAGATGATGCCGAGGCCGGGCATCGGGTCGGACAGCCGCCCGATGTCACCGCCGTCCTTCACGGCGACTTCGATGTCGGCGAAGTGGGAAATTCCTTCCGCGTCAGCGTAGATGCGGGTGGCTTTCATGGCGTGAAGATACTTTGAAAACCGCTACTCGCATACTGCGCGGTCCGGATGTCGGCCATGCACAACACGCATAGGTCGCATAGGGCGGCGGCTGCCGCCCACTAGAATTTGTAGAACGCGAACGCGGTGACATAGGTCAAATCTCGGCCCGGCCCGGTATCGCGGAGGAATGAACCCGCGTAAAAAGGTCTTCCGGTCTCCCTGCTTGACCGGCGCCGGATCTTATTTCCCGTTTGTCAATCGCCAGCGTTGCAAGGTTGGTGGAACCTGGACGTGGCTGGGATTACGCAACAGATCTTATGCCCGGCTCCGTCTTCACTCCCATGACCCTCGAAACCAGCGCCCGCGAGTGGCTGCGCGTCCTGTCGCTCGTGTTAATGCTGGCGACGGCGCCGGCCTTCGCCGCCGACGCTCCCGCGCCCGGCAGCGACGCTGCGGGTGTGAAGCGTGCCACGCCCGGCGACAGTGCGATCGTCTCGACGACACCGATGGAGATCGAGGCCGAGGGCACGGGCGTGCACGGCCAGCTCGTCGTCGCCCCGGAGATTCTCAGCGCTGACACGCGCGGCGATCTGGTGTTCACCGTCACGGCGGAGCCCGCCTATGGTCGGGTGGGACTCGCGGGGGGCGGGGATGAGGCGGATTTCTTTAAGAACAAGACTTCGCGCCTCGGCTATTTCGCGTATCGACCGCAGGAAGGTTACACGGGCGCGGACTCGTTTGCCTACACCGTGCGCAATGAAACGTCCGGCCTGGTATTCAAAAATACCGTCGCGATCCAGGTGAGGCCGCCTCCCGCGGTCATGCTGGAGAAGTTCGAGGTCGGCGCCGACCGCGTGCGCACCGTGAATGTGCGCGAGGTCTCGCTGACGACGCGCCCGAATTCGCCGGTCACGCACAAGGTTCCCAGTCACGAGGATTTCATGTCGCCGGCCGACCGCATCGTCACCGCCAACCCGAAGGTCTCATACCTGCTCGACGACAAGGCGAAACCGCAGAACGGCACGGCCAGGCTCGATCGCGCCACCGGCCAGCTCACCTATGCGCCCAACCCGGGCTTCATCGGCGAGGATCGCTTCACGTATTACACGATCGACGAAAACAACGCGCACCTCGGCGTGGAAAATGTCATCTCGGTCAACGTCGAGCCGATCCGCAACGTAAAGCATATGTCGGTCGATCGCTCGCGCAGCCGTGAGGTCGACCTCGTGTTCGTCATCAACAATTCACCCTCGATGGCCGCGCATCAGAGCCGGATCGCCGCCAACCTCAGCCGGTTTCGGCAGCTTTTCCACACCCGCGATCTCGACTACCGGATTGGCGTGCTGACGACCGATTTCGTGAACGCGGACCCGGGCCGCCGGCCCGACGACCAGCCTTACTTCAAGGAGGTCCGCTCCGTGCAGCTCGACCCGGCGGGCAACCCCGTGCCTGACAGCCGCGGCCGGCCAAAGCAGACAACCAGGCGCGTCGCGAGCAACGGCATGCTGGTGACGCTTCCGGTGATGGCCCAGCCCTGGGTGACGCCCCGGACGCCCGACCGCATTTTTGCCGAGCTCGTGAAAGTCGGCACCAACGGCGACAGCAACCGGACGGCGTTTACCTCCGTATATAATTTCGTCGCGGGTTATTATAACAAACAGCACGCGTTCCTGCGACCCGACGCGACCACGATTGTGGTCTTCTTCATGGACGAGGAGGAAACGCGGATGGCGGTGTGGAAGGAGCAACGGAGCGGGCCGCCCCAGGCCGAATGGATCGAAAACGGCAAACTCCCCGACCTGCTGAACCAATACAACGCGCGCAATCCGAAAAGACGCCAGACGCTCGATGGCTATATCAATTACTGGGTGCTGCGTCCCTTCATCATCGCCAAGGGCAACAAGCGGGGAAAGCTCGAGATGCACGCGGTGGTGGCGCCGGACAACATCTCGCACCGGCGGGCGGCCGAGCTCACGGGTGGCACCGTGCTGAACATCCAGAGTGATTTCTCCGGTCCGCTGGCCGCGCTCGGCGACCGGATTGCCGACACCGTTGCCGTTGCGCTCGAACCGGTCGAACCCACCGCGAGCTTCTACAAGAAGAGTCTGCGCGTGCTGGTCGATGGCGAGGAGGTGCGCCCCGACCCGCAAAACGGCTGGGTCTACGACGAGCTCACGCACAGCATCCGTTTCCAGGGCGCCGCCAAGAAGAAGGCCTTCCTCGCGAAGATCGACATCACCTACGAGGAGCACATGTGAGCCGAGTCATGGCAGATTTTGGCCGCGGAATAAGCGGATAACGCGGATTAAGCGGATACAGCCACCACGCGGACGAATGCGCCAATTTCGGCGCATCGAACGGTTTCACGTCGTCACGTCGACAAGAGTGCTCCCGGTGATCGTCCGACAGCGAGACAGGCCTACCAGTTTCCCCTTGCGCGAAATGCCTAGCCCTGCGCTTGCCCCACAGATTTGCCACCGCGTATGGTGTCGCGCCGGGGGCGCGGTTGACCGGAAGGGCGACTTTCCAGTCGCCCAAGACCGGTCGACCGAACGTACTTCGGCGGCAGGAAAGCCGCCGCTCC
>JBBRCR010000234.1:0-12792 GCA_038204695.1 Opitutales bacterium | reverse complement strand
TCAGTATCACGGCTACGTCCGCCGCTGTTTCGCAGTACATGTTCCGCGGGCAGCGGCTGGGCGGTTTCTCGTTCCAGCCGGCGGTCGAGTTCGCCTCGGGTCCGACCACCGTCGGCCTGTGGTCGACCTTTCCGCTGACGGACAAGGTGCCTGACTCCTCGGATCCGGAGCTGGACCTGTATGGCTCCTACAATTTCACGGTAAGCGATGTGATGAGCATCGCGCCGGGATTCACCTGGTATGTGTATCCGGACGCGCCCACCGCGCTGGGATTTTACCGGACGACGTTCGAGCCCAACGTGGCGCTGAATTACACGGTGGCCGGGGTGAAGCTGACGCCGAAAATTTATTACGACATCAGGCTGGAAGGCCCGACGTATGAATTCACCGCGGCGTACGCGCTGCCCATGAAAGCGATCGGCAGCGAGCTCGATTTCGTCGGCACCGTCGGCAGTTACTACTTGCGCGAGGCGGTGAACGGTGCGCGTCCGGCAACGAAAGCCTGGGGTGACTATTGGCTGTTGGGCGTTTCAGCGCCGTTTCAGGTCTCACCGAAGAGCAAACTCGTCCTCGGCTTTGCGTACACGGAAGGTCGCGACGCGTATGGGAAGCAGGGCTCGGCGCCGCGGTTCCCCAACACCCTCGCGATTGGCCGCGGAGTGGTTTCGGCGAGTTTCTCGCACGCCTTCTGACAACACCCCGCGCCGCTCTTGGGAAAAGCGGGGGACTTTGCAGTCAGTTGTTCGTTCTCGAGCCCGCGCGATGAGCGCGGGCTTTTTCTTGGACCGAGATCAACAGGGTACCGAATAGAAGCAGCATTCGGCATCTCGTCCGATCGTGGCGGCACCTTTTGACTTCACCCTCCTCGTGCCTCTTGCTCCTGAAAAGTTCCCTCATCCTATTTGTAGTGCCACCGGCACAATCTTCTATTGCCAGCCAGTCCCTGATTCCTTCCGGCCGCCGGCTGCTTTCCCATGAAAATCCTGCTGTTCGTTTTTTCCGCCCTCCCGCTTCTTGCCGCCGAACCGGTTCGTCCCCTCGACACGCGTGGTGCCTGGACCTTTGCCGATCCGGCCGCTTGGAACTTGAGCCAGGAAGACGGCCGCTCTGTCCTCACCCTGAAGCAGCAGCAGAATCACAAACCAAAAGTCCGCAGTCCGTTCAACATCGCCTGGCTCGAGACCACCGAGTGGAAGTCGTTCACCCTGACGGTCGAGGGCCAGCTCACAAAATTCGATGCAGGCAACAACGATCTTTGCATCGCCTTTGCCCGCCAGGACGAAACGCGGTTTTACTACGCTCATCTCGGCGAAAAGGCCGACGCCAATCATCATCAAATCCATCTCGTCGATCACGCCGACCGCCGGGCGATCACAGCCACGCGTACGGAGGGGAGTCCTTGGCAGCCCGGCCGATGGCACCAGCTCAAACTCGTCCATGACACGGTGACGGGAAGGATCGCCGTCTTCTTCGACGACATGGATAAACCGGTCCTGACCGCTCAGGACAAGACCTTGGGCCACGGGTGGATCGGCCTGGGCTCGTTCGACGATCTCGGCAAGTTCCGCAACCTGCAGATTCAGGGCGAAAAAAGGTAGCTCCAGCGGGAGCGGCCTCGCGAACAGCCGTTGCAAACGCAGGGCCTGGTCTTGGTTTTGGCCCGGCGATTCTGCCCGCGGCCAACCCCATCCTGAAAGGTTATGCCGATCCGCATATGAAGGTGTGGAATGGCCGGTTGTAGGGAATCGCCGGCGGGCGGGTTCGAGGTTCAACGTATTCGCCACCAATCCTCCCTGGCTTTCCCGACAGTGCGCGATCTTCCGTCCCATGCCACGATCCGCTTTCGCGTCGCTTGCGGAAATCCGGCCGGCGCCACGATCGAAATTCGGCGCGGCGGTGAGGACGGCCCTCTCTTGGGAACGTGCTCCGTGGCGTCCACCGGTTCCTGGACTGATTACGCGACCGTCGCCTGCGTGCTCGCAAACCGCGCCGGCACCGAAAATCTCACGTTTGCATTCAAAGGCGGTGCGGGCGAGTTGCTCCGACTCGACTGGTTTGGTTTTTCGTCAGGGTGAGGCCAGGACCCACATGTTTCGGAACTGAAGAATATTGCCGTGACTTTGCAGCATCAGTGGCTGCGGTGTCGTTGGATCCTTGAGCAGACGTGCGCTCGCGAGACTCGCGGCCGTGGGGTGCGGCACTTCGATGTTGTCGTGAATGAGCGTGTCGTTGAGCCACGCCGTCAGGCGGGCGTGGGCGATCTTTCGTCCGCTGGCATCGAAGTGCGCGGCGCGAAAATCGACCTCCAGTGACTGCCATTCGAGCGGCGCAGCGGCGGCGTTTACGCGCGGGACCGGGAGGTGATAGAGCGAGCCGGCAGACGTTTCGTCGGGCGGCAGGCCGAAGCTGTCGACGAGTTGAAGTTCGTACGCATTCTGGAGGTAGAGACCGCTGTTGCCCCGGCGCGGTCCGAGACCCTCGGAGTTGTACGCGTGTCGGAATTCCAAATACACGCGCACCTCCGTGAACGCCTCGCGCGTGAACAGCGAACCGCGCACCGGACCGGCGGGAAGCGGGCAGGAGTTCCGGCTCGATGCTCCGCAAAACCGCGCTCGAACGGGACATTTAACAGGCTGAATGAAAAACTTTTTCGTCACAGAGCGCCCGGAGCTCCGACCCAGAGTTCACCGAGGAAAACCAATGCTTGGGTCACAGAGCGCACAGAGGTCGAACCAGAGGACCCAGAGAAGGCCAAACATACCAACATCTGCTTTTCTGCTCCGGCACCTCAATTCCCATCTCTGTGTGCCACTCTTCTTCTGGCGTGTTTTTTTGCGACGATTCTTTCCAATCCATCAACCACAGATTTTCGCAGATGGTCCTGTTCGAATTATCTGCGCCATCTGCGCCCATCTGTGGTTAATAGTTTGGCCTCCTTCCTTCGGTTGCGGTCGGAGGCCGCGGTAGGAAATAACCGTGGTCAGGCAGGTCGCTCAGTTCGCAAGAACCCTCCACGGACGACTCACGCCAGCCGCGCGGTCACTCGCATTCGCAGTTGTCCAGACACGCGCAGTTGCCGCAAAAATCCACCAGCTTCGCGCGGAGTTCGGCGCGTGCACGATGCAGCGTGACGCTGGCGTTGTTCGCCGTCATTCCCAGCGCGATCGCGACCTCGGCCACCGGCTGCTCCTGCAACTCGACGCGTCGGAGCAGTTCCGCGTGCATCGGCTTCAGCGACGGAATCAGTTTCTCGAAACACCCGCAAATCTGGCGCCGCGCGTCAGCGTCGTCCGCGAGCGTGACGCTGTCGCTCGCCCACGCATCGTCCCGCCGGCTCGAAGCGGTCCGGCTGCGCACGTGATCGATGACGACATTGCGCAACAGCTGATAAAACCACGCGACCGCCTTCTCGCCATCCTTCACTTCACCTGCGCGCTGCAGCGCCTTCACCAGGCCATTTTGCAATAGGTCCTCGGCGTCGGCTTCATTGCCGACGCGCGAGGCGAGGAACGATTTGAACACGCGCCGGTGCGCCAGAAGCGTCGCCGTCACGTCCGCTGAAGCGGAAGAGGACATGGCGAAACGCATAGCCAGGAACCGCCGCAGGTAAAGCGATGGGTGAAAATCGCGCGGAAGAAATCACGGGCGGTTCCAGCTGCCCCCGTTCGCACCGGACGCGACCTTTATTGTCGGTCGGCATTGCCGGAAGAACCGAACCGTCCGAACTTGGCAACGTCGCCACTTTCCGGTGTCCGGGAAAGATCACTGCACCCTTTTTCCCATGCGCCTCCTTGGACTGATCCCGGTGCTCGCATTCGTCGCGGTGTTGTCGCTGGCGCAGGCACAGCCCAATCCGCGTCCGCCGCCACCGCCCGACCCGAACCCGATGGCAATTGTCGGCAACGACGCCGGCTATGACATGGCGCCGGAAACAACGCCCGAGGTCGTCAACGCCGCTGTTGCCTCGCTGCCCATCACGATTCCAGCCGGTCCGTTTCGGCCCACGTGGGAGTCCCTGCGGCAGAACTATGCGGTGCCGGCGTGGTTCGTCGGCGCGAAATTCGGCATCATGATGCACTGGGGGCTCCACGCGATCCCGGCGCGGCACAACGAGTGGTATGAGAAACACATGTACGGCAACGCCGGGATCCGCGCGTGGCACATCGAGAAATTCGGCCCCCTCGAAAAGTTCGGCTACAAGGACTTCATCCCCCGGTTCAAGACCGGGCTCTTCGACCCGAATGCGTGGGCTGAACTGTTTCGGCGCGCCGGCGCGCGCTTCGTCATCCCCACCGCGCAGCATCACGACAACTTCGCGCTCTGGGACAGCCAGGTCACACGCTACAACGCGAAGGCCATGGGACCGGGACGGGATCTCATCGGCGAACTCGCGCAGGCGGTCAGGTCCCGCGGGATGAAGTTCGGCGTGTCGAATCACGGGATTGAAAACTTCACGTTCATCAATCCGCCGGCGGAAATCCTCGCCGGCCTGAAGGCAAAAAAAGCCGACCTGTTCGATCCTCAGTGGGCCGGTTTCTACCACGTCGCTGATCGCAGTGACGCCGCGCTGCAGCGTTTTCTCCACGACTGGTTCGCCCGCAACGTCGAGCTGATCGAGAAATACCGCCCCGACCTGCTGTGGTTCGACAACGGGATCGACATCCGCTACCTCGATCCGCTGAAGCTGCACCTGGCCGCCTACTATTACAACCGGGCGAAGGAGTGGCGGCAGGAGGTTTCGATCAGCTCGAAGAAAGCCGCGTTCGCGCCGGGCGGCCTCAACGACCGGCAGATCGGATCCATCCTCGACTTCGAGAAAGTGGGCAGCCGCTCGCCGTCCGGGATCCGGCCGGGCGTGTGGCAGGTGGACGACGCGATCGGCAGCACATGGGGCTACACCGAGGGCATGCGCATCTCGCCCGCCGGCGAAATCCTGCGCCGGCTCATCGACACCGTCAGCAAGAACGGCACCTATCTGCTCAACATCTCGCCCCAGGCCGACGGTAACATTCCGCGCGAACAACAGGACGTGCTCTTCGAGATCGGCCGCTGGCTCGAAATCAACGGCGACGCGATCCACGGCACGCACAACTGGGTGACGTTCGGCAGCGGCGGGGGTCGCGGTGAGGCCGGGCCGCAGGTGCGCTTCACGGTGAAGGACGATGTGCTCTACGCGATCCTCATCGGCGACCACGCCGGAAAGAAGGTCACGCTCACGGCGCTGGCCGCCAAACCCGGACTCGAAGGCCGCGTCAGCCAGGTTTCGCTGCTCGGCAGCACGGAGCGTGTGACGTTCTCCCACGAGGCGAATGGGCTCGAGGTGACGGTGCCGGCGTCACCACAGTCCAAATACGCACAAACGCTTGCCCTCCGGGGCTTGAAGATGAATCCGCCCGCCCACACCCGCGACGGCAATCCGTATTGATCCCGCAATGCGAACCGCCATGAAGTGGCTGCGAGCGCCCGGCGAGTGGAGGGCAGTCCACTCGCTGGCGCTCGCAGCCACGGAAGGCCTTCCGGATCAATCGGCGCGGATCACATCGATTTTCCCAAAGCGACTTTTCGCCCGATCAACCACCACACCGTAGTAACGCAGTGCGGCGACGGATTCCTTCAACTCGGCCTCAGCCGAATACCCGCCCACCGTGAATGTCACGCGGTGTCGGTCGAGATCCACCACCACCGTGCAGTCGAGCGGCCGCATGGTCTCCAGGTTTGGTACCGCCAGGCGGATGGGCTTGACGAGGCCGCGGCCGCTGATCCGCAAATCGCGACCGCCAATGAACGCCTGACAGCGGATGAGCGCATCGGGCGTCAGGGCGGAACCGAAAACAAGTCCGCCATTCCGGGATGCGCCCGTTTCCGCCACCGTGCACCGGACGTGAAACTCGGCGTGACGGTGGATCGGCTGGGGAAGCTCGAGCAGCGCCACCCCCGTGGCCCCGCCCGTCGCCGTGACGGCGATCTGCCCGTCGATTTCCTCGAGCGAGGCCACGTTGTTGATTCGCCACCCGAGCGAGTCATCGAAACGTAACAGGGCGTTTTCAGCCAGTCTCGCCTCGAGGGTTTCCTTGAGCCAGAGGCCTTCCATCCCTCCCGCAATCGTGCCAGACCATTCATCGGCCCGCTGGCGGAGCACGGCGGCCCGCGCCCTGGCATCGTCCTTCCGATCAGACTCGATCAGCGCATCGATCGCCGGCAGTTCCTGCGCGCAGAAGCCGGCATTTTCGATGATCACCGCAAGGGTCGCACGCATTTCGTCCAGCATCTCGGCCGGGGAGATCGCCGATGGGAGACGTGAACGATGGCCGGACGACAGGTCAATTTTCGTGATGGCCGCCAGCGCCTGCCGCGCCCGCTTGCCGGCGGCGAGCGGATGTTCGACGACGTATGCGCTGACCTGCGATTCGACGTCGCGCGTGGCCTCGATGGTGAGAAACGCTTCGGCCATCGCGCTGGCGTTCGCCGTGCCGAACACGAGGGAGCAATACCTGTGGAGGGCGGCGCCGACATCGGCCTTGGGATCCCACATCAGTTTTCCCGCCACGTAGAAATTAACATCGATCGCGATGCCGTGCTGGTTGCGCTCGATATTGTGCCACTCGAGTTGCCGGGCGGAGTCCGGCAACCCGTGGAAATAATCGCCCATGACGTTGTGGATGCGGACCCGCAGCCCGGGATCGCCCAAACGCACCTCCGTGTCGGCCCGCCGCCACGACCAGACCGCCGCGCGGTAGCCGTCAGCCGTGATTTCACGCGTGACCTTTTCCGAATACGGATGCGAGCGGGCCCGCGTGGCCTGGGCGACGATCACATCCTTCTCGAGCACGCCGGTCGTGACGGATTTGTGATCAACGTAACCCGGCCACCCGCGATGGCCCTTCGGGTTCTGCATATTCCACAGGTTGAACGAGGTCTCGATGCGCGGATTGAGGGCGCGAAAGGCGGCCCGCAGCTCGTTGTGCAGGAGCATCGCGTCCTTGATCGTCGCCTGCGAACCGGCGTGAATTCCGCCGGCATCCGCCCAGTGTCCGATGAAGTGATCGATGTGGGCGGCGTAATTCGTGGCCACATAATCGCGGATCTCCCTTTCCCAGCGGCGCCGCTCCTCCGGAATGTCCGGCGCGAGATTTTCAAAACCGAACGGAGTGTAGCCTCCCTCGAGTTCCTTGACCGCCAACGCGACGGAATTGCCCCATTGCCGCAGGAAAACCGTCATCCCCGCGGCATGGGCGGCGTCGCACATCGCATGGACCTTGTCGCGCCATGCGGCGCGCGTGATGCCGTAGACCGCCTGGAGGAAGTCCTCATGAAAACGATCGTGCGTCTCGAGCGCGTTGTAACCAAAAGCGTCATACATGGCAACGTTGCGCTGGATTTTCTCCGCCGGCCAGCTCTCCAGGTTGCACTGGCGGATGACGCCGACGGGAACCCGCCAGATGTTGAACAACGAGATCGAACGGGTCTTGAAAAAAGGGGACGCCGTCAGATCCAGCGGGGCAATGGACGCCCGGCCGGGACCCATGTCCATTTCCTCCATCAGCCGATAAGCGCCGAACTTCGCCCCGGCCGGGCTGCGGCCGGCGATGGCAATCACCACCCGTCCTTTTTGTTGCACGGTCTGCACGTGGTAGGCGTCCGCTCGATCGGCCGGCACCTCGAGCGAGATGCCGGCTTTGGCCAGCAAGGGGTGGCCGGGCGAGCCATCGATGACGATGAGCGCCGGGTGTCGGTCGTTCTCCAGTTCCGCCCCCGAAAGGATGACCGGTTTGGCTCCGGCATGCTGTCGCAGGTATTCGGCCAGGGTTTCGGCACACCGTTGGGAGAGCGGCTCCTCGTTGCGCACGACGATGGCGCACGAGACTTCGCCCGCGGCGACGAGTACAGTCGCCCTGGCCGGCGCGGCCGCTCGTACGCTTGCGCCCTGGACGAGGAAAATTGCCGCCAATGAAAGAACGGGGAGCTTCACTTGGCACTCTCCGAGATTTCAATGCCGAGGTTGCGCGCGCCACCGATGATCAGCGCGACTTTGCCATCGAGACGGAACAGCGCAGGGAGACTGTGCATCGCCCTTGAGCTGTCCGTCCCAACGCCGGGCGACAATCAAAAACCGGCAGGATCATATCGCCCGCCAGGCAAAGCGCATTCTTGACAATAGACAATCCGGCCGGGCTGTCTTGCCCGCGATGAACCCCAGCGCTTTCGCCCTCACCGGCATCCGCGCCATCGATTTCGCGCACGGGTACCACGAATGGATGCGACCCGCTGCATCCGGTGCGGCCCGCCCGCGCACCCCCGCCAGGCGCCCCACGCACGGACATGGTTTCAAAAAGGAACCGTCACGATGGCATCGGCCCGCATGGAGTCCGCGCGCGACCGTTTCGCCCAGCTCCTCGAGGATGTGACCCACGTGAAGCGAATAGCCCCACTTCTAATTCTGGCCTGCATGGCACTGCCTGACGCACACTCGGCTGCACCGCGGGGTGCGACTGATTCAACGCCTCTTCCGGCGATGGTCGCGGCGGCGGCGCGAGAATCCTTGCACGAAGTCCTCCGGGTGGAGAGCACCTGGGTGAAGGTCCATGCCGCCGAGGCCCTGCTGGCGGCCGGGGAAGTCGACTTCGTCCGCGAAGCCTTCGAACGCGAAGATGTCGCCGCTGGAGCCCGAGCCTACCGGGTTGGAGTGTGGCGGGTGCTGGCAAACGCGAGCCGCTCCCCGAGTGAGCGCCAGAAATGGGCGGCGGCGATTGAAGCCGTCATCCACGATCCCACCGCTGCCGATCGGAAACAGGCCGTCGAAAGCGTCGCCAAGCTTGCGCATCGGTGCCCTGAATCAACGATTCGGATACTGCGTGAACTGGCCGGAGAACCGCCGGCGATGAATACCATTCTCCCGTGGTGGGCGCTGCACGGGTCCGGGGCGCCGGATGCATTGGCGGCGCTCAGCCGCGCCCTCACGTCGGATGATGCGGTGGCGCGACAGCGGGCGGGATACGCGCTGCGCTGGATTCGCCCCTCGGATTCCACGATCCGGCGTCAACTCGCCCGCGCCGCCGACGCTGAGCCCCGCGGCACGATGCCCCGGGCGTTTCTCGTCAGCTCCGCTCTCGTCCTCGACGCCGCTCCCGCGCACCGCGGAGAATGGATCGCCGAACTATTCGAGACACTTTTCTCCGGCCCCGTACCTGCCCGGCTCGAAGCGGCCCACGCCCTGGCGGCCCACGGCGCTCCATTCGACGCGCCGCGGGTGCAGAGTCTGCTGAACCATCCGGACAACGATGTCCGCGTGGCGGGAGCCGTCCTGCTCCTCGGTGCCATCCCGTTCAAATCGAAACTGTGATTTCCCGTCTCACTCGCATCGGCCTGGGCGGCGCCACGTTTGGTCGGGAAGTAGACGCGGCGACGGCGCACCTGGTCATGGATTGCGATCGCGCGCTCGCGGCCAAGAAACTCCGCCCGATCGCGCCGCACGGGCCGCGCGACGGCGGACTCGGCGCCAATGCATCCGATAGCGACAGCCCGTGAGTTGACCCCCATGAAAAACGAGCCTCGTTTGAACCCCATGAACACACGCCGGCGCTTCCTGCAGACTGCGGCCACGGGCGCCGTGCTCGGTCCGTGTGCCCTCACGCTTGCTCCGCACGCCCGCGGCGCGGAGATTCGCGGGCTGAACGCGGCGTTTCCGAACTTCGCGAAGGGCGAGGTCGTCCGCACGTCGGGCCAGCTCGTCGACGGCCGGTTCGTGGAGGCCGGGCGGGCGATTCCCGTCGCCGGCCGGAGCCAGGTGCTTGTTTGCGGCGCGGGGCCCGCGGGCATCGGCGCCGCAATCGCAGCCGCGCGCGCGGGCGCCGACACGCAGCTGATCGAGTCGGCGGGATGCCTGGGCGGGGTGTGGACTGCCGGTTTGCTGACCAAGATCATGGATGGCACGCGAAAGCCCGGAATCATGCGGGAAATTCTCCAGGCGATGGTCGCGCGCGGCAGCGACATCGCCAAGAAGAGCAAGGGCGAGATCTACGATCCCGAGTTGATGAAGGTGGTGCTCGAGGAAATGTGCGTCGCCGCCGGCGTGAAAATCCGGCTGCACACGCAGCTCGTCGGCGCGGTCACCGATTCACGCAACCGGCTTATCGCCGCGATCACCGAGTCGAAATCGGGTCGCAAAAATGTCCGTCGGATGCACACGAAATTGCCATTCCATCAGTACATTCGTGTCGATGCTGTAGAGCGGTTTGCGCGGCGCCTCACTCATCGGTGCCTTCGCTGGTTCCCGGCCGTTCCGACAGCGCGCCGCGCAATTTTTCGAAGTGCTCCGCTTTCAAATCGAGATAGCGCGACGCATCGACCGTGGTGATACGGTTGCTGCCCAGCGCCTCCAACACGAGCTGAATGTAGGGACGGCCCTTGCGGGTGAGAGCCTGCCCCACCGGATGGGCGAAACCGCCGGAGCGTGGTGGCAGCGACGCCACCCACGCATCCCACCCGCGTCGCCAGCCCTGATAGTGCGCCCAGTCAATATAGGCCGACGCGCGCAACCTCGTCGCCATCGCGAGCGGTGAAACCCTGAATCTCCGCGCCAGCCGGCGCACATCGCCGATATCCCAATTGTTCTGCGGCAGGCGTTCGTTGCGGACCACGTCCGCGAGCGCCGCTTCCGGGACGAGGGCGTGACTCGCGACCGATTCGGCAAACCGCTCGACTTCCTCCCACTCGGCCGGATCGCGGCGTTCGCGCAGGGCCGGCACCTCCTCGTGACCGGCGGCGAGCATCACGTGCACGAGCTCATGGATCAGGGTGTAGCTCTTCGGCTCCGGCTGCTCTTTGCTGTTCACGCCGATGACCGGCAAAGGGAAGTGCAGCAGGGAAATCCCGCGCGCTTCGGTCAGCGCCACCTTGCTGAATTGGAACACGAGCACGCCCAGTGACTCGACCGCGGCACGCCATGCACTCAAGGCGCGCCATTCGCTGGGCCAGTCGAGTTGGGTCGCAATATCGATCTTGAGTGCTTCGCGCACGCGAGCGCCAACGACCTCATGGGCTTCGCTGAGCCGGGCTGACAGAGAGAACGCCGGGCCCCCCGCACCCAATTCTTCCATGAGGTTGAGCGCATTATCGCGACGCAGGGACATGCGACGCGCGGCAAGGCGCAGCTCGGGAGATTCCTGACCGGGCACCACGCCGGGCAGCCGGCGATATTCGGCCGCGAGCGGGGAAACGTGGGGTGGGCTGGCCAGAAAGAATACGCTCAACGGCCGGTGATAGAAACGCGACAGCTCCTGCACCTGACGCAAAGTCGGAGGACGCGTGCCGCTTTCCCATGCTTGCACGCGATCCGACTTTACCTGCAAACGCTCGGCCACGCGCTCGACCGGGTAGCCGCTTTCCTCCCGTGCCCAAGTGAGCACGGCGGGATTGACGGGAAGCGGCGAGAGCGTGGGCATGATTCGGGAGGAAACTTATTCGGAGGCCTTGTTCAAGCGAGGGGAGATGAACTTTGGCGACGGGGGGTGGTTCAGACGACGGCGAGTGCTCCGAGGAGATGCAATCGACCGGCGACCCTTGGAACCGGATTAGTCTGCGCCTTGGGAAACTCATCGTACGTCTTGCCGTCCATGTGCGGTCGCAGCGATCCAGACATCATTGTGGTCCTGCTGGATTGCGAGTCCGTGAGCTCTCGCGTGGGAATAGAGTTCGCCCCAACGCTGGTAGACGGACGGAGTCGAGATCGGAAGAACAAGCAATTGCCCGATAACATGACGGAGGAGGGTCTTGCGCCGCTCTCCCCAACTCTGCGCAAACCCCCAAAGTTCACCCACTGTCACTTCGCAGATTGCCGGCCGGAATGGCGAAACACGGAGGTGGAATTGAGCATCGATGGCCGCAGAAAACGGACTGGTCTGCCGGGTGGCATGTAACACTACGTTGGTGTCGAGCAGGCAGGCCGTTACCTGGCTCATATTATCAACTCAAAGCTTCGACAGCGGCGAAGAATTCTTCATCCGATTCCTCCGGGGGAATCGACCCGAGAATTGCGGCGTAGGCCGATTTGTCCGTCGGACGCAACCGGGCCGCTTTGACGAAATCTTTGACGACCGGTGCGACCGGCAGCTCCCAAAAAAACTCATGCTGCTTCAAGGCGGGGGCAATGGCATCGGCGTCGATTCGGAGAAGGCTCCCCGATGGCCGGAAGACGCCGGTGCCTTCTACCACGACATCGTGATTGAAATGTTCGGCCAAGGACTCGACCGGGGAAGTGCCTTCCCACAGG
The DNA here is from genome assembly GCA_038204695.1 of Opitutales bacterium. Classification (GTDB taxonomy): domain Bacteria; phylum Verrucomicrobiota; class Verrucomicrobiia; order Opitutales; family Opitutaceae; genus ER46. The sequence goes on along the minus strand of JBBRCR010000234.1, from coordinate 524 downwards.
GCGGTGACCACGACCCCGGGGCGCAATTCGAGTTTCAGGACGCATTGGCTCGCACCCATGACATCGAGCCGACCGGTCACGCGGACCCGGTGGGCCTCAGGAGTGCGCGAGGTCAGCAGTGTTTGCACCCGGGACTGATCTTCGTGCAACCGCGGACAGGGTTCCACGTGGCATCGGTCCACTCGATTTTGGAATTGGCGCTCATAGGCGTGAGATCTGGCTTCGATCTTACCTTGTCGGGTGGGTCAATTGCGGTCCCAGCCATCGGGCCACGGCGAATACTTCGTGCAGCCTTCCATGGCCGAGATAATGTGGACCAGGCCAGGCAGGTGGCCGCGCCGCTCCAGGATCTCCGCCACGATGTCTTCCTTCCGGGTCTTGTTGTTGGTCAGATACTGGATCTTCACCCCGTGCTCGGTGGCGATGCGCTCGGCGTTTTGGCGGATTTGCTCGCGCAGCGGCTCGACATATTGCTCGAGGTCGAAGCAGCGGATGCCTGCCCGGCGCAGCACCCCGGCCATCGC